>DASTXN010000020.1:0-4351 GCA_035765515.1 Jatrophihabitantaceae bacterium | reverse complement strand
GATTATGCCGACCTTCGCGTTATGCCGACCTCGGCTGCGAACCGCCCGGTGTGCCCGGCGAATCGCCTCGGCAGGTCGGCATAAGCGGGCCTGTCGGGATCATGATCTTTCTTCTCGTCGAGAAGGAGGATCGTCATGGCCAGGTCGAAGAGCAGGGTCAGCGGCGTGGTGCTGCGCGGGCCGTTGGAGCCGTTCGGGGACGCCTACCGGGCGGAGTTGCGTTCCCGCGGATACACGCCGCGGACGGCGGTCAACGAGCTGCGTCAGGTGGCGCGCCTGAGCCGTTGGCTTGACAGCAGCGGGCTGGCCGCCGGTGAGCTGAATAGCGACCGGGTCGAGGAGTTCCTCGCAGTCCAGCGCGCCGGCGGCCGGAACCGGTCGCAGTGGTCGCGTCCGGGCCTGCTGTGCATGCTGGATCTGCTGCGCACGCAGGGTGTGGTGGATGGCTGCGCAGCACTGGCCGCCCCGTCGGCGACAGAGCAGCTGCTGGGCTCGTTCGAGCGGTATCTGTGCAGCGAACGCGGCCTGACGGCGGGCACCGTGCGCGGGTATTCGGCGCACGCCCGCCGGTTCGTCGACGGCCTGCCCGGATCACGGCTGGCCGGGGTGACGGCAAGCGAGGTCACTACTGCGGTGCTGAGCATGGCCGGCGGCGGCTACTCGGTCAGCGCGGCGCAGAACTTCGTGGCCGGGCTGCGCGCCTTCTTGCGGTTCTGCTTCCTCGACGGCCGGCTCGACACCGATCTGTCTGGTGCCGCGCTGGCGGTGACCGGCCGGCGCCGCTCGCCGTTGCCCCACGGGATCAGCCCGGCGCAGGCACGCGCCCTGCTGGCCTGCTGCGACCGGCGCACCGCGGTGGGACGACGCGACTACGCGATCATCCTCAGCCTGCTGCGGCTGGGCGTGCGGCGCGGGGAGCTGGCCGCGGTCACACTCGATGACCTGGACTGGCGGGCCGGCGAGGTCGTGATCCACGGCAAGGGCGGCCGCGCCGACCGGCTGCCGTTGCCGAACGACGTCGGAGCGGCGATCGCCGGCTACCTGCACCGGGGGCGCCCAGCCAGCCGCCGGCGCGAACTGTTCTTACACGCCCGGGCACCGTTCGAACCGATCGCCGCCGCCACGGTGTCTTCGACAGTGCGTCGCGCCTGCGCGCGAGCGGGCCTGCCCCCGATGGGGGCGCACCGGCTGCGGCACACCATGGCCTGTCAGATGGTCGCCGCTGGCGTCCCGCTGATCCAGATCGGTCAGGTCCTGCGTCACCACAGCCTGCAGAGCACCGCGGGCTACGCCCGAGTCCATGTCGAACAGCTCCGTCAGCTGGCCGCGCCATGGCCGACGGGGGTGCCGCGATGAGTAGCCCACTGGAGGACCGGGTCGATGAGTACCTGCGGCTGCGGCGCGCCCTGGGCTACCGGCTGGAACGTGAAGAGAGATGGCTGCGGCAGCTGGTCGGGCACGTCCAGGCGGCCGGCGCGGGCAGCCTCACCAGCGGGCTGATGATCAACTGGGCCCGTCAGTCGGCGACGGCGCAGCCCCGACACTGGGCGCAGCGGCTGGGCTGCGCCCGCAAGTTCGCTATCTTCCTGCACACCGTCGACCCGGCGACGGAGGTCCCGCCGACCGGCGTGTTCCCGATCGACCGGCATCGCCCAACGCCGTATCTGTGGTCTGCCGAAGACGTGGAACGGCTGCTGGAGGCAGCGCGCCGGCTACGCCCGCCGCTGCGCGGGCTGACCTACCAGACGGTGTTTGGCTTGCTCGCCGTCTCCGGAATGCGCCTGGGCGAGGTGATCGGCCTGCGCCGCGACGACATCGACTTCGACACCGCGGTGATCACGATCCGGCACGCGAAGTTCGACCGACCCCGGATCGTGCCCCTGCACCCGACCGCGACCGCAGCACTGGACCACTACGCCAGCCAGCGCGACCAGCTCGGCCCGCGACCGCGTGTTGACGCGTTCTTCCTGTCCACTCGCGGCAACAGCCTCAACCGAAGCGAGGTCGACAAGACGCTGCGGCAGCTCACCACCGCGACCGGTATCCGCACCGCGACGGTGCATCCGCGCGCTCACGACCTCAGACACAGCTTCGCCGTTCACACCCTCATCCGCTGGCTGCAGCAAGGCGTCGGCGTCGATGAGAACATGGCCGTGCTCTCCACCTACCTCGGGCACGTCAGCCCGGCCGGCACCTACTGGTACCTGTCCGCCGTTCCCGAGCTGTTGCAATTGGCGGCCGGACGGCTGCAGATGCCGGCAGGGGTCCGCTGATGGCCGCGCTCGCGCCTGCCCTGCAGGCCTACTTCACCGAGCGGCTGATCCAGCAGCGAGCCGCCAGCCCGAACACCATCGCCGCCTACCGGACCACCTTCCGGCTGCTACTGACGTTCGCTGCCCAGCGCACCGGCACCGCGCCCAGCAACCTCGCGGTCGACGACGTGGACGCAACCCTGATCGGCGCCTTCCTAGACCACCTGGAAAACGGCCGGGGCAACAGCCCATCGACCCGCAACAACCGGCTGGCGGCGATCCACTCGCTGTTCGGCTACCTCGCTCTGCGGCACCCCGAGCACGCCGGATGCATCCAGCGCGTGCTCGCGATCCCGCCGAAGCGCACCCAGCGTCATCTCGTCACCTACCTCACCGACGCCGAAGCTGACGCGCTGCTGGCCGCCTGCGACCGCACGACGTGGACCGGACGGCGTGACCACGCGATGTTCGCCCTCACCCTGCAGACCGGGCTGCGGATCTCCGAACTGACCTACCTCACCCGCGCCGACGTCAGCCTGACCGCCGGCGCCAACGTGCACACCGTCGGCAAGGGCCGGAAAGAACGACGGACGCCGCTCATCCCCTCGACGAGGGCGGTCCTGAAGCCGTGGCTCGCGGAGCTCAGCGGCGATCCTGACCAGCCGCTGTTTCCCACCACCACTGGCAAGCATCTCAGCCGGGACGCGGTCGAACGCCGTCTCCGCCGGCACCTGCACGTCGCCGCGAAGACCTGCCCGTCCCTGCACACCAAAACGGTCACCATGCACACCATGCGGCACACAGCCGCCATGCGTCTTCTCCTCGCTGGTAACGACATCACCGTCATCGCGCTCTGGCTCGGCCACGAGCAGGTGTCCACCACATCGATCTACCTGCACGCCGACATGACACACAAGCAGCGGGCCATCGACCGCACCGCACCGCTGACCGCCAAGCCCGGCCGCTACCAGCCCCCGGACACGCTCCTCGCCTTCCTGGAGAACCTCTGAATATGCCGACCCCACAAGTCAATTCACCAGACACGGCAGGCGGTTTGCAGCCGAGGTCGGCACAACGCGAAGGTCGGCATAATCGTGGAATCGCGGCGACTTAGCCAACCCCTTCTCCTGCGCGGCCTTGATCGCCCGCTGCCAGCGGCTCTCGTACCAGTTGCCCTGGTCGAGCCGGCCTCCCCGGGGCGCCCCGAAGACGAGGTCGTCCGGCCCCCGCCCGGCAACGGCCCGCCGGAGCGACTCCACGACCAGCGGCGCCAGGGTGATCCGCCGGCGGGACTCCTTGGTCTTCGGCTTGCCGAGGTAGAACCGCCCATGCTGCTCCAGCGCGAACTCGCCGCGGCCGTTGGTCTTCCACGCCCGCCGCACGGTCAACGTCGCGGGCGTGCCGTCGAGATCGAGGTCCTTGACCTTGAGCGCGGTCAGCTCGCCCCACCGCAGCCCGGTACCGACGGCGACGGTCAGGAAGTACCGGTCGTCCTCGTGCATGCACGAGCGCACAAGGGAGAACTCCGGCTCGGTGAGGAAGACCTTGTCCTCGTCGTCCTCGGTGTCGTCGTCGATCGGCGGCAGCTTCACGCCCTCGCACGGGTTCCGGGTGATCAAACCCTTCTCGACGGCACTCTTGAACACGGCCGACAGCAGCCCGTGGTAGTTCGCGATCGTCTTCGGGCTCGCGCCGGCCCGGCGCCGGGCCACGATCCAGTCCCGGTCGTCGTCCGAGGTGACGTTCTCCACGGTCGGCGCCGTCCGCTTGATCGCCGCGAGCCACCGGTCCAGCGAGGTGAGCTGCTGGACGTACTTGGTCTGGGTGTCCGGCCCGGCGCTGGTGAGCCGCCGCACGTACGCGGTGCCGAACTCGAGCAGCGGGTGCTCCTCGGCCGGCTCCTCCGGCGCCTCGCCGAAGCCGACGCCCTTCGTCCAGCCGTCCGGCCACCGCTGCCCGGCGGCGTCGACGAGTGCGGCGAACTTCAGCGCCGCCCGCCGGTCGGTGAACGTCTCGGACTGCCACGGCGCCCCGCGGCGACCGCCGAGCAGGACCTGGACCTTGTAGGTGCGCGCACCGGACTTGTGCGTGCGCGTGAC
>DASTXN010000019.1:0-19402 GCA_035765515.1 Jatrophihabitantaceae bacterium | reverse complement strand
TCGCGGCGGTGCTTGCCCATCAGGGCGTAGCCGATGATGCCGAGGACGCCACCGGCGAGGCACGTCCACAGCCAGACGCGGTGGTCGTGTTCGCCCAGCCAGCTCCAGAACGGCAGCAGCGCGATGAAGCCGAGGAACCACAGCGCGGTGCCCGCGATCACCACGCGGCGCGCGTCGATCTGCATCGCCGGGGGGCGCCGCAGGTGACCGGTATCCTGCGCCGGGGAGGGCGGCGTTGATGAGCTGGCCACGATCAGGCAGGCTACCCGCCGGAACCACCGCACGGTCCGTCCGACCTATCTCACCGCTGCCGAGCGCACCGCGCTCCCGACTCCTCGCGAGGAACCCGTGACCGCCTCCACCGAGACGCAGACGACGCCCGGCGCGCCGCCCCGCAACGCTCTGGACCGCTTCTTCTCGATCAGTGAGCGCGGTTCGACCGTCCCGCGGGAAGTCCGTGGCGGTCTGGTCACGTTCGTGACGATGGTCTACATCGTCGTGCTCAACCCGTTGATCATCGGCACGGCCGGCGACGCGCACCACCGGCTGCTGGGCATCGGTCCGGTCGCGGCGGTCACCGCGCTGGTCGCCGCCGTCATGACGCTGCTGATGGCCTTCGTCGGCCGGTACCCGTTCGCGCTGGCCACCGGCCTCGGCCTCAACGCGGTCGTCGCGTTCCAGGTCGCGCCGCAGATGTCCTGGCCGGCCGCGATGGGCATGGTGGTCATCGAGGGTCTGGTAATCACCGCGCTGGTGCTCACCGGTTTCCGGACCGCCGTCTTCTACGCGATCCCGCAGCAGCTCAAGAGCGCCATCGCCGTCGGCATCGGGCTGTTCATCGCGCTGATCGGATTCGCCGACGGCGGCATCGTCCGCGTCGGCAACGGCACGCCGGTCCAGCTGGGCTGGGACGGCAACATGCGGGGCTGGCCGTCGCTGGTGTTCATCTTCGGGCTGCTGCTGATCGCGGTGCTGATGATCCGCAAGGTGAAGGGCGCGATCCTCATCGGCATCGTCGCCTCGACCGTGCTCGCCGCGATCATCGAAGCCACCGCGCACGTCGGCGTGGTGTCGGACAAGAACCCCAACGGCTGGCAGCTGAATGTCCCTTCGTTCAAGGGCAAGCACTTCGGCGTGCCGGACATGGGGCTGTTCGGTCACTTCTCGCTCGGCGGTGGATTCAGTGCGGTCGGCATCGTGTCCGGCATCGTCATCGTGTTCACCCTGGTGCTGTCCGACTTCTTCGACGTCATGGGCACCACCGTCGGTCTGACCGCGGAGGCCGGCCTGCTGGACGAGCAGGGCAACGTCCCGAACATCGGCCCGGTGCTGCTGGTGGACGGTCTCGCCGCGGTCGCCGGCGGTGTGTCGAGCGCGTCCTCGGCCACGACGTATGTCGAGTCCGCATCCGGCATCGGTGACGGCGCGCGGACGGGTCTGGCCAGCCTCACGACCGGCCTGCTGTTCGTCATCACGATCTTCCTGTCCCCGCTGGCCCAGTTCGTCCCGTCCGAGGCGGCGACGCCCGCGCTGGTGATCGTGGGCGTGCTCATGATGGGCCAGATCAAGAACATCGACTTCGGCAACTTCGAGATCGCCGTGCCGGCGTTCCTGACGATCGTGCTGATGCCGTTCACGTACTCGATCACCAACGGCATCGGCGCCGGGTTCATCACCTACGTGATCCTGCAGATCGCAGTCGGCAAGGTCCGCAAGGTCCACCCGCTGCTGTGGGCCGTGTCGATCCTGTTCGCCATCTACTTCGCCATCGAGCCGCTCAAGACGCTGTTCGGCATCAACTGATCAGCCGCGCGGCGTGACGGACGTCGTCAGGACCGATCGGTCGGATACGGCCGGTCCGTGACGATGTTCTTCATCACCAGGGTCGAGGTAAGCCGCAGGACGCCGGGCAGTCCGGCGAGCACGTCGTCCTCGAGCTTGGCGTATGCGTCCAGGTCGGCAGTGCGGATGCGCAGCAGGTAGTCGGGGTCGCCGAAGAGTCGCTGCGCCTGCAGCACGTTCGGGATCCTCGCGACCGCTGACTCGAAGGCGAGCAGCGTGTCGCGGTCCGCCTGTTTCATCGTGACGAACAGGAGCGCCTCGAAGCCGAGCCCGACAGTGGTGGGGTCGATGACGGCGCGGTAGCCGACGATCGCCCCCGAGCGCTCCAGATCGCGCACGCGGCGGTGCGCGGGGGAGACCGTCAGGCCGACACGAGCCGCGAGGTCGGTGAGGCTGAGCCGGCCGTCCTCCTGCAGCTGCGCAAGAATCTTGCGGTCAATGCTGTCCACTGACAATTTCCTTCCACTACACGCCGCACAGCAGGCCAAACAGCAAAGCACATTCTGCCCGTTCGCCCGTAGCTTTTCGGGCAGGAGAGTGAGGCGGCGGGGATGGAACTGTCTGCACTGCTGGCGTTCGCGGGCGTGGCGATCACGTTGATCGTCGTGCCCGGACCGGATTGGGCGTTCGTCATCACCGCCGGCGCTCGCGACCGGATCGTCCTGCCGGCGGTCGCGGGTCTGGTCGCCGGCTACCTGCTGCTGACGGCCGTGGTCGCGCTCGGCGCCGGGCCGCTGGTCGCTGCGACCCCGGCGGCGAGTGTGGCTCTCTCGTTCGTCGGGGCGGGGTACCTGCTCAAACTGGGCGTAGGGATCTTGCGGTCGCCGGCCGGGAGACTCTCCGCCGAGCCGGTGTCGGGTGCGGCGCGGAGCCTCGCGCGGACGTTCCGGCACGGCGTCGGCGTCAGCGCGCTCAACCCGAAGGGCTTGCTGTTCTTTCTCGCCTTCCTGCCGCAGTTCGCGCGGCCCGCGCGCGCCGGCTCGTGGCCGTTCGCCGTTCAGCTGGCCGTGCTCGGCGTGGCGTGGGCAGTCATCTGCGCGCTGTTCTACACCGCGCTGGGTTACACGGCCGATCGCGCGCTCGCGGCGCGTCCCGGACTCAATCAGGTGATCACCCGCGTTGCCGGCGCGGCGATGATCGCTATCGGGGCGGTGCTCGTCGCGGACGCAGTCAGGAAGAGCGGCCTGGTGCTGTAGCGGCGCTGAGCGGGGTGGCATCGAGTCGTTTCGTTAGGTAGACTAACTATCGTGACGGCGGCGAGGAACACGATGGCGGAGCTGGCGGCACAGCTGCGTCCGTCGCTGCTGCGTCTGACGCGGATCGTGCGCAATCAGCGCGTCGACCTGTCCGTCACGCTCACCCAGATCTCGGCGATGGGCACGCTGAAGAAGCACGGCCCGATGAGTGCCGGCGAGCTCGCCACCTGCGAGCGCGTGCAGCCGCCGTCGATGACGAAGGTGCTCGCCAGCCTGGAGGAGCGCGGCCTCGTTCGCCGCGAGACGCATCCGACCGACCGCCGCCAGGTGATCGTCGCGATCACCGACGAGGGCCTCGCGCTGCTGGACTCCGAGCGCCGCTCCCGCGACGCCTGGCTGTCGCAGCGGTTGACCGGTCTCACCGCCGACGAGCGCGCGCTCATCCGCAAGGTCATTCCCGTGCTCGACAAGCTCGCCGACCAAAAGTGAGCACGCCACCGAATTTCTCCGCAATTGGCACTCCGAACTTCGTCGGGGGCGCCGCATGACAGCTCTAGCCAATCGTCCGTCTGATGCTCCCGCGGCCCCCGAACCTGCGTCCGGGGGCATGTTCCGCTCGCTGCGGGTGCGCAACTACCGGCTCTACGCCTCCGGCCAACTGATCTCGCTCACCGGCACCTGGATGCAGCGCGTGGCCCAGGACTGGCTCGTCCTCGAGCTCACCAACTCGGGCACCGCGCTCGGCGTGATCACCGCGCTGCAGTTCGGCCCCGCCATCGTGCTCGGGCTGTGGGGAGGCGTGATCGCCGACCGCGGCGACAAGCGCAAGATCCTCTTCGCGACGCAGACCGGGCTCGCCCTGGTCGCGCTCGCGCTCGGCGTGCTCGACCTCGCGGGCGTCGTCCAGTACTGGCAGGTCGCGGTGCTGGCCATGCTGCTCGGCATCGTCTCCGCGGTCGACTCGCCGGTGCGCCAGTCGTTCGTGGTGGAGATGGTCGGCAGGACGGACCTGGCGAACGCGGTCGCGATCAACTCCACGACGTTCAACGCCGCGCGCATCCTCGGCCCCGCGCTGGCCGGCGAAATGATCTCGGTGACCGGAACCGGCTGGGCGTTCATGGCGAACGCGGCGTCCAGCCTGGCGGTGCTGACCGGGCTGTGGATGATGCGGCCGAGCGAACTGCACCCCGCGCCGCCGGTCCACCGTGCGCGCGGTCAGCTGATCGAGGGCATCCGTTACGTCCGCGGCCGGGGTGACCTCGTCGTGATCATGGTGTTGATCTTCGTGATCGGGACGTTCGGGCTGAACTTCCAGATCACGACGGCGTTGATGGCCAAGCAGGTTTTCGGGCGTGGTGCGAGCGGCTACGGCCTGCTGTCCACCGCGCTCGCGGTCGGGGCGTGCGCCGGTGCCGTGATGGCGACGCGACGCACGAAGCGGCCGTCGCAGCTGTTCCTGATCGTCACGGCGCTGACGTTCAGCGTCTTCGAGATCGCGTCCGGCATCATGCCCACGTACCTGGCCACCGCGCTGCTGCTTGTCCCGACCGGCCTGGGCATGCTCACCTTGACGACCGCAGCGAACTCCGCCGTCCAGCTCGGCGTCGAGCCGACGATGCGCGGGCGGGTCATGGCGCTGTACCTGGTCTGCTTCATGGGCGGCACGCCCGTGGGGGCACCGATCGTGGGCTGGGTGGCCGGGGTGGTCGGTCCGCGCTGGGGTTTGATCGGCGGTGGGTTGGTCTGCTTGGTGGCGACGCTCGTGATCGCCGCAGTGATCGCGCGCCGGCGCCACCTCCGGCCGCAGTACCTGACCAGGCGCGCGACGAAGCTCGCCCACGCCTGACCCGTCCGACCGCTCGGGGACAATGGCCGGCGTGCAGCTGATCGAGGTCGACTCCGCGGACGATCCCCGGCTGGACGACTTCCGCTCGCTCCAGGATGCCGACGTCCGGCCGGACCGGCGCGGCATCGTGATCGCCGAGGGCGTGAACGTGGTCGAGCGGCTGGCCGGCTCCCCGTATCCGGTGCGCGCGGTGTTCGGGGTGCCCGCCCGGATCGAGGCGCTGGCGCCGGTACTCGCGCCGCTCGACGTGCCGGTCTACGTCGCCGACAAGTGGCTGCTCTCGGACGTCGTGGGCTTTCGCGTCACCCGGGGAGTGCTCGCCTCGGCCGATCGCTCACCCGCGGTGAGCGGAGCGGCTCTGCTCACCGCCAGTAAACGGGTGGCCGTCCTCGAAGGCCTGAACGACTTCGAGAACCTCGGGGCGCTGTTCCGCAACGCTGCCGCCTTCGGCGTGGACGCGGTGCTGCTGGACGGCCGGTGCGCCGACCCGCTGTACCGGCGCAGCGTCCGCGTGTCGATGGGCCACGTGCTCCGGGTCCCGTTCGCGGTGCTGCCCGGTCCGTTGCCGGACGCGCTGGACGAACTGCGCGCGCACAGCTTCGCGGTGTTCGCGCTGACCCCACGGCCCGACGCGCGACCGCTGCGCGAGCTCGAGCCGCCGGCGAAGTGGGCGGTGCTGCTCGGCGCGGAAGGACCCGGCCTCACCGACGCTGCCCTGGAGCGGGCGGACGAGAGGGTGCGCATCCCGATGGCCGGCGGCGTCGACTCGCTCAACGTCGCGACCGCGGCCGCGGTCGCCTTCGCCCAGCTCAGCTGACTGCCGGCCCGAGCAGGTCCCAGCGATTGCCCTCGATGTCCCGGAACACCGCGACGCGGCCGTACGGCTCGTCGCGCGGCTCGGTGATGAACTCGACGTCCGATGCGGACATGCGTCGATACGTGCTGTCGAAGTCGTCCACGCGCAAGAAGAAGCCGACCCGGCCGGCCACCTGGTTGCCGACCGCCGCCGCTTGGACGGGACCGTCCGCCCGCGCGAGCAGCAGGCCGGTGACTGCGCCCGGCGGACGGACCACCACCCAGCGCTTGGGGCGGCCGTCGTTCGCGGTCGAGGGCGAGTCCTCTACCAGCTCGAAGCCGAGCGCGCCTACGAAGAACGAAATCGCGCGGTCGTAGTCCTCCACGATCATCGCGACCAGCTCCAGCTGCATCCCGCGAGCCTAGGCGGATGGTAGGACTGTCAGCGTTCCGCGGAACGCGGTCAATCGGAAAGCGACATTCCCGCGGCCGCCGCCAGCTGGGCTACGCCGAGTAGCTCGCCGTCGACCGGGCCGAAGCGCGCGAGCGCGTCGCGGTGGATGCGTGCAACAAGCGCCGTCAGCTCGGCCGTCAGCCCGAAGGAGCCGGCCAGCCGTTCGAGCGAATCCAGCTCCTCGACGATGCGGTCGAGCCCGAACGACGGAGCGTGATCACCGGCCAACAGTCGGGGCAGGTATCCCTGGACGAAGTTGCCGTCGGCGGCGCTGCCCGCGAGTGCGCCGGCGAACCGCCCGGTATCCAGCCCGGCCCGCTTGGCGAGCAGCAACGCCTCGCCGGTCGCGAGTGCCTGCCCGAACCACAGCGCGTTGATCAGCAGCTTCGTCAGCACACCCGCGCCGTTCGGCCCCATGTGCTCGATGCGCGCAGCGAACGTGCCGAGTAACGGCCGCCACCGGTCCAGCTCCGCAGCAGCGCCGCCCAGGTACAGCGTGGCGTCTCCCGCACCCACTGCCTCGGGTCCGCCGCCCAGCGGTGCGTCGAGGTAGGGCACGCCGGCATGCTGGGCAGCGATCGCGAGCTCGGCCGCGAGGTCGGGCGCAGTGCTCGTCAGGTCGACCCATGCCGTGGCGGCAGGCAGCCGGGCGAGCAGCCCGTCGGTGAGCATGAGCGCGCGCAGTTCGGGACTGCCGGGCAGCACTGTCAGCAGCACATCGACGCCGTCGACGGCGGCGAACGGATCCCGGACGAAGGCCGCTTCCGCAGGCAGCTGCGCGGCGATCTCGGTACGGACGTCGCAGGCGCGCACCGCATGACCGGCACCGGCCAGCCGCTGCACAACCGCGAGCCCGACCCGGCCCACCCCGATCACCGCAACCGTCGTCATCGGTCCACCGTATGTACTGAGGGTCAGGCGACCGAATCCCGCCAGGAGCTGTGTAGCTCGGCGAAGTGGCCGCCCGCCGTGGCCATCAGCTCGTCAGGCGGACCGTCCTCCACCACGCGCCCGGCGTCGAGCACGAGCACCCGGTCGGCGATCTCCACGGTGGAGAGCCGGTGCGCGATGATCAGCGCGGTCCGCGACGCGAGCACGGTGCGCAGGGCACGCTGCACGGCCCGCTCGGACGGCACGTCGAGCGACGAGGTGGCCTCGTCCAGGATCAGCACCGCCGGGTCGGCGAGGAACGCGCGGGCGAACGCGACCAGCTGCCGCTGCCCGGCCGACAGCCGCCCACCGCGCTTGCGGACGTCGGTGTCGTAGCCGTCCGGCAGCGCGCTGATGAAGCCGTGTGCTCCGACCGCACGCGCCGCCGCCTCGATCTCGGCCCGGGACGCACCCACCTTGCCGAAGCCGATGTTGTCGGCCACCGAGCCGGAGAACAGGAAGCCGTCCTGCGTGATCATCACGACGGCCCGCCGCAGTTCCGGCTCGGCGGCGTCGCGCAGGTCGACGCCGTCGAGTCGCACCGAACCGGCTGTCGGGTCGTAGAAGCGCGCGATCAACTTGGCGATCGTGGTCTTGCCGGCCCCAGTCGCGCCGACGAGCGCAACGGTCTGGCCGGCCGGCACGTGCAGGTCCAGCGCTGGGAGCACCGGACGTTCGGCGAGGTAGCCGAATGCGACCGAGTCGAAGTCCACGGCGCCGCGCACCGGAGCGGGCAGGCTGACCGGCGCCGCCGGCTCGGGGACGGACGGCCGCTCGGCCAGCACCGCCGCGATCTTCTCCAGCGCTGCCGTGGCCGACTGGAACGAGTTGTAGAAGACGGCGACGTCCTCCATCGGGTCGTAGAACTTCCAGAGGTAGAGCATGAACGCGGTGAGCACGCCGAGGTCCAGCCCGCCCTGCGCGACGCGGTAGCCACCCACGAGCAGCACAACCACCTGCGCCACGTTGCCGATCAGGGCGGTGCCAGGGATGAACACCGCGTGCAGCTTGAACGTCGCCTTGTTCGCGTCGCGATAGTCCTCGTTCAGCACCGCGAAGGTGGCGTCGTTGCGCTCCTCGCGGCGGAACGCCTGCACCGCGCGGATGCCGTTGAACGTCTCGACGATGTTCACGATCAGCGTCGCGACGCTCTCGCGGGTCCGCCGGAACGCCACCCGGGCACGTCCGGAGAACCACCGGTACAGCAGCCAGACCGGGATGAGCGAGGCCGTCGCGATCAGCGCGAGCGGCACGTCCAGGAAGTACAGCAGCACGCTGATCGCCGCGATGTTGAAGACGGCCGTCAGCAACCCGTCCAGGCCGGAGTCGAGCAGTTCGGTGAGCGTGTCCACGTCCGACGTCAGCCGCGAGATCACCCGGCCGGAGGTGAACCGCTCGTGGAAGGACACCGACAGCGCCTGGGTGTGGTCGAACGCGCGGCGGCGCAGGTCGAACAGCACGGCCTGGCCGATCGCGCCGCTGCGGATCACGAACACCGAACGCAGCAGCCCGGACAGCACGGCGGATACGGCCAGCGCGATCGTCACGGCTGCCAGCGAGCCGTAGCTCCCGCGCAGGGCATGCGGAACCGACGTGTCGATCGCGATGCCGATCAGCCACGGTTCGGCCATCGTCGCGGTCACCTGCACCAGCACGATGAGCAGCACGACCGCGATCGCCCGCCGGTGCGGACGGACCAGTTCGGCCAGCAGCGCCCGCGCGAGCCGGCGGCGTTCCTGTAACTCCAGCGGCGGGTCTGCCGTGGGCGTGCTCATCCGGTGGCCTCCAGTTCGGACGCGGTGGCCATCAGCTCGCGGTACTCGGGCACGGACGCCAGCAGTTCCTCGTGGGTGCCCACGGCCGCGATCGCTCCTCCCCCGGCGGCTACGCCCCCACTGCCGGGGGGACCCCCACTCACCAGCAGCGCGACGCGGTCGGCGAGCAGCACGGTGGACGGGCGGTGCGCCACGACTAGCGCGGTCGTGGTCGCGAGCACCCGGCGCAGCGCGTGCTCCACCTGCGCCTCGGTGTGCACGTCCAGCGCGGACAGCGGGTCGTCCAGCACGAGCACCTGCGGCCGCCCCACCACGGCGCGGGCGAGCGCGAGCCGCTGCCGCTGGCCGCCCGAGAGCGACAGGCCCTGCTCACCGATGCGCGTGTCCAGCCCATCCGGCAGCTCGTACACGAAGGCCGCCTGCGCGATGTCGAGCGCCTGCGTCACGTCCTCGTCGGTGATCCCCGGACGGCCCAGTGTCAGGTTCTCGCGGACGCTGGCCGAGAACAACGTCGAGTCCTCGAACGCGGTCGCGACGGTGCTGCGCAGCTCGTCCAGCGACAGCCGCCGCACGTCGACGCCGCCGACCAGCACTCGCCCGGACGTCACGTCGTACAGGCGCGGGACGAGCGCGGTGAGCGTCGTCTTGCCGCAACCGACCGAGCCCACCAGCGCCATGGTCTCGCCTGCGCGGATGTGCAGGTCCAGCCCGCGCAGCACGTCCGTCACGCTGCCCGGATAGCGGAACCGCACGCCCTCGAATCGGATGTCCGCAGGCGTCCCGGCGCGGACGGGGCGCGGGTCGTCCACGATCGTCGGCTCGGTGTCGAGCACCTCGAACAGCCGGCCGGCCGCGGTGGCCGCTTCTTGCAACAGTGCGAGCAGCCAGCCGAGCGAGACGATCGGCCACACCAGCCGCAGGTACAGGGTGAGGAACGCGACCAGCTGGCCGAGCGTCATCGCGTTATGGGCGACCGCGACCACGCCGCCCCACGCGACGCCGGCGAGGACGAGTTGCGGCAGGCCCTCGAGCACCGCCCAGAACCAGCCGAGCGTGCGTAGCTTGACCAGTTCGGCGCCGCGCAGCCGTTCGGCGTGCCCGGTGAACGACGCGAGCATCTGCGGCCGCCGTCCGAACGACTTGATCACGCGGATGCCGAGCGCGGACTCTTCGACCGCGGTAGCCAGGTCACCGGTGAGGTCCTGCGCGCGCCGCGAGTCGCGGCTGTAGCGCAGCTCGAAGCGGCGCGTGAGCACGGCAAGCGGCGCCACTGCCAGCAGCACGAACAGGCCGAGCCACAGCTGGATGTGGATCAGCAGCACGAGGACCACGATCACCGTTGCCGAGTTGGCGATCAGGAACACGAATCCGAAGCCGACGAAGCGGCGCAGCGTGGACAGGTCCGTCGTCAGTCGCGAGAGCAGCTGCCCGGAAGGCCACTGGTCGTGGAACGCGACCTGCAGCCGCTGCACGTGCGCGAAGACGTCACGGCGGACGTCGGTCTCCAGGCTGGTCGCCGCACTGGCCATCGCGTACCGGCGCGCGAAGAACAGCACGGCTTCGGCCACGCCCAGGGCGAGTGCGAGCAGGGACAGCCGCCAGACGCCGGATGGATCGTGGTGCCGGATCGGTCCGTCGACCACGCGGCCGATCACGAGCGGCACGAGCGACTGCGCGAGCATCGCGCCGCAGGCGGTCAGGATCATGACCGCGATCGCCGCGCGGTGCGGACGGATCCACCGGCGCAGCCGGAGCAGGGAGGTGGTGGAACCCGGTTTCGGCCGCCCGGTCGTTTCGGGTTCGGCGGCCAGGGTCACGTTGATCGACGGTACGTCGACCATCCGACAGCGTGCGAATCATTTTTTGAGGCGACGCACAACGCGATGAGCTCCCCCGCGGGCTACGCCCTTACACGCGGGGGGACCCCCATCCGCGCGAAGAGCCCGCGCGCGGCGCGAGCGCTGGGGGCACCTCCCGCTTGCGGGGGAGAGCTTGCCGCTCGGATCGCGCGATCCGGCCTGTACTTTGGGCCGGTCGAAGATCCGACTGGCGCGGGTCAGTCAGTCTTGCGGCGGACGCCGAGCATGATGTCGTCCCAGGTGGGGATCCGGGCGCGGGCCGCGCGCTGCTCGTCGCTCTCGCGGGGCAGCGGCTTGGTCAGCATCGGGTTGTGGTTCGCGTCCGCCGGCAGGTTCAGCGGCAGTGGCGGAGCGTCATAGTCCGCCGAGTTCGTCGCACTTTGGCCGGCGTTGTCGCCGGCGTTGTTGTCGCTGAAGCGGGCGCTGCGGGTGCGCGGCGCGTCCGGGTTGCTCGCCTCCTGGTCGAAGACATCGTCGGGAACGACCGGCAGTGGGCCGGTGTGCGCCTCGGGCATCGCCGGGAAGGCGACGACTCCGGGGGCAAGCGGCGGAGCGGCGGCGGCGGTGAGTGTGCGCGGCGGCAGGTCCGCGATGACCGCGCGGATGGGACGGTCACTGAGCAGGTCGGCGGCGGTGTCGTCCAGCGGGCTCACCGAGCGTCCGCTGAGCTGGAACAGCCACTGGGCCTCGCGCTCGGCGTTGCCGCCCAGCCACTTGGCGGTAATGATCCAGTTGCCGTCCTCGCGGCGCCGCGAGTCCCAGCTGACCTTGGCGACGTCGATGCCGTGGGCGCTGAAACGCTGGTCGACGGCCTCGCCGAACTGCACCAGCTGGCCCTCGTCGGTGGTCCTGCGGGCGCGCCCGCGACGGGCCTCGTCAGCGACGCGGACGCGCTCGGCCAGCACCGGGCCGGCAAAGCGCATCACGCGCTCGAAGCTCATCTCGTGCTCGACGGCCAGGTCCTCGGGCGACTCGCCGGCGCGTACCCGCATCTGGATCTCGCGCGGGCCGAGGCCGGTGTCGGCCGCCTCGGGCTCGTCCTGGTGCAACCGCGGCAGGTCGGAGCGGATCGCGTCACGCAGCGGCGCGCTGATCGGCAGCAGGAAGTGCTCGCCGCCATCGGCCGTCTCCAGGATCACGTGATCGCTGCCAGTGCTCGAGGCGGCGCCCGATCTGACGAAGCGAAGCTGTCGCATGGTTGCGACGATAGGCGCGCCCGTCCCGGATTCCGGGGAGCACACGCCGGGTCAGAGGCGTTCGACCACGTAGTCCACGCACGCGGTGAGCGCGCTGACGTCGTCCGGCTCGACCGCGGGGAACATGCCGACGCGCAACTGGTTGCGGCCGAGCGCCCGGTACGGGTCGATGTCGACGATCCCGTTCGCTCGCAGCACCTTCAGCACGGCGGCGCCGTCGACGGACTCGACGAGGTCGATGGTGCCGACCACGGGGCTGCGCAGGGCCGGGTCGGTGACGAACGGCGTCGCGTACTCGCTCGCCTCGGCCCACGCGTACAGCCGTGCGGACGACTCGGCGGTGCGCTTCGCGGCCCAGTCGAGCCCGCCGGCCGCGAGCAAGGCCTCGATCTGGTGGGCGAGCAGCCAGAGCGTCGCGATCGCCGGCGTGTTGTACGTCTGGTCCTTGCGGGAGTTCTCGATCGCGAGCGTGAGGTCGAGCGACGGCGGCTGCCAGCGCGTTGCCTTCAGCTCGGCGGCGCGCTCCAGCGCGGCCGGGGACAGCGCGGCCAGCCACAGGCCGCCTTCGGCCGCGAACGCCTTCTGCGGTGCGAAGTAGTACGCGTCCGTCTCGGCCAGGTCGACGTCCACGCCGCCGGCAGCGGAGGTCGCGTCGACCAGCATCAACGCCCCGTCGTCGGCTCCCGCGACCCGGCGGACGGGCAGGGCGACGCCGGTCGACGTCTCGTTGTGCGGCCAGGCGTACGCGTCCACACCGGACTCGGGCTCCGCGTCGCGGCCGCTGCTGTACTCGGCGCGCAGCACGGACGGTTCGGCCAGGAACGGCGCCCCCGCGGTGACCTTGGCGAACTTGGCCGAGAACTCGCCGCACACCACGTGCTGCGCACGTTCGCGGACGAGGCCGAACGCGGCGGCGTCCCAGAACGCGGTCGAGCCACCGTTGCCGAGCGCGATCTCGTATCCGTCGGGCAGCCGCAGCAGTTCAGCGAGCCCGTCGCGGACGCGGCGCACGATCGCCTTGACCGGTTCCTGGCGGTGACTGGTGCCGAGCAGCGTGCCGCCGGTCGCGCCGAGCGCCTCGACCGCAGCGGCGGGCACCTTCGACGGGCCCGAGCCGAAGCGTCCGTCGGTCGGCTTGAGATCGGCGGGGATGGTGATCTGCGGGGGCGTCACGCGGTCGATTCTCGCACCCCGGCCCAGTCGGATTCGCCGTCCGTCTCAGCGCGAGAAGTACGCGGCGGACACCTTCTTGGGGACACACATCGCCCAGCCGTCGGTGAGCAGTTCGCGCAACTCGTCGACGTCGACCGCTTCGAGTCGCAGCCGCACCCAGTTGTATCTGAGATCGGACGGCAGCGGCATCAGGAACTTGTCCGGGTCGCTGGCCACCAGACCCTCGCGCTCCTCGCGCGGGAACGCGAAGCCGAGCAGGCTCTCGTCGCCGGACAGCACGGCGAACACGTAGCTGCCGACGCGGAACTTCGGCAGCCCGCCGACCTCGCGCTCGTACGCGCGCGGGAATGACAGGCAGATCTCCCGGACGTCGTCGGCGGTGGCCACAGCCGGCACGCTACGGGCGCCGTCCGACAACGCTCGGCTCAGTTGCCCAGCACCTGGCGCAGGTAGGCGTTGTCGAACGTCCGCTGCGGGTCGAGCTTGTCGCGCAGGGCGGCGAAGTCGTCGAGCCGCGGATAGGTCTGGCGCAGCGAGTCGGCGTCGCGCCAGTGCAGCTTGCCCCAGTGCGGCCGGCCGTCGACGTCCTTCGCGATCGCCTCGACCGCCCGGAAGTACGGCTCGAAGTTCCGTCGGTGGTACTGGTGCACCGCGACGTACCCGGACTCGCGGCCGTGGGCCGTCGACAGCCAGATGTCATCGGCGGCCGCGAAGCGGACCTCGACCGGGAAGCCGACCTGCTCGCCGCTGCGCCCCAGGTAGCGCTCGATCTCGGCCAGCACCTGCGGGACGGCCGCGCGCGGCACCGCGTACTCCATCTCGCGGAACACCACGCGGCGCGGCGAGGCGAACACGTGGTACGACCGGTCGATGTAGTCGCGGGCGGACAGGGCCCGGGCCGCAATTGCGTTCGCGCGCGGGATCAGGTCGGGACGGCGCGTGGTCAGCCGGTTGATCGCGTCGAAGACGGTGTTCGACAGCAGTTCGTCGTCCACGTAGTGGCGCATCCGGCCGACAGGCCTGAGCTCGGTGCCCGGTCGCACCCGGTTGTTGCGCTTGGTCAGCACCCGGCGGGTGTGCGGGAACCAGTAGAACTCGAAGTGGTCGTTGCCGTCGATGTTCGCGTCCAGGTCCGCGAGAACCATGTCCAGGGACGCCGGCGCCTCGGCGGCCGCAAGGGCGAACGCCGGTTCGCACTGCAGGGTGACGGTGGCGATGACCCCGAGCGCGCCGAGCCCGACGCGGGCGGCACCGAACAGTTCCGGCTCGGAGGACGCGTCGACGTCGCGCAGCGATCCGTCTGCCAGCACGACCTGCAGCGCACGTACCTGCGTGGCGATGCCGCCGAGCTTGGCGCCGGTGCCGTGCGTGCCGGTCGAGATCGCCCCGGCGATGGACTGCACGTCGATGTCGCCGAGATTGCTCATCGCCAGGCCGAGATGCCAGAGCGCGACGTTCAGCTCGTGCAGCCGGGTGCCGGCCAGGACGGTGACCAGCCCGGTTTCGCGGTCGGCGCGGACGATGCCGGACAGCTGGTCCAGGCGCAGCTGCGTGTGCTCGGTGTGCCCGATGGCGGTGAACGAATGGCCCGCGCCGATCGGTTTGACCGTGCGACCGTCGGTGGCCGCGCGGCGCACCGCGTCCTGCAGCTCGGCGACGGTCGCGGGCGTCTCGACGGCGACGTCGGCCGTGACCGTTCCCGCCCAGTTGGTCCACCTGGTCATCGGGTCATGATGAACTTGGACGCTTGTCCAAGTCAAGGCTTGACTTGGACAGTCGTCCAGTTGTGGGATGGGCGTCATGAGGATGGCCGTCGAGGACCGCCGGGCGCAGCTGATCGAGGCCGCGCTCGCCGTCGCCACCCAGGACGGCATCGCCGCAACCACCGTGCGGCGGGTG
Source organism: Jatrophihabitantaceae bacterium (assembly GCA_035765515.1). Lineage (GTDB taxonomy): Bacteria > Actinomycetota > Actinomycetes > Mycobacteriales > Jatrophihabitantaceae > DASRSS01. Next base: position 4,437 of record DASTXN010000019.1, on the reverse strand, counting down.
GCCGAGCAGGCTGACGTCGCCCTCGGTGTCGTGCACTACGCCTTTGCCGACAAGGACGAACTCGTCGCGGCCCTGGCCGCGCGCGTGGTCGAGGAGCTCGCCGACGCGAGTGCGGCCGGGCTCGCGTTCGACCCGCCGCCGGATCTCCCGGCCGCGCTCGGCGCTGCCGTCGCGGCCGTGTGGGACACCATCGAGGCCACGCCTGCCGAGCAGTTGCTGACGTACGAGATCACCACGTTCGCGCTGCGCCACCCCGACCTGCGTGGGGTGGCGCGTTCGCAGTACGAGGTCTCGCAGGCTGCGGTCGAGCGGTTGCTGACGCTCGCTGCGGACGCGACGGGCGCGCGCTGGACGCGTCCGGTACCGGAGCTGGCCGCTGAGGTGCTGGCGTTCCTCGACGGCGTCACGTTGCGCTGGCTGGTCGACCGGGACGGTGCGGCGGCGCGGTCGCGGCTCGATTCGTTCGCGCGGTACCTGGCCGCGTCCAGCCGAGCTGCGAGGCGACGGAAGGCGCGCGCATGACTGACACCGTTACGGATCTGAACGCGCTCACCGCGGCGACGGCCGAGCTGGACCCGCCGCTGATCGCGCTCGACCTGCCGGCGCTGCGCGCGAACGCTGCCGACCTGGTGCGCCGCGCCGCGGGAAAGCCGGTGCGGGTGGCGAGCAAGTCGGTGCGCTGTCGGTACGTGCTCTCGCTCGCGCTCGGCACGCCCGGATTCGCCGGCGTGATGGCGTATTCGGTACGCGAGGCGATCTGGCTGGCGCGGTCCGGTGTTGCCGACGTCTTGCTCGGGTATCCGAGCGCGGACCGCGGGGCGCTGGCCGAGCTCGGTGCGGACCCGGCGCTGCACGACGTGATCACCCTGATGGTCGACGATCCGCAGCACTTGGACCTGATCCGGTCGGTGACCCACGCACCGCTGCGGGTCTGCCTGGACGTCGACGCGTCGCTGCGGATCGGTCGGCTGCACCTCGGTGTGCGCCGATCGCCGGTGCGGACCCCGTCCGATGCTGCCGCGCTGGCGCGTGCCGCTGGTGCCCGTGGCCTGAGCGTCGTCGGCGTGATGTTCTACGAGGCGCAGATCGCCGGGCTGCCGGACACGACGGCCGCGGTGCGGCTGGTGAAGCGGCGCTCGGCCGCTGAGTTGTCGCGTCGGCGTGGTGCGGTCGTCCGCGCGGTGGAGGACGCGCTGGCGGCTCGGTTGGAGATCGTCAACTCGGGCGGAACGGGAAGCGTGGAGGTCAGCACGGCGGACCCAGTGGTGACCGAGGTGACGGCCGGCTCCGGGCTGTACGTGCCGACGCTGTTCGACGACTATCGCGCGTTCACTGCGCGACCGGCGCTGTTCTTCGCGCTGCCGGTCGTCCGCCGCCCCGCGCCGGGCATCGCGACCCTGTTCGGCGGTGGGTACATCGCGTCGGGGCCGGCGGGATCGTCCCGGGTGCCGACGCCGAGCACCCGCGGCCTGAAGCTGATCGGGACCGAGGGAGCCGGCGAGGTGCAGACGCCGGTGCGCGGTCGCGGGACAACCGGACTGGTTGTCGGCGACCGGGTCTGGTTCCGGCACGCGAAGGCCGGCGAGCTGTGCGAGCGGTTCGACACCGTGCACGTGGTGGACGGTTCCCGGCTGGTCGAGTCCGTCCCGACGTATCGCGGCGAGGGCAAGACCTTCGGCTGAGCTCGCTTCCGGTTGCGGCGGTCAGGCTTCGCGGTGTCGACACACGAAGGCGGGCGAGCCGCGGCAAGTCACCGCTTCGCCGCCGTCGGTGCCGCTTGCGATCCTGCGGTGCCGAGGACTGGAGGTCGGCGAACCTGTGCCCGCGAACCTTTGCTCTGCCCGGTGGGAGCGTGCATCTGCCCGGTGGGAACGTGCAGAGCAAGGGTCCGGGCGTGACACCCAGCGCGGTAGTCGACCGACGGGCGGCGTAACTCTCCTCGGCGAGGCGGCCCGGGACAGTCCGCCTATCAGCCGCGCGCGGCCCCGATCAGGGGTGCGAGATGTCGCCCCAGCCCTCCACCTCGGACGGCTTGCGCGGGGCGGGGCCGACATAGCGCGCCGACGGCCGTACGAGGCGTCCGGTCTTCTTCTGCTCCATGATGTGCGCGGACCAGCCGGCGGTGCGGGCGGAGGAGAACATCGCCGGCATCATGTGCGGCGGCACCTCGGCGAAGTCCAGGACGACGGCAGCCCAGAACTCGACGTTGGTCTCGATCGGACGGTCCGGGCGGCGCTCGCGCAGCTCGGCGAGCGCGGCCTGCTCCAGCGCCTCGGCTGCCTGGAAGCGCGGCGCGCCCAGCTCCTGAGCGGTGCGGCGCAGCACGCGGGCGCGCGGGTCCTCGGCGCGGTACACCCGGTGCCCGAAGCCCATCAACCGCTCGTGCCGGTCGAGGATCCCGGCGACGACCTTGCGCGCGTCACCGGTCTTCTCCACCTCGGCCAGCATCGGCAGCACGCGGGCCGGCGCACCGCCGTGCAGGGGTCCGCTCATCGCACCGATCGCGCCCGACATCGCCGCCGCGACGTCGGCACCGGTGGACGCGATCACGCGCGCCGTGAACGTCGAGGCGTTCATCCCGTGCTCGGCGGCGGACACGAAGTACGCGTCGACGGCCCGGACGTGCGCGGGATCCGGCTCGCCACGCCAGCGCACCATCATCCGCTCGACGATCGTGTCGCACTCGTCGATGCGCGACTGCGGCACCGCCGGGTTGGACAGCCCGCGCGCGGACTGCGCGACGTAGGACAGCGCCATCACCGCGGCGCGGGCGAGCTGCTCGCGGGCCTCCTCGTCGCTGATGTCCAGCAGCGGGCGGTACGCCCAGATCGGCGACAGCATCGCCAGCGCGGCCTGCACGTCCACGCGCACGTCACCGGTGTGCACCGGGATCGGGAACGGCTCGGCCGGCGGCAGGCCCGGGCCGAACTTCCCGTCGACGAGCAGCGCCCACACGTTGCCGAAGGTGACCTGACCGGCCAGGTCCTCGATGTCGACGCCGCGGTAACGCAGCGCGCCGCCGTCCTTGTCCGGCTCGGCGATCTCGGTCTCGAAGGCGATGACGCCCTCGAGGCCAGGGCTGTAGTCGGCTGCCATGCGGATGCTCCGATCGGATAGTTCGGCTGCGTACAGACAAAGCGTGTGGACGGACGGGTTACGCCCCCGACGGCCCATTCTGCCCGTACGGCCGTAAGACGCGTGCGGGCCCCCTGCGGGAAGGCCGCGCTTCCTGCGAGAATGGCCGGACGATGAGCGACCCTGCCGCCATGCGCCGCGAGTACCTGCGCGGCCAGCTGGACGAGAGCACCGTCCCCGCCACCTGGTTGCCGCTGTTCCAGCTGTGGTTCGACGACGCCACCGCCCTGCTGCCCGCGGCCGAGGTCAACGCGATGCAGGTGGCCACCGTGAACGCGGACGGCCGGCCGTCCGTGCGCACCGTCCTGCTCAAGGCGTTCGACAAGCGCGGCGTCGTGTTCTTCACCAACTACGACTCGGCCAAGGGCAGTGACCTCGCCGCCCGGCCGTACGCGGCAGCCGTGCTCGCCTGGGTGCCGCTGGAGCGCCAGGTGCGGATCAGCGGGCCGGCCGAGCGAATCGATCGCGCCGAGACCGAGGCGTACTTCGCCACCCGCCCGCGCGGCGCCCAGCTCGGGGCGTGGGCCTCGCCGCAGTCGCAGGTCGTCGCGTCCCGCGCCGAACTCGACCGCGCCGCGCGCGACATCGCGGACCGCTTCGCCGGCCAGGACGTCCCGCCGCCGGAACACTGGGGCGGGATCCGCATCGTCCCGGAGACCGTCGAGTTCTGGCAGGGCCGGCCGGATCGCCTGCACGACCGGATGCGGTACCGCGCAGACGAATCCGCTGTCAGCGGCTGGACGCTCGAACGCCTCGCCCCGTGAACTCACCCCACGAAACTGCTCCGCAAAGAACGCTACGCACTTTCGCGGGGACCCCGAAATGAAGGACCCCGAGCTGACCGAACAGCTCGACACCCCCGATCCGGCGGAAGCCCCCGAACAGGCCAGCCGGCTGCGCGGAATCCTCGGCCGGCACGCCGTCGACACCCGCCCGCTCGCAATCGCCCCGTACCGCCGTCTGCTGGTCGGCCAGGGCACCTCGTTCATCGGCTCGATGCTCACCCAGGTCGCGGTGCCGGTGCAGGTGTACGCGATCACGCGCTCGTCGCTGTACGTCGGCTTCGTCGGTTTGGCGGGCCTGCTGCCGATCGTGATCTTCGGCCTCTACGGCGGCGCGATCGCCGACGCCGTCGACCGGCGCCGGCTGTACCTGTGGTCGTCGCTCGGCGGCTGGCTGGTCACCTGTGCGCTGCTGGCGCAGACGCTGGTCGGCGTCGGCAGCGTCGCCCTGATCCTGTGCCTGGTCGTGGTCCAGTCGGGCATGTTCGCGGTCGCGTCCTCGGCGCGCGGCGCGATCATC
>DASTXN010000018.1:0-7869 GCA_035765515.1 Jatrophihabitantaceae bacterium | reverse complement strand
GTGCGGGCGTGCCGGCACCGCCACCTACAGCTATGACGGGCTGGACCGGCAACAACAGGTCACCGTCACCGGCGGCAGCAGCAACGGCACGACACATGACTCCTACGACGGGCTCTCCAGCACGCTCATCGGGCAGACCGGAGCACTCACCGGCTCGGGCACCACACCGCAGGTGTTGTATGCGCTGAACCCCGACGGCGCCCAGACCGCCTACACCCAGACCGGCAGCGGTGCCGGTGCTGGTTCGGTGTTCCTGGATCAGGACGGGTACGGCAACATCACCAGCCTGCTGGGCGCCGGCTCCACTAGCTCGGCGTGCGCGGTGGACTACGACCCGTACGGCAACCCCATCCTCGGCACCACCCCACCGGTGGACGGCAACGGCGTCTGCGCCACCGGCGCTGCCGCCGCGTCCACCGGCAACAGCATCTGGTACCGCGGCCAGAACCGCTCCTTCACCACCGGCAGCTACCAACTCGGGCAACGTACCTACCAACCCAACCTCGGCACCTTCACCACACCCGACACCTACCGCGTCGACACCCCCGCCACCGACCTGTCCGTCGGTACCGATCCGTTGACCGAGAACACCTACAGCTACGTCAACGGCAACCCCGTCAACTTCACCGACCCGGATGGACACGACCCGGCCAACCATGAGTGCGACACGACCGACATGGTGCAGTGCCACGACTACTCCTACGGCGGGAACACTTACAGCCACGGCAAGGCGAACCGCGTCGACCTGCCGGACAACTTCAACGTTAGGGCCGCCCGTGCCTGCGACTGGGAAAGCGCCTGCTTCGAAACTCAGCCGACCAAAGCCGCCGCCGGCTCCGGATACAACCCTGCGCCAGGATCGCTGGTACCGCACCGCTGCGACTCGCCGATGTGCTTCTGGAACGACTTCAAGGACCTCGTCGGAATCAACGCGGTCGAGTCCTGCATCTCTAGTCACAGCGTCGGATCGTGCGTCGAGGCTGCCGTCGCCGTCGGCGCCGTCGCGTGTAGCGTCGTCAGCGGCGGCGGCTGCAAGGTCATCACCGCCGTCGTCGACAAATCCGGCGAGGCCGCCGACTTCACTGTGGGTGGCGCCGGCGTAGAAGCCGGAGGAGACGCAAGCAGTCAGACTGTCAGGCATTACACCACAGGTGCCGCGGCCAACTCGATCTCGAAGGAGGGCGTGCTCCGTCCAGGCGCCAGCGGCAAGATCTGGCTGACGCCAGACGAATACGCGAGCGGCGCGGACGCCCGCGCCAAGCTCGCTCTGAATAAGACGCCGGATGGCTATTACGAGATCCCGATGTGCCGGATCCAGTGCCCGAGTCGGCCCTCGACTGTCGAGCCTTACTACGGGGAACCCGGAGGTGGAACGGAAATCACGACTGAATATCCAATCAACGTTGCTGACTTGCCGTTCCTCCGATTCAGAGGCAACTGATGCCTACAGGGAAGGCGGAGTACCTCGTCTGTTACGACTACGGCATGGGTGGCTTGTGGGGTGTCTTCTTGGCGAGAACACCCGACGAGATCACCGCGATGTATCCCGAGCTGACCGTAGTTAGCGAGCGGCCAAAGTGGATGACAGACCCTGAATATCAGGGACTTCGTGATCGGGAACTACACGACATTGATGGTGCACCATGGGGGATTCTCAACGTCGTAATTGAGGATCGGAAGAGCAAATGAGCCACGTCGGGGGCCGTCGGAGCCTGACCCGCTTTCCCGGACACCTTGATGTGCCCCCGGTTCTCCGGACTCGATCCTTGAGAGACTGACGCTGCTTGGTGATCCGGAAGGAGCCATGCAGTGCCGAAGCCCTACCCTGCCGAGTTTCGTCGTCGAGCGCTTGATCTCGTCGCGTCCGGGCGCACGGTTCGTGACGTCGCGGCTGCGCTGGACATCGCGGAGAGTTGCCTTTATGGCTGGAAGTCGCGGGACCTGATCGATCGCGGCCTCAAGCCTGGCACGACGACGAGCGAGTCGACTGAGCTTGCCGCTGCGCAGCTCCGCATCCGTGAGCTCGAGGACGAGGTCAAGATTCTGCGCAAGGCCGCCGCGGCGGTGGAGCAGGTGGTGCCCCCAAAAGGACGGTTCCAGCTCGTCGCCGAGCTGGTCGATGAGGCCGTCGACGTCAAACGCGCCTGCCGCGAACTGGCCGTCTCCCGGTCGGGCTTTTATGAGTGGCGCACGCGTGCACCTTCGACCAGAGCCATCCGCCATGTGTGGTTGTCTGATCGCATCGCCGCGATCCACGACGCCTCGCACGGCACCTACGGTGCGCTGCGGGTCCATGCCGAACTCGTCCACTCCCAAGGCGTCACCATCGGGCACAACACCGTCGCGCTGCTGATGCGCCGAGCCGGCCTGGCTGGTCTTCCGCTTCGCCGGCGGGCGAAAAAGGTCCCGGCGTCGGTCACTATCACCGACTTGGTGCGCCGCGAGTTCGCCAGGTCCGGGCCGAACCAGCTCTGGGTCACCGACATCACTGAGCACCCGACCCGTGAGGGCAAGCTCTACTGCTGCGTCGTCATCGACACCTTCAGCCGCCGCGTCGTCGGCTGGGCCATTGACTCGCGCGCGCGCGCCGACCTGGCCACCAACGCGCTAGGCATGGCCATCGACTCGCGTGGCGATGCCGCCGGCCAGGTCTCCGGGGGAGTGATCCACGGCGACCACGGAACTCAATTCACTTCCTGGGCCTTCACCGACCGAGCGCGGCGAGCCGGGCTGTCACCGTCGCTCGGCACAGTCGGCGACCCCTACGACAACGCCGTCGTCGAGTCCTTCTGGGCCCGGCTACAAGTCGAGGTCCTCAACCGGCGACGCTGGAACACCCGCATCGAGTTGGCCAACGCGATCTTCGAATACATCGAAGGCTTCCACAACCGACGCCGCCGACACTCCACGCTTGGCCAGATCAGCCCCATAGAGTTCGAGAACAACCACGCCGAGCAGCCCAGAACGCCTCAGCCGCGAGTCCATGAAACCGGGGGCACATCACCGTGTCCGGAGAACCGGGTCAGGCTCCGTACGTCGTCCGCGGCTTCGGCAGACGGTTACGACGGCACACCCCCAGCTGTCATTGCGCACGCAAGAGACGTTTCACCTCCCGCGGTCGTCTTTGAGCCGGTCTCCGCGTGATCACGACTCGAATCGGCTCACCAGTTCGACGACGGGCGCCCACACCACAAGCAGCACCTGGACGTACCGGGCCGACAACGCAATCGCCACGGCGCAGACCACGGCGAGCGCGACGTTTAGGGCAAGGCGTGCGAGCGCTGCCCGCAGTGGCGCCTTCCGCAGTCTGTGTCCAGAGGTGAGAGCCCCGTGCGACAGGTGCTCGAAGTCGGCGCGCGACGAGCCGCGGCAGCGACCCCAGTAGGCTGACTCGACGTGCAGCGCTGGCATGGGCTTGAGGCAGTCCCGACGGGTTGGGGCAACTGCGTCGTCACGATCGGGGTGTTCGACGGCGTGCACCGCGGTCACGCCGACATCATCGGCAAGGCGGTGAAGCTGGCCGCCCAGCGGCAGGTGCCGAGCGTGTTGATCACCTTCGTGCCGCATCCGTCCGAGGTGGTCCGTCCGGGCACCCACCCGCCGCAGCTGACCACGATCGTGCGGCGCGCCGAACTCGTCGAAGAGCTCGGCGTCGACGTCTTCTGCGCACTGCCGTTCACGCTGGAGTTCTCGCAGATGCCGCCGGACGAGTTCGCCCACCGCGCCCTGGTCGAGCGGCTGCACGCGGTCGGCGTCGTCGTGGGGGAGAACTTCCGCTTCGGCCACAAGGCGGCCGGCAACGTCGCGCTGTTGCAGCAACTCGGCCAGCGGTTCGGCTTCACCGCGCAGGGTGTGCCGCTGCTGTGTGACGGCGACACCACGCTGTCCGCGACCTACGTGCGCACCTGCGTCAACGCCGGCGAGATGCGCGCGGCCGCGGCGGCACTCGGCCGGCCACACCGGCTGGACGGCGTGGTCGAGCGCGGCGATCAGCGCGGCCGTGACCTCGGCTTCCCGACCGCGAACCTGCGCACCGACACCTGGGCCGCGGTGCCCGCAGACGGCGTGTACGCCGGACGGGTCTGGCGGTTGGACGAGTGGGGCCGGACGGTCCCGGGCGAGCCGCTGGGCACGGCCGCGATCTCGGTCGGCACCAATCCCACGTTCGAGGTGCGGCAGCGCCGCGTGGAGGCCTACGTCCTGGACTTCGAGGGCGACCTGTACGGCCAGGCGATCGGCGTGGAGTTCATCGAGCGGCTGCGCGGCATGGAGAAGTTCGACGGCATCGAGTCGCTGGTCGCGCAGATGCACGCCGACGTCGCCCGGACCCGCGAGATCGTCGGCTGACACCGAGCGCGGCGCACGCGACGGTAGCCGCGCTACTGAGGCGTAGCTGAGCCGAGGGCGTGTCGGGCCGAAAACGTTTTGGGTCTACCGCCCGGTAGCTGCTTGGCTACGTGACGGCGCGCACACGGCTCGGTGATCCCGGCAGGCAGCGCCCAAGACAGCACTCGCGAGCACACCGACGTGCGCGTCCACCTCGAACCGTCAGGATCACCGTTGCTGCCCCAAGATCGACATCCCGTCATGCCCGCACGCCTGCAGACCGCGCAGGCCCTGCATCCCGTCGTCGCCGCGATCACAGAGCGGATCGCGGTGCGCTCGGCCCCGCGCCGCCGCACCTACCTGGCCGCGATCGATGCGGTCGCCGCCGAGTCGCGCCCACGCCGCGCCGGCCTCGGCTGCGCGAACCAGGCGCACGGGTTCGCCGCGTGCGCTCCGTCGACCAAATCGGTGCTGCGGCGCGCCGAACGTCCACAGTTGGGCATCGTCACGGCGTACAACGACATGCTGTCCGCGCACCAGCCGTACGCGACTTACCCGGATGCCATCAAGCAGGTCGCCCGCCGCGCCGGTGCCGTGGCGCAGGTGGCCGGGGGCGTGCCGGCGATGTGTGACGGGATCACCCAGGGATATCCCGGGATGGAACTCAGCCTGTTCAGCCGCGACGTGATCGCGATGTCCACGGCGATCGCGCTGAGCCACGACGTCTTCGACGGGGCGCTGCTGCTCGGCGTCTGCGACAAGATCGTCCCCGGACTGCTCATCGGCGCGCTGCAGTTCGGGCACCTGCCCGCCGCGCTCGTCCCCGCCGGGCCGATGCGGCCGGGCCTGCCCAACCTGGAGAAGAAGCGGCTGCGCACGATGCACGCGCAGGGCCAGATCGCTGACGAGGAGCTGCTGGACGCGGAAGCGGCCAGCTACCACAGCCCGGGCACGTGCACGTTCTACGGGACGGCGAACTCCAACCAGCTGCTCGCCGACGTGATGGGACTGCACCTGCCCGGCGCCGCGTTCGTCAATCCGGGCACGCCGTTGCGCGATGCCTTGACCGCGGCGACGACGCAGCGGGTCGCGCAGCTGACCCGGCTCGGCGAGGAGTGGACGCCGCTCGGCCGCATGGTGGACGAGCGGGTGATCGTGAACGGGACCGTCGCGCTGCTGGCCACCGGAGGCTCGACCAACCACACCATGCACTTGGTCGCGATCGCGGCGGCGGCCGGCATCGAGCTGACCTGGGACGACATCGACGCGCTGTCGGCGGTGGTCCCGCTGTTCGCGCGCATGTACCCGAACGGGCCGGCCGACGTGAACGCCTTCCACGCGGCCGGCGGAACGCCGTTCCTCATCGCCGAGCTGCTCGCGGCGGGGTTGCTGCACGAGGACGTCGACACGCTCGCCGGCCGCGGACTTTCGCGCTACCGGCACGAACCGGTGCTGGTCGACGGCGAGCTGCGCTGGCACCCCGCCCGTGCGGCGTCCGGCGACCCGTCGGTCGTGCGTACCGCGGCCGACCCGTTCCGTCCGGACGGCGGGCTGCGGCTGCTCAGCGGCAACCTCGGCCGGGCCGTGCTGAAGGTGTCCGCGGTCGCGCCCGAGCACCTGGTGACCGAGGCGCCGGCCCGCGTGTTCAGCGATCAGGCCGGCTTCCTGGACGCGTTCGCGGCGGGGACGCTGGACCGCGACGTCGTGGTCGTCGTGCGGTTCCAGGGCCCGCGCGCGAACGGGATGCCCGAGCTGCACAAGCTGGTGCCCGCACTGTCGGTCCTGATGCAACGCGGGCATCAGGTCGCTCTGGTGACCGACGGGCGGATGAGCGGCGCGTCCGGCACGGTGCCGGCGGCCATCCACGTCACCCCCGAAGCGATCGACGGCGGCCCGCTGGCGCGCGTGCGCGACGGCGACGTGCTGCGCGTGGACGGCGGAGGCGGCCGGATCGAGATCCTGGTCGACGCCGCCGAGCTGCTCGCGCGCGAACCTGCGGCGGCGCCCAGCGGCGAAACGTCGCTGGGGCGTGGCCTGTTCGAACCCATGCGCAGGCTGGTGGGCCCGGCCGACCGGGGCGCCTCGGTCTTCGAGCCCGATCACGTTTTCGCGTCCCGTGACCGGTTCGGAGCCGCCGAACCGGTCACGGCGCGTGAAAACCCGATCCACACCGAGGAGCTGAGCGCGTGAACGTGTTGGACCTGTCCCCGGTCGTCCCGGTGGTCGTGCTCGAGGACCGCGCCCACGCCGTCCCGCTCGCCCGGGCGCTGCTGGCCGGCGGGGTGCCGGTCATCGAGGTCACGCTGCGCTCGGACGCCGCCCTGGACGCCGTCCGTGCTATCGCGGCCGAGGTGCCCGGCATGGTTGTGGGCGCCGGCACCGTCTGCAGCGCGGCGCAGGCCGAGGCCGCGGTCGCTGCCGGGGCGCAGTTCCTGGTCAGTCCCGGTTCGACCGACGGGCTGCTGGACGCGCTGGCCGATCAGGCGGTGCCGTTCCTGGCGGGGGTGGCGACGCCGTCGGAGATGCTGCGGCTGCTCGAGCGCGGGATCGCCGAGGCCAAGCTGTTCCCGGCGAGCGCCGTCGGCGGTACCGCCCTGCTCAAAGCGGTGGCCGGACCGCTGCCGCAATTGCGATTCTGCCCGACTGGCGGGATCAGCCCGGCGAGCGCCCCGGAATTCCTGGCGTTGCCGAACGTCGGCTGCGTCGGGGGCAGCTGGCTCGCCCCGGCGGACGCGCTGGCGGCAGGTGACTGGGGGCGGGTCACCGCGCTCGCGGCGGAAGCCGCGAAACTGCGCTGACGTACCCGCGATTTCCGGGCGCGCCGGGGCCGCTGGTACCCTGAGAACCTGGGCACGCGCAAGCGGAGCCTGCGCAGCGTGCGTTGACTCCTACCGTGACGAAAACCGGTAGGGCGCCCCTGCACCGATCACGAGGAGAACCGCCGACGTGCCGTTGAGCAACGACGTCAAGAAGCAGATCATCGCCGAGTACGGCGCCAACGAGTCCGACAGCGGCTCCGCCGAGGTCCAGGTCGCGCTGCTGAGCAAGCGCATCAGCGACCTCACCGAGCACCTCAAGCAGCACAAGCACGACCACCACACCCGTCGCGGCCTGCTGCTGCTGGTCGGCCGCCGCCGCCGGCTGCTCAACTACCTGGCCAAGACCGACATCAACCGGTACCGCTCGATCATCGAGCGGCTCGGCCTGCGCCGATAGGGCCTCTCGGGGGCGATTCCGTCAGGAGTCGCCCCCGACTGCTTCACAACTGAACATTCCCGCCGGGCGCACCTCCGCGCGTCCTTGCGACTACTGAACCTCCAACGACGCCGGTCCTCGGTAGTGGCGGTCGGACCGACTCGGTTCGCCCGCTTCGATCGAAGACCGGCACCTGGATCCAAGGTGTGAGCTCGTACGTCGCACGTGCCTCCGGCATCGTCACGTACGAGAGGAGACCTCTATGTCAGAGGCCAACCAGAACGAGGACGGCGTCTTCGAGACCGTCGCCACCATCGACAACGGCAGCTTCGGCAAGCGCACGATCCG
>DASTXN010000017.1:0-57289 GCA_035765515.1 Jatrophihabitantaceae bacterium | reverse complement strand
GCGGATCTTGTTGACGACCAGGGTGGCCAGCGCCTCGCCCTCGACGTCCTCGGCGATGATCGCCAGCGGCTTGCCGGTCTGCATGACCTTCTCCAGCAGCGGGAGCAGGTCCTTCACGTTCGAGATCTTGGACTCGACGATCAGGATGTACGGGTCCTCGAGCGAGGTCTCCATGCGCTCGGTGTCTGTCACGAAGTACTGCGACAGGTGGCCCTTGTCGAAGCGCATGCCCTCGGTGAGCTCGAGCTCCAGGCCGAAGGTGTTGCTCTCCTCGACCGTGATGACGCCTTCCTTGCCGACCTTGTCCATCGCCTCGGCGATGAGCTCACCGACGGTGGTGTCGGCTGCGGAGATCGACGCGGTGGCCGCGATCTGCTCCTTGGTCTCGACGTCCTTGGCCTGGTTGGCCAGCACCTCGGAGACGGCGGAGACGGCGGCCTCGATGCCACGCTTGAGCGCCATCGGGTTCGCGCCGGCTGCGACGTTGCGCAGGCCCTCGCGCACCAGCGCCTGGGCGAGCACGGTCGCGGTGGTCGTACCGTCACCCGCGACGTCGTCGGTCTTCTTCGCCACTTCCTTGACCAGCTCGGCGCCGATCTTCTCGTACGGCTCGTCGAGCTCGATCTCCTTGGCGATGCTGACACCGTCGTTGGTGATCGTGGGGGCGCCCCACTTCTTCTCCAGGACGACGTTGCGGCCCTTGGGGCCCAACGTGACCTTGACGGCATCGGCGAGAGTGTTCATGCCGCGCTCAAGGCCGCGGCGGGCCTCCTCGTCGAACGCGATCAACTTGGCCATGGATGGTCCCTTCACTGAACAACGCTGTGATGCCCGACCTGCAGTGCCCGCGACGGACGGCGCTCATGGGAGCCCCTCACCGCGATCGGCTGGCACTCAGCATAGCCGAGTGCTAATTCGAGTCTGGCACTCGGCTGCGCCGAGTGCAAGCGACCGGCGGGTTACTCCGCGGCGACCGCGTTCACCCGCACGACGGCCGGCGACAGCGGCCGGATCGAGACCGGCTCGACCAGCAGGTCGGCGAGTTCGAGCTGCAACGCCTGGAAGAAGTCGTGCTGGAAGTGCGCCTGCACCGCGTCCGCGTCGCGGAACTGCTCCCACGCCCAGACCAGGTTCTCGTCGTTCGGGTCCGCGGCCACGGCGTACAACACGGTGCCGGGCTCGCCGTCCAGGGTGTTCGCATAGTTGCCGAGCACCCGGATCAGGTCGTCACGCTTTCCGGGCTGGGCCGTCATCTGCAGCAAGGCTCCGAAGCTCATACCCGCATCAACGCGTAGCCGTCGGCACGGATTCCCGGCCGCGGTCACGGGAGAAACGGACGGTGCCCGGAACCGCCGTGGCAGTTCCGGGCACCGTCGGTGTCGTGCAGTGCGCGGTGTCGATCAGACGATGCGAACTCCGTCGGCCTGCGGGCCCTTGGGCCCCTGGGCGACCTCGAACTCCACCCGCTGTCCTTCTTCCAGCGAGCGGTAGCCGTCGGACTGGATCGCCGAGTAGTGGACGAACACGTCCTGCCCGCCGTCCACGGCGATGAAGCCGTAGCCCTTCTCGTTGTTGAACCACTTCACGGTGCCCTGTGCCACGCGCGCTCCTTGCTCTGCCCACTGCGGGTCCGATCCGTCGCCACCCTGCGCGGCGTCGGGGTCTGTAGTTCTGGCCCCGCTTCGCCACGTTGCATTGCGAGAACTCGTCACCTCGACCGTCGCGGACGATACCGAGGCTCTGCAACGATTTCCATACGAGAACAGCCACAGATTTCCGGTGTTTCAGACCTCGCTGTCCAACGTCGCGAGCTGTTCGGGCGCGTACCGCCCTCCGGCCGCGGCACCCGGCGGAACGGCCGCGTCGATCGCGACGAGGTCGGCCGGATCCAACTGCACCGCGATCGCATCTACCGCCTCGTCTAGCCGAGAACGCTTACGCATGCCGATCACGGGGATCACGTCCTCGCCGCGGTTGGCCGCCCAAGCGATCGCCAGCTGCGCGACGGACAGTCCGTGCCGCTCGGCGATCGGACGCAGGCCGTTCACGAGGTCACGATTGCGTATCAAGTTCTCGCCCTGATAGCGGGGAGTGTGAGCGCGGAAGTCGCCCGGGCCGTACTGCTCGTTGCCGCCGCCGATCAGGCCGCGCGACAGGACGCCGTAAGCGGTGATCGCGATGCCCAGTTCGCGGCAGGTGTCCAGGATGCCGGCGCGACCGTCGCGGCCGGACTCGATGCCGCGCGAGAGCACCGAGTACTCGATCTGCAGGTCCGTGATCGGGTGGACGGCCGCGGCCCGGCGCAGCGTCTCCGGGCCGACCTCCGACAGGCCGATGTGCCGCACGTGCCCGGCCTGGATCAGCTCGGCGATCGCGCCCACGGTGTCCTCGATCGGGACGTTCGGGTCGAGCCGCGCCGGACGGTAGATGTCCACGTAGTCGGTGCCCAGCCGGTCCAGCGAGTAGGCCAGGAAGTTGCGCACGGCGGCCGGCCGTCCGTCGAAGCCGCTGAACTGGCCGTCCGGGCCGCGCAGCGCACCGAACTTCACGCTGAGCTGGAAGCTGCCGCGATCACGGCCGGCAACCGCACGTCCGACGAGCCGCTCGTTGTGGCCCATGCCGTAGAAGTCGCCGGTGTCCAGCAGGGTGATGCCGCGGTCGAGCGCGGCGTGGATGGTCGCCTCGCTCTCGTGGTCGTCGGCGGGGCCGTAGCTGCCGGACATGCCCATGCAGCCGAGGCCGATCGCGCTCACGCGCGGTCCGGTCGCGCCGAGTTGCCGGGTGGGGATGGTGTCTGTGTTCGTCATGCCTGCCAGCGTGCCGCCGTCCGCGCCAGTGCGGCAGGGCCAGTCGATCGGGGGATCGGCGATCCCTGGTTGCGGTTGCGCCGACCGGGCAGAGTGAACGGGTGGCTGCATCCCGTACCCGGACGGCTCAGGCCGACCTCGCCGACTTCCTGCGTCGTCGCCGCGACGCGCTGGCTCCGTCCGACGTCGGCCTGCCGCCGGGGCTGCGGCGCCGGACGTCCGGGCTGCGACGTGAGGAGGTCGCCGCGCTGGCGGGCATGTCGACCGACTACTACACGCGCCTGGAGCAGGCGCGTGGGCCGCGTCCGTCCGTTGCGGTGCTGACGTCGCTGGCGCGTGCGCTGCGGCTGACCGACGACGAGCGCGATCACCTGTTTCACCTGACCGGCCAGCCGGCACCGGAGCGGCGGTCGGTGAGCTCGCACGTCTCGCCCGGGTTGCTGCACCTACTGGACCGGCTGGAGGACACGCCGGCGTTCGTGATCGACGACCTCGGGATCGTGCTGGTGCGCAACGCGATGTCGGTTGCGGTGCACGGTGCGGAGGTGCCGCGAACCGGGCATGAGCGCAGCGCGTACTGGCGCTGGTTCACCGATCCCGCGGCACGTCTTCGCTTCCCGCGCGAGGACTGGCCGGTGCACTCGCGGACTCACGTGGCGGACCTGCGGGCGACCGCCGGGCGCCGCGGCGGGGATCCCGACGTGACCGCGCTCGTGTCCGGTCTGCTCGCGGCGAGCGAGGAGTTCGCCGCGCTGTGGGCCGAGCACGAGGTGGCCGTGCGGCGCGCGGACAGCAAGCGGATCGTGCACCCGGAGGTAGGCCTGCTCGACCTGCTGTGCGAGACGCTGGTCAGCGGGCTGAGCGGTCAGACCCTGGTCGTGCTCTACCCGCGCCCCGGCACCGATGCGCGCGAGAAGCTGGACCTGCTGCGGGTGATCGGCAGCCAGGACCTCACTTCGACGCGGTAGTCGTCGGAGTTCCGCTGGGCGAGGCGGTTCCGGACGCACCGGAGAAGCCAGGGTCGATGTCGCGCGTGAACACCAGCTTGCCGTTGTGCGCGTCGGTGATCGTCAGCTGATCGCCGCTGATCTCCCACCGGGTGGCGCCCTTGAGCACGAGCGTCCAGTCCGATGTGGACGTTGCGCATTGCTTCAGCGTCGTCGCAAGATCGGAAGGCACGTTGATGGTTCCGGCGCCGAGTTCGACCTTGCCGCTGAAGGCGTTGCAGCCGTCATTGCCCGTCAACTCCGTCTGCGTGAACTGGATCTGTGCGCCGGGCGGGGCGCTGGACGCCGTGCCGTACGGCTGGTCGACGTTGTCGCCGAGCTGGACGGTGTCCAGCCGCCAGGCGGTACCCGTGAGCGCGGCCGGGTCCGTCGTAGCCGGTGTGGCCCGCAGGTGCGTCGCCGTGTAGGTCAGCGTGCCGGTGCCGCTCTTGGTGATCGTCAGGGTGTCGCCGTTGATCGCGTACTGGACGGGGCCGCCCGACAGCACCGCGTCGACGGCCTGGCCGACTGTGCCGTTCGCGCCGAGGCATCCCATCATCGTGTGCACGACGCGTCCGAGCGTGAGTTGATCAGCCGACATCGAGACGTGTCCGCCGAAGGCGTTGCAGCCGTCGCTGCCGGACAGTTCGCCGCTGCCGGTGAGGTGCAGGGTCGCGTTCACGCCCGTCGCGGCACCTGCCTTGCTGGTCGCGGTGAGCTGCCAGTCGGTGCCGGTCAGCGGCGTTCCCCCTTGTGCCGCAACGTGATTCCCGCCGGACGAGCCGCCGCCGAGCTGGACCGCGAGCACGCTCGCCACGACGGCTGCCGCGACCGCGGCGGAAGCGGCGAGCAACACGCGGGCGCGGCGTGACCGGCGTGGCTTCGGCTGCGGATCGGGGATCAGCGGCAGCGGCTGCTGGTCCGTGGTGTCGGGACCGCCTACGTTGCCGCCTGCGGTCTCGCCTGCGTTGTCCGCTGCCTTGTCAGCAGCCAGGTTGCCCCAGGCCGTGAATGCGGCAGGGTCGACGCCTGCGGACTCGGTGTTGCGTTCGCGCCAGCGGGCACCGGCTGCGGACAGTCGCGCGTCCAATTCGTCGTCGGTCATCGCTCGTCTCCCAACGATTTGCGCAGGCTCGCCCGCGCGTCGAACAGGGTGGACTTCACCGTTCCGTCCGAGCACTCCATGACGGCGCCGGTCTCGACGACGGTGAGCCCGAGGAAGTAGTGCAGTTCGACGGCCAGGCGTTGCCGCTCGGGCAGCGCGCGGATCGCGCGGTCGACGTCGATGTCTTCGGCGACGTCGCTCGCCGACACCGAGACGTCCGGAGGCTCAGTGGTGTCGTCCACGACGCGCAGCTGCCGGTTTCGCGTGCGGCGCGCGTCGCGGGCACGGTCGGCGGTGATCGCGAGCAGCCAGGTCGTCGCCGTCCCGCGCTCCGGATCGAACAGGTGTCGCTTGCGCCACGCGCGCACCAGGGCGTCCTGGACGACGTCCTGCGGGTCGTGATCGGGCGCGAGGCGGCGGGCCAGCCGGGTCATCGGGAGCAGGGCCGGGCGCACCCAGTCGGCGAACTCGTCCGCCTCGCGCGTGCTGGCCACGGCAGTGTTCATACCCCGTCTACGTCGCGAGCACGGCCCCCGGTTGGGTCGGTCCTGATGATCACGTTTTCACTCGCCCTGATCGGTTGGCGCGCCGTCGACCGGTTCCTGCAAGTGAAAACGTGATCGTTTTCGGCGTTTTCCACAGCCCGGCGTGTCGTCCACAGATCCGTCGCCAGCATGGACGCCCCACTCCTGCGCCCCGACCTTACGGGTATGCGCACTCTGCCCGAAGCCCGTGTGTTCACCCGCATCGACCTGCGCGCGTGCGGCTGGAGCGACGCCGCGATCTCGCGCGCGGTGAGATCCGGCCGCCTGCTCTGCCTGCGCCGCGGCCAATTCGCATCCGCCGACGAAGACCCCGCAGACGCCCGGCTCCTCGCCATCGCTGCCGTGAACGGCTGCGGCGACGGCGTCGTCAGCCACCGTTCAGCATTGCTGCTGCACGACCTGCCGCTCGTCGGTCTGGCACCGCCGGTACCGGAGGTCACGGTGCCGCCGCGCCGGATCGGGGGGCTCGCCGACGCCCACCTCTATCGCGCGACATTGCGTGACGAAGACGTCACGACAGTCGCCGGTGCGCCCGTGACCTCGCTCGCTCGCACGATCGTCGACGTGGCCCGCCACCGCCCGGCCACCTGCGCGGTGGCCGCCGCGGACGCGGCGCTACACCGGGAACTGGTCAGCCAGGCACAACTCGACGACGTCATGCTCGCCTGTTGGGTCTGGCCGCGAATCCGCCGCGCCCTTCGCGCGCTCGCCGTCACCGATGCGCTCGCCGAGTCGCCGCTGGAATCGGTCAGTCGACTCGTCCTGCGTTGGCTGCACCTGCCACCGCCGATGCTGCAGGCCGAGATCCGCGACCAGTTCGGCAGGTTCGTAGCGCGCGTCGACTTCTACTGGCCGGAGTTCGGCGTCGTGGGTGAGGCGGACGGCGCTATGAAGTACACCGATCGCACTGTGCTGGTCGCTGAGAAGCACCGGCAGGAGGCGCTCGAGGAACTCGGCCTGATCGTCGTGCGCTGGAGCTGGGACGACGTCGTCCACCGGTCCCGACTGCTGCAGACGCGGCTGATTCGGGCTTTCGAACGCGCCCAGCTCCGGGATCGATCAGGTTTTCGCCCGGGCTGGTCGGTTTCGGCGGCGTGAACCGGTCAGAGGGAGTGAAAACGTGATCAGAGCAGGCCGGCTTCGCGCATGCCCTTGATCGTCGGCGGGATCACGGCGGTCGGGCGCGCGCCCGCGCTCACCGCGTCGATCGTCTTGAGGCCGTCACCGGTGTTGTAGATGACCGTCTCGACGGACGGATCCAGCTGGCCCGACTGAACCAGCTTGCGCAGCACCGCGGTGGTCACGCCGCCGGCGGTCTCGGCGAACACGCCGGTGGTACGGGCAAGCAACGCGATGCCCTCGCGGATCTCGTCGTCGGTCACTGCGGCCATTGCGCCGCCGGAGCCGCGCACCGCGTCCAGCGCGTACGGCCCGTCGGCCGGGTTGCCGATGTTCAGCGATTTGGCGATACCGGTCGGCTTCACCGGGATCACGGTGTCGGTGCCGGCCTCGAAAGCGGTCGCGATCGGCGAGCAGCCGGCCGACTGCGCGCCGAACACCTTCCACTCCGACGCGGGGACGAGCCCGGCGGCGACCAGTTCCTTGAACGCCTTGTTGATCTTCGTCAGCATCGAGCCGGATGCCATCGGCGCCACGTACTGACCCGGCAACCGCCAGCCGAGCTGCTCGGCGACCTCGAAGCCCAGCGTCTTGGATCCCTCGGCGTAATAAGGGCGGACGTTCACGTTCACGAAGCCGGTCGTCTCGAACTCGTCCGTCTCGGACAGCTCGGAGCACAGCCGGTTCACGTCGTCGTACGAGCCCTCGATGCCGACCAGCGTGCCGCCGTAGATCGCCGACTGGACGATCTTGGGCGCCTCCAGGTCGGACGGCACGAACACGATCGAGGGCATGCCGATGCGCGCGGCATGCGCGGCGACCGAGTTGCCCAGATTGCCGGTGGACGCGCACGCGATCCGCTCGAACCCCAGCTCGCGCGCCGCGGTGATCGCGACGGACACGACCCGGTCCTTGAACGAGTGCGTGGGGTTGGCGGAGTCGTCCTTCACCCACAGCGGCGCGGTGAACCCGAGCTCCTCGCCGAGCCGGTCGGCGCGGATCAGCGGGGTCATGCCGGTGAACGACTCGACGCGGGTCTGCGGGTTCTGGCCGACCGGCAGCAGCGGCGCGTACCGCCACAGCGAGTGCGGCCCGGCCTCGATGTCGGCGCGGGTAACGGCCGCCAGCGCGTCGGCGTCGTAGCCGATCTCCAGCGGACCGAAACACTCGAAGCAGGCGTGTTGCGCGCCGAGCGGGAACTGGGCGCCGCAGTTGCGACAGATCAGCCCGGACGCGGGCGAAGGAAGGGTGGGACGGTCTGCGACAGCAGTCATGTGGCGAGGCCTTTCTCCTCATCTTTCCCGGGAAAGTCCCCGGGCCGGAGTTGGCACCTGCTGCGCGAACGGCCTCGCGTCACGACGGACGAAGAGAAGATCGCGCACGGTTGCCGGGGCTTCTTCGGGCCGGTCCCTCTGCCCCTCTGGATGAGCGTGCGTATTCAGTTGTGCTGCGTATCCATCTTGGCACACCGGCGCGAACGGCTATCGCTCGCCTCGTGATCAACAGCCGGTCGTGGTCGTCCTGGCAGCCACTGCGCGCTCTCGAGCACAGGAAATTGGGCCGGCGGTCAGGACGATGCCCAGTCCGGGGTCAGGATCACCACGATCGGGCTGTGCCACGACGAGAGCTCGGTGAACTGCGGCTCCACGCGCTTGATGCCCGGGAACTGCCGCTGCAGCGCCTCGGCCGCGGCCTTCGCCCCGCCGACGGACGGGTCGTAGTAGGCGCAGGTGGACAGGATGTCGTTCTGGTAGTTGTTCGCCGCCGTGACCGTCCAGCCGCCGCGCTCGAAGGTCCGCTTCGCCTGGTTGGCGAGCCCGGTGATCGTGGTGTTGTTCAGGACGACCAGGGGCTCGCGCGCGGGACCACTGGATGTGCTCGCGCCACCGCCCGGGCTCCTCGAGTGGCTCGCGGACTTCGAGCCGTGCCGGGACGCCCCGGACGGCGCAGTCGCCGTGCCGGACGCGGAGAGCGAACTGCCCGGGACGCGGCTGCCCGCCTTCACGCTGTGCCCGCCCGGACCACGTACCGCGATGATCGCGACGACGAGGACTACGACACCCAGGACCGCCAGGGCGATACCGGCCAATCGCTCGCGCCGCCGCCTGCGGGCCTGAAGGCGGCTGGTCCGGGCCTGCCGGCCGTTCAGACCTCGATACCGAGACGACGGGCCGACCGCTGGCGTTGCCGGGTCGCGCGCAGGCGACGCAGGCGCTTGACCAGCATCGGGTCGGCAGCCAGTGCCGCGGGCGTGTCGATCAACGCGTTCAGCACCTGGTAGTACCGGGTGGTCGACATGTCGAACAGCTCGCGGATCGCCTGCTCCTTGGCGCCGGCGTACTTCCACCACTGCCGCTCGAAGGCCAGGATCTCGCGGTCGCGCCTGCTCAGGCCGTCACCGGCGGTCGCGTCCTCGGCACCGTCGCTGTTGACTGCGGCAGCGTGCGCGAAGTCCATGCCTCGTGCTCCTTCGTCCGTCTGGCCGGCATCGGTCCGACGAGGTGTCTCGTGCGGTCGAGTTGCACCGCTGTAATTCGCTGTTCATTCAAGCACGCCACCGGCACGCTGCGGGCAACGGCGCGCTGTGGATGACGGTGCTCGATATCCACATCTTCGTCCCGGCCCTGTTGCCGCGAGACACGGGGGCGCACCGTGTGGCCATGACCGCACCCGCCCGCGCCGCCGCAGCCGACGAGGTCGCGAAGCTGGTGGCTCGGCTCGACATGCAGCCCGACCTGATCCGCGCGCTGGCCGCACGGGCCGCCGCAGCGGCCGACGCGCTGCTGTGGCGCTCGGCCGGCGCCACCGCGTTCCGGGACCGGGTGCACGCCGATGCCGTCCGGTTGCGCACGGCGGCAGACACCCTCGACGCAGCGCTGGACGCACTGCGCCGCTACGCCGCGGGCATGCCCCGATGAGCGGCGGCGTCTCGGTAAGCGGCGGCCTGGACGCCGTGCGGGCGGAGCCGGACGCGATCCGGCTGGCCGCCACCGTCCTGAGCCGCACCGCCGGCGAGATCGACCAGATCAGCACCGAATGCGCGAGCGCCTACTGGGGGCTGTGGACCGTCGCGTCGCTCGATCCGGTCGCCGGGACGGCGCCGCTCGGCCCGGCCCAGGACGCGCTCGACTCCGTGCAGCGCACGCTCACCGAGGTCGCCGACGACCTGCAGGTGATCACCCAGCGGCTGCACCTCGCCGCGCGGCTGTACGAGGCGGTCGACGCGTTCGGCGGCGGACTGTTCGCGCACCTCGGCGCGGCGCTCGGCGCGACCTGGCACGCGATCGAACCCGGTTGGCAAGGGCTGGCCGAGCTCCCCGGCGCGCTGGTGACCGGCGAGGCCGTCGGACTGGCCAGCGGCAGCCCCGCCGAGGCCTGGGATGCCTTCAGCACGTCGGACCCGCAACTGCTCGACACCATCCTCGACGGCGGCGCGCTGGCCCTGTTCGCCTCACCCACGCTGCTCCCGGCGCTGGCCGGCGTCGACGAACTGCTGCAGCGGTACTTCGCCGACGGCAGCCCGGTCGTGACCGCCGCGGGCACCGACACGGCCGTCCCGGCCACGCTCGCGCCACGCAGCCTCACCGACCTCGTCGACGGCGTGCTGTGGCGCGACGCGCACGAGGAGGACACCGCGGGCGCCACCGAGGGCGGCGAGATCGACATCAAGTTCCTGCACCACCCGGACGGGTCCCGCAGCGTGATCGTGGACATCCCCGGCACCAAGGACTGGAGCCTGCGCGGCTTCGACCCCGACGTCACCAACATGGCGTCCAACCTGCGGTCCATCCAAGGCGTGCCGACGACGTACGAGCAGGGCGTGCTGGACGCGATGCACCGCGCGGGCGTCCGGCCGGATGATCGCGTGCTGCTCGTCGGCCACAGCCTTGGCGGCATGGTCGCGGTCGAGGCGGCGCGCGACGCGGTGCGGTCAGGCCGGTTCCGGGTCACGAACGTGGTGACGGCGGGATCACCCGTCGGGCACACGGTCGGTTCGGTGCCGTCCTCGGTGCACGTGCTCGCACTCGAGAACGCCGAGGACATCGTCCCGAACCTGGACGGCCGGGCGAACCCCGCGAAGCGCAACGTGCTGACCGTGACCGCGGACGTCCCCTCGCACGACCTCGGCGCGGCCCACCACCTGGACGACACGTACGAGTCCGTCGCGGAGGCCGCCGAGCGCAGCGGCGATCCCGCGGTCGACTACTACCTCGCTGGCACGGCGGAGTACCTCGACGCCGATTCCGTCCGCACCGAGCGGTACGTGATCACCCGGCACTAACAGGTGGCCTTGCCGAGTGCGGCCGAGCGGACGACGATTCGCACATGTTCGGACTGATGCAGGACGTCCCGCTGACCACGAACTGGATCCTCGAGCGCGGCGAGCGCTTCTACGGGACCAAGACCGTCGCCACCAAGACCGCGACCGGAGTCGAACGCACCACGTTCGCCGAGATCGCCGGCGAGACCCGACGCATCGCGGCCGCGCTCGACGCGCTCGGCATCTCCGCGGACGGCCGGGTCGCCACGTTCGCATGGAACACCGCGCGCCACCTCGCGCTCTACTTCGCGATCCCCGGCACCGGGCGAGTGATGCACACCGGCAACATCCGCTACTTCCCGGAGCAGCTCGTCTACACGTTCGAGCACGCCGAGGACGAAGCCGTGTTCGTCGACCGATCGCTGCTGCCGCTGTTCGGCAAGTACCTGCCCGAGCTCAACACCGTCAAGCACGTGATCGTCATGGACGACGGCGCGCCGGCCGAACTCCCGGACGATCCGCGCATCGTCAGCTACACGGACCTGATCGGCGGCGCCGACGAGGCCGACCTGCGCGGGCGCGTCACGGACGAGCAGACGGCGGCGGCGATCTGCTACACCAGCGGCACGACCGGGCACCCGAAGGGCGTGCTCTACTCGCACCGCTCCACGTGGCTGCATTCGAACGCGTGCCTGACCTCGTCGGTGTTCAGCCTGAACGAGTCCGACACCGTGCTGCCGGTCGTCCCGATGTTCCACGCCAACGCGTGGGGACTGCCGTACGCGGCGTTCCTCGGCGGGGCCTCGCTCGTGATGCCCGGGCCGGACCTCTCGCCGGCGGGTTTGCTCCGGCTGATGCAGGACGAGCGGGTAACCGTCGCCGCGGGCGTGCCGACGATCTGGATGGGCATGGTGCCGCTGCTCGAGCACCACGACCTGTCTGCCCTGCGCACGATCGTGTGCGGCGGGTCGGCCGTCCCGAAGTCACTGTCCGAGGCGTGGCGCACCAAGATCGGCCTGCCGATCACCCAGGCGTGGGGCATGACCGAGATGTCGCCGCTCGGCTCGGTGTGCACGATCCGCTCCGAGTTCGCCGACCTGTCCGAGGACGAGAAGGCCGACATCCGCGCGACCGCGGGCATCGCGCCGCCCGGTGTCGACATGCGCATCATCGACACCGAGACCGGAGCGGAGCTGCCCTGGGACGACGTCGCCACCGGCGAGCTGGAGTGCCGCGGGCCGTGGCTCGCGCGGCAGTACTACCGGACGGACGAGCCGGGCGAGAAGTTCTCCCCGGACGGCTGGCTGCGCACCGGGGACGTCGCGGCGATCTCGCCGCTGGGCTACGTCCGGCTGGTGGACCGGACCAAGGACCTGGTCAAGTCCGGCGGCGAGTGGATCAGCTCCGTCGAACTGGAGAACGAGATCATGGGCCACCCCAAGGTCGCCGAGGCCGCCGTGATCGCGGTGGCGCACCCGAAGTGGGGCGAGCGGCCGCTGGCCTGCGTGGTGATCGCCCCCGGCGAGACGGTGGGCCGCGATGAGTTGCTGGACTATCTGCGCGAACGGCTCAACTCCTGGCAGGTCCCGGACGATGTTGTCTTCATCGACGAGGTGCCCAAGACCAGTGTCGGCAAGTTCTCCAAGAAGACACTGCGTGAGCGCTTCGCCGACTACGCGCTGCCCGGGTGAGGTCCGGTCCGGACGGCGTGTCGCACCACCAGTCACTCTTGTCACATCCGTATCATCAGTGGTTTGATCGTTGCGCCCCCGGAACCACGTCGGGGGTGGGCGTGCACCGGCCGGTGGTGGGGGCAGCGTCCCGGGCCGTGCGGCGTGCCTTGTCGCGCCAGATCACCGAGGTTGCACCATGTTCCGAACCAGCACCGGCGGCCGCCTGACGCGCCGCACCGGACTGGCCCTGCTCGCCACCGCCGTGACCGTCGGCGCCGGACTCGTCGTCACCGGCGCGACCGCGTCGGCCCGCCCGTCGCACAACCCGTTCGGCCACGTCAACACGGTGCGCCAGGTCTCCACCTGGAACTACCGAGTCAGCGGTTGGGCCGTGGACAACGACTCCACCCGCCCGGTCACCGTCGACACGCTGATCGACGGCAGGAAGGCCGCGCTCCAACCGGCCAACGACGGCACGCCTGCAGTGCCGGCGCAGTACGGCAAGCAGTCCGGCAACCACGGCTTCAACATGGTCGTGCGCGTGCCGCCCGGCAGGCACCGGATCTGCGTCAACGCGAGCAACCGCGGCCCCGGCCACTTCAGCCACCTGAACTGCCACACCGTCGTGCACAGCAACCTGCCGTCCGGCTACGTGTCGAGCGTCGTCCAGATCCCGGGCGGCGTCGAATACCGCGGCGCGGCCTGGGACCCGAACACTCCGCACCAGCCGATCACCGTCACCATGACCGCCAACGGCGTACAGCAAGGCGGCGCACACGTCGCCAAGCGCCGCGGCCACGGCGGTCACGGCTTCGCGATTCGCCGCTACCCGGTAGCCGAGGGCCCGACCCAGATCTGCGTCATCGCGCAGAACGTCCGCTGGGGCCAAGACCGGACCATCGGCTGCAAGTCGATCACGCTCGACTACGACCCGGTCGGCGCCATCACCGCGCTCACCCAGGTGCCCGGCGGCGTCCGCGTCAACGGCTGGTCCACCGACCCGGACGAGCCGAATGCGGCGATCGCCGTCTCGGTCTACGACGGCAGCAAGCGGCTCGGCGGCACCACTGCGAATGCTGCCGGCAAGACCAAGAACGGCCACCAGTTCAGCGCCACGTACCAACTGGCCGAGGGCAAGCACACGATCTGCGTCAGCGGCACCAACGTCGGTCCCGGTAAGAACGCTCAGCTGGCCTGCACCTCCATCACCCTGGACTTCTCGCCGACCGTCAAGGTGACGGCCACCCGGCAGACGGTCCACGGCGTGCGCGTGTACGGCACGGCGGCGGACCCGGACACCTCGGCTCCGATCACGACGACACTGACGCTGGACGGCAAGGCCGCGGGCTCCACCACCGCGAGCCTCGGTCGCGCGCACCACAGCTTCCGCGTCGATCTGACCGCCGGCGCGGGCAAGCACACCGTCTGCGCGACCGGTGTCAACGTCGACTTCGGCACGCACGACTCCGCGCCGGCCTGCCGCACCTTCTCGATCGACCACGACCCGCTGGGCGCGTTCGAGCAGTTGGGCCGCGTCAAGGGCGACGCCACGCACCTCCTCGTGTCCGGCTGGGCGCTCGACCGCGGCACCACCGCTCCGATCACGGTCTCGGCCACCCTGGACGGTGCGCCCGCCCCGTCCGGGACGGCCGACCAGAACCGTCCGGACATCGCGACCAAGTACCCCGGTTACGGCGCCGACCACGGCTTCTCGTTCACGATCCCGGCCGACGCCGGCGAGCACACCGTGTGCCTGACCGCGGTCAACGTCGGCGACGGCAAGAATCTGTCGCTGGGCTGCGAACTGATCATCGCGGTGCACCCCAAGCCGGCGTCCGCGCCGCAGAAGGTGAGCGCGATCGCCGGCTACGGCGGCGCGACGGTCCAGTGGACGGCGCCCGCCAGCGACGGCGGGGCGCCCCCGAGCAGTTACGTCATCACCAGCTCGCCCGGCAACGTGGTCGTCAAGACCGGCGGTGACGCGACGACCGCGACCGTGCTGGGGCTCAAGGCGCACCGCAGCTACAAGTTCTCGGTCGTCGCGGTCAACGTGGCGGGCACGTCGCCGTCCGGGGTGAGCCCCACGGTCACCACCCAGAGCAGCCCCCCGCCGCAGACCTCGCCGGCACCCGTCTCGACGAGCCGCTACATCCGCAACATCCGCACCGGCTCGGCGAGCGAGCAGGCGACCATGCGCAGCGAGGGCGCCAACGACGCGTACTACAACCCGTCCGGGCACGGCTACCTGATCCTGCTCGACATCGGCGGGCAGGACAGCTACGACGGCGGCGTGGTGCTCAGCGCGACGACCCGCTTCGTCAGCTACGGAGCCCTCGTCGCCGACGTGAAGGCATACGTGGACGGCTACGCCAGCAAGCAGAAGCCGAGCGCCCCGGTCACCATCGCGATCGGCACGAACAACGACATGGACGTGACCCACGCCGCCGGTCGCGACTGGGCCAACAAGGTCGTCGATCCGATCGTCAGCTACGTGGCTGCCCGGTACCCCGGCATGACCATCGCCGGAGCGAACGACGTCGAGCCGGGCTTCCGCGGCGACTACACGCACACCAGGTCGTGGCTGAACGGGTACCTGGCCGCGACCACCGCTCCGTTCGTGTTCAACGGCTCGGCGGACGGCTGCTCGTGGACCGCGGCGAACCGGCACTGCAACAACGGCTGGACGATGGCCGGGCTGTACCGGCTGGCCGGCGGAGCTGCCCCGACGCGGATCATCAACCTGCCGCAGATCTACAACACCACCATGCCGAGGCAGTGGAAGTACATCTCGCTGACCGGCGTCAACGCGGGACAGCCGCGGATCAACTTCGGCGGCACGCTGACGGAGTGGACCGCGTGCGACCAGGCCGGCGGCGGGTGCGGCAGCATCACCGGCAACTACGCGTGGCAGCAGTTGTGGAACCAACTGCAGTCGGCCAGCCAGCTGAAGGTGAATAGCCTGCCGTACTCGACGGACCTGCGGATCGACCGGTGACCCGAAGCTCGCAGTGTTGGCCGCGCGGTGAGCGTGCCCCCGCCGGTCGGCCTGGGCGACGCGCCTGCAGCGGGGCCAAGCTGATGCTCGCCGGGGCGGCGCTGGCGGCGGTCTCGGTGCTCGCCGGCTGCGCCACCGGCAGTTCACCGGCCGCGGACGCCACGAGCAGCGCGGTGGTGGTCAGCAGCCAGCCGGCACCGCCGACGCAGGTGAGCAGCGTGCCAGCGACGTCCACTGCGCCCACGACGCCGGCACCCGAGACCACGAGCGTCCACGCCCAGCCGACGAACACCTGCACGAACCTGACGATTCGCGTGCTGCAGGGCGGTGCCGTCCAGCAGGCCGAGATCGCCGCGGTGACCTTCGTCAACGATTCGGCGAAGGCGTGCTCGATCTCCGGCTACCCGTCGGTCGTCCTGCTGCACCAGGGCAGCACGCTCGTGACCGCCACGCCGAAGTCCGGCACCGTCGCCCAGTCGGTGCGGCTCGCGCCCGGTGGCCAGGCCGAGTCCCGCCTCACCGACCACTCGACCTGCGACGCCGACCTGTCGGACACGATCGAGGTCACCGCGCCGAACGGTGCCGCTGGCGGCAAGCTGACCCGGCCGTTCCAGCTGCGCGGCTGCAAGGTCGACGTCGCCCCGGTGCGCCTGAGCGACTGACGACCCGTCAGGCAGAATTGCTTGACGTGACCTACTCCGCCGCAGCTGATCGCTACGACTCCATGACCTACCGCCGTTGCGGACGCAGCGGCATCCGCCTGCCGCTGCTCTCCCTCGGCCTGTGGCACAACTTCGGTGACGACCGCTCGCTGGACGCGCAGCGTGCCATCCTGCGCCGCGCCTTCGACCGCGGCATCACCCACTTCGACCTGGCGAACAACTACGGGCCGCCGTACGGCAGCGCGGAGACGAACTTCGGGCGGGTACTGGCCACCGACTTCAAGCCGCACCGCGACGAGTTGTTCATCTCCACCAAGGCCGGGTGGGACATGTGGCCCGGCCCGTACGGCGACCTCGGCTCGCGCAAGTACCTGCTGGCCTCGCTCGACCAGTCGCTGGCGCGCATGGGGCTGGACTACGTCGACGTCTTCTATTCGCACCGCTTCGACCCGGACACGCCGCTCGAGGAGACGATGGGCGCGCTGGACACCGCAGTCCGCTCCGGACGCGCGCTGTACGCGGGCATCTCGTCCTACTCCCCCGACCGGACGCGCGAGGCGGCCGCGATCCTGCGGGAGATGGGCACCCCGCTGTTCATCCACCAGCCGTCCTACTCGATGCTGAACCGCTGGATCGAGGGCGGGCTGCTCGACGCGCTGGACGAGGTCGGCGCCGGTTGCATTGCGTTTTCCCCATTGGCGCAAGGGATGTTGACCTCCCGCTACCTCAACGGCGTGCCCTCCGACTCGCGCATGGCCCGCAACGACTCGCTGTCTGCCGACATGCTGTCCGAGCAGAACCTGACGCACATCCGCGCGCTGAACGCGATCGCCGAGCGCCGCGGCCAGTCGCTCGCGCAGCTCGCGCTGTCGTGGGCGCTGCGCGACGAGCGGGTCACCTCCCTGGTCATCGGCGCGTCCAGCGTCACGCAGCTGGACGACAGCCTCGGCGCGCTGGACAACCTTGCGTTCAGCGCGGACGAACTCGCCGAGATCGACGCGCACGCCGTCGAGGGCGGCATCGACCTGTGGCGTGGAAGCAGCACGTCCTGAGTACCGAGACGTCCGCGGCGAGCCCGCGGCGGTTCGGCCCGCTGCTCGTGGTTGCGCTCGCGCTGACCGGGCTGTCCATGCGCACGGCAGTCACCAGCGTCGGCGCGGTCCTGGACGACCTGCAGGCCGGCCTGCACACGTCCAGCGGCGTCTCCGGCGTGATCACCACGCTGCCGGTGATCTGCTTCGCACTCATCGGCGCGGCAGCACCGCGCCTGGCGCACCGCTTCGGCGCGCACCAGCTGCTCGTCGCCTCGCTGGCCGCGATGACGGTCGGCCTGCTCGGGCGCGCGGCAGTCGGCCAGGTGTGGGCGTTCATCCTGCTCAGCGTGCTCGCGCTCAGCGGCGGCGCGGTCGCGAACGTGTTGCTGCCGACGCTCGTCAAGCGGCACTTCCCCGATCGCATCGGCCGGATGACCGCGGTCTACACGACCGCACTCGCCGTCGGCACGACCGCCGCTGCCGGCCTGACCGTGCCGTTCGGCTCGCTCGGCTCCGGCTCCGGCGGCGATGGCTGGCGGTACGGCCTGGGCGCGTGGGCGCTGTTCAGCGCGGTGGCGATCATCCCGTGGCTGCCGACGCTGCGCCACGATCGTCCGGTCGCGGGGGCGCCGCGCGGACTCGCCGCGACCCGGTTGATGCGCAGCCCGACCGCGTGGGCGCTGACGATCTTCTTCGCATTCCAGTCCTTCCAGGCCTATATCGCCTTCGGCTGGTTCGCCAAGTTCATGGACGCGCACGGCGTCACGTCCGGGACCGCCGGCGCGATGGTGGCCGTGCTGTCGGCCATGACGATTCCGGTGTCGATGGTGGTGCCGAGCGTGCCCGCGTCCCGGCATCGGACGGTGTTGATCTGGCTGACCGCCTGCTATCTGGCCGCCTACGTGGGTCTCGCGGTCGCGCCGGTCGGCGGCGCGTGGATGTGGATGGTGCTGACCGGGATCGGCAGCGGGCAGTTCCCGCTCGCGCTGACCATGATCGGGCTGCGCTCGCGGTCGTCCGAGACCACGGCCGCGCTGTCGGCCTTCGTCCAGTCGATCGGCTACATCGTGGCCGGCAGCGGACCGCTGCTGTTCGGGGTGCTGAACGACCTCACCGGTGGGTGGGCGCTGCCCCTTGCGTTGCTGTTCATCGGCCTGGCCATCGCGGTCGCCGCAGGATTGCGCGCCGCCCTACCGCGCTTCGTGGACGATGAAATGGCACGATCGGCAGCATGACTAGCGGGGATGAGCACAAACAGCTGCGACGGACCGACTTTCCGGTGCTGCGCTCGCTGCAGACCCGGTGGTCGGACGAGGACACCTACGGGCACATCAACAACGTCGTGCACTACGAGCTGTTCGACACCGCCGTCAACGGCTGGCTGATGTCGGCGTCCGGCGTGGACATCCGCACCCTGCCCGCTGTCGGCCTGGTCGTCGAGACGTCGTGCCGGTACTTCGCCGAGCTCCGGTTCCCGGAGACGGTGACGGCCGGAATCGCGCTGGAGAACCTGGGCACGTCCAGCGTGGTGTACCAGATCGCGCTCTTCGGCACCGCCGAGTCGCCCGTCGCGGCCGGCCGGTTCGTGCACGTGTACGTCTCGCGCGACGAGCGCAAGCCGGTGCCTGTGCCGCCGGAGATCCGCAAGGCTCTGGAGACGCTGGCCGCAATCGTCTGACCTGCGTACCGTCGCGTGGTTGGCACGGGCCGAAGACGCTGGCCGCGAGTTCCTCGCTGGCTGACGGCGGCGTGGCCGCTCAGGAATCGCGTCTCAGGCGTCGTAGTCGACCGTGACCGCCTCGCTCGTCGGTACCGCCTGGCAGGTCAGCACGAACCCCGCGTCGAGCTCGTCGTCCTCCAGCGCGAAGTTGCGGCGCATCCGCACCTCACCGGACGTCACCCGCGCGCGGCACGTTCCGCACACGCCGCCCTTGCAGGCGAAGGGCAGGTCGGTGCGGACGCGCTGTGCGGCGTCAAGGATGGGTACGTCGCGCGGCAGCGCCAGCGTGGTCGCCCGGCCGTCCAGCACGATCGTCACCTGCGCGGTCGGCCCGCTTGCCGCCGCGTCGTCGTGCACGGCCGGGGGCGGCGCGGTGTCCTCGACGTAGAACAGCTCGCGGTGCACGCGCTTGGCGTCGACGCCGCGGTCGAGTAGCAGCGTGCGCGCAGTTTCCACCATGCCGAACGGTCCGCAGAGCCAGAAGTGGTCGACCTGGTCGACCGGCACCAACGCATCCAGCAGCGCGTTCAGCCGGTCGGCGTCGAGCCGTCCGCTGAGCACGTCGCACTCGCGCGGCTCGCGGCTGAGCACGTGCAGCAGCTGCAGCCGGGCGGGATAGCGGTCCTTCAGGTCGGCGAGTTCGTCGGCGAACATGACCGTGTCGCTGCGCCGGTTGCCGTAGATCAGCGTGACCGTGCTGTCGCCGTTTCCGGCGAGGACGGACGCGGCGATCGACATCATCGGGGTGACGCCCGAGCCGGCCGCGATGAGCACGTGCCGGGCCGCCGTCGAGACGTCCGCGGTGAACAGCCCGGCCGGCGGGAGTACGTCCACGACGTCGCCGGGTTTGAGTCCCCGCACCAGCCAGCCGGACACCGCGCCACCCGCGACCTCGCGGACCCCGATCCGCGGCGCCGCCCCGGCGGGTGCGCAGATCGAGTACGACCGGCGCTCGTCGCGCCCGTCGATGAGGCGGCGCAGCGTCAGCGACTGCCCGGGACGGAATGCGTACTGCTCGGCCAGCTCGTCCGGGACGTCGAACGTGACCGCGACCGAGTCATCGGTGAGTGCCTCGACGCGCGCGACACGCAACGGGGCGAATGGGGTGGCCGCCATCAGATCGCCTTGAGGTGCTCGAACGGCTCGGCGCAGGCCCGGCATCGGTAGAGCGCCTTGCACGCGGTGGAGCCGAAGTGCGAGGTCTCGACGGTGTCGTGCGATCCGCACTGCGGGCACGGGACCTGGGCCCGGGGCGCGCCGAGCGTGAGCGGGACAGGCCCGCGGGCGCGGCGCGGGGCCGGGCCGGGCGGTGCGATGCCGTGCTCGGCCAGGACCTTGCGCCCGTGCGCGGTGATGTCATCGGTGGTCCACGGCGGACTGAGCACGGTGCGGACCTCGACGTTCGGGAATCCTTGCGCATTCAGCGCACGGGTCAGGTCGGCGCGCATCTCGGCCATCGCCGGGCAGCCCGAGTACGTCGGCGTGATCTCGACGATGACCGTGCCGTCGTCCTGGAGGTGGACGCCGCGCTGCACGCCGAGGTCGTGCAGCGTGAGCATCGGCAGCTCCGGGTCGGTGACCGTTTCCGCGACCGCCCGTGCCTCGTTCACTGTTGGCCCCGTAGCAGGCTGTCGTACGGAGTGTCGCCCTGCTACGAGGCCAACCCTCACCACGTCGCCTCCGGGTTCGCGCGCGCCACGGCCTGCATGTCCGCCAGCAGGGTGACGAGATCGTCGGTGTGCTCGCCGCGCCGGCCGGACCGGGAGTGCGCCGGGCATCGCTGCTCGCGCCGGAGCAGGGTCGCGGTCTCGCGCACGTCGTCGGTCACTCGTTGCACCTCGTCGCGAACGTCCGGATCGCTGATCTGGAAAAGCTCGTGGTGACCGAACCAGGCCCAGGCGAGCGCCTCGTGCATCCGTTCGTGCGACAGGTCGGTGCCGTCGCCGAGGCGGATCACCCAGCCGGCGGCGTACTCGCGGTGGTAGCTGAGCTCGGTGACTGCCTTGGCCGCGATGGCCGCGAGCACCGGGTCGGGCGAGCCGACCAACCGCGCCATCACCGCGAGCCGCCAGGTCGTCAGCACGAACAGCCGCGCGATGCACTTGGCGAAGTCGTGTTCGTCGTCCAGCTCGGCCAGCCGGACGTTGGTGAACTGTTCGGCGTCGCGCCAGTACGCCAGCGCGTCCTCGTCCGGGACGTGCGGGGGCGCGTTCGGCGGGCGCAGCCCCGGGTCGGCCTGGGCTGCGCGGGTCAGCAGCAGCCGCGCCTGGCCGAGCAGGTCGAGCGCGATGTTCGCCAGCGCCACCTCGTCCTCGAGCTCGTGCGCGTTGCTCACCCAGAGCGCGAGGCGCTGCGACAGGATCAGCGCGTCGTCGCCGAGGGCCACGCACTCACGGGCGAGCGCGCGAGCGTCCACACCGGCGGGCACGGTGGTGTCGACGCCGGCCAGGGGGTCGTCGAAGCCGGTGCCGAACGCCCAGCGCTCCTCACCGCCGGCGGCGACCGCCAGCGACTCGTACGCGTTCTCGTCCTCGTGTGCCATCAGATGTGCGGGATGTCGTCGGGGATGGCGTAGAAGGTCGGGTGCCGGTACACCTTGTCGCCGCTGGGCGCGAAGAACGCGTCCTTCTCGTCCGGACTGGACGCTGTGATGTCCGCGGCGCGCACGACCCAGATGCTCACGCCCTCGTTGCGGCGCGTGTACAG
Source organism: Jatrophihabitantaceae bacterium (assembly GCA_035765515.1). Classification (GTDB taxonomy): domain Bacteria; phylum Actinomycetota; class Actinomycetes; order Mycobacteriales; family Jatrophihabitantaceae; genus DASRSS01. Next base: position 35,676 of record DASTXN010000017.1, on the reverse strand, counting down.
GTCGCGCGCGTGGTGAAGTGCCATGTCGGCGTCCGCCGCGTGCAGCGAGCCCACGTGCACGTGGTTGAGCCCCCGCTTGCCGCGCACGAACACCTCCCACAACGGCCAAGTTGTCTGCAGATCGCCCATCGATCTCAGTCCCCACCACTCGCTGCGCTCGGGTGGGTCCTGATCTCGATAGCGGCTCCGCCGCATCGGCGATCGCTGCTCTTCGCGCAAGCGCTCATCGCGTTGTGGTCACCCCTGAACTCGTCTCGGTACGCCGGGTTTCGCGCGCTTTGGCGGCGTGGGCGACGGCGGCCTGGCGGACCCAGGCGCCGTTGTCGAGCGCGGCACGGCGATGCGCGATCCGCTCGGCGTTGCACGGGCCGTTGCCGCTGATCACGCGTTTGAACTCGTCCCAGTCCGGTTCGCCGAAGTCGTACGACCCGCGCTCGTCGTTCCAACGCAGCGCCGGATCCGGCAGCGTGACACCGAGCGCCTCGGCCTGCGGGACGGTCATGTCGACGAACCGCTGCCGCAGCTCGTCGTTCGTGTGCCGCTTGATCTTCCAGCGCATCGACTGCGCCGTGTTGGGCGAGTCTGCGTCCGGCGGGCCGAACATCATCAGCGACGGCCACCACCAGCGGTTCGTGGCGTCCTGCACCATCTCGCGTTGCGCGTCCGAGCCCCGCATCATCGTCAGCAACAGCTCGTAACCCTGCCGCTGGTGGAACGACTCCTCCTTGCAGATGCGCACCATCGCGCGCGCGTACGGCCCGTAGGACGAGCGGCACAGCGGCACCTGGTTGCAGATCGCGGCGCCGTCGACCAGCCACCCGATGACGCCGACGTCCGCGTACGTCAGCGACGGGTAGTTGAAGATCGACGAGTACTTCTGCCGGCCGTCGACCAGCCGCTGCGTGAGGTCGTCGCGTTCGACGCCGAGCGTCTCGGCCGCCGAGTACAGGTACAGCCCGTGCCCCGCTTCGTCCTGGACCTTGGCGAGCAGGATCGCCTTGCGCCGCAGGGACGGAGCACTCGCGATCCAGGCGCCCTCCGGTTGCATGCCGATGATCTCCGAGTGCGCGTGCTGCGCGATCTGCCGGATCATCGTGGCCCGGTAGGCGTCCGGCATCTCGTCGCGCGGCTCGATGCGCTGCTCGCGGGCGACCAGTTCCTCGAACTCGCTCACTGCGGCGGTCACTTCGCCACCAACGTCAGGACGTCGTACTGCGCGGCGGACGAGCCGTCCTGCTTGGTCACGTCGGCATCCCAACGCACCTCGCCGTAGTCGCCCTCGCGCGCGCTGATCTGCTTGCACGTCAAGGTGATCGTCAACTCGTCGTCGGGGTACACCGGCGCCAGGAACCGCAGGTTCTCCAACCCGTAGTTCGCCAGGACGGGTCCCGGGTCGGGGTCCACGAACAGGCCCGCGGCGAAGGAGACGATCAGGTACCCGTGCGCCACCCGTCCGTCGAAGAACGGGTTCGCGGCGGCCGCCTCCTCGTCCATGTGCGCGTAGAAGGTGTCGCCGGTGAACTCGGCGAAGTGCTCGATGTCGGCAAGGGTCACCCGACGCGGACCGGCGACGACGCTGTCGCCGATCCGCAGCTCACCGAGCCGCTTGCGGAACGGGTGTACTCCGCTGCGGCGTTCGGAGCCCGGCACCCACCGGCCCGTGATCGCGCTCAGCGTCTGCGGATCGGCCTGCACGGCGCTGCGCTGCAGGTGATGGAACACGGCACGCATGCCGCCGAGTTCCTCACCACCACCGGCGCGCCCCGGTCCGCCGTGCACGAGCGCAGGGAGCGGCGAGCCATGTCCCGTCGACTCCGCCGCGTCGGTCCCGTTGAGCACCAGCAGGCGGCCGTGCCAGGGCGCGGTGCCCAGCACGACGTCCCGTGCGAAGTCCCGGTCGGCGGTGACGACCGATCCGGCCAGGCTGCCGCGTCCGCGCGCGGCCAGTTCGATCACCTGGGACGTGGACGTGTACGGCAGCACCGTCGCGACCGGTCCGAACGCCTCGACGCTGTGCACCTCGTCGCGCTCGAGGTCCGTGCACTGAAGCAGGATCGGCGACAGGAACGCCCCGCGCTCGGCGTCGGCGTCCACCACGTCTACGTGCTGCGGGTCGCCGAACACGACGCGGCCGGCGGCGGTCAAGGCCTTGAGCGAGCGGCGCACCTCCTCGCGCTGCTCGAGTCCGACCAGCGCGCCCATGCGCACGTCCGGGTTGGTTGGGTTGCCGACGATCACCTTGCGCAGTCGGGTGATCACGGCCTCGGTCACCGCGTCCAGCTGCGCTTCCGGCACGAAGGCGCGCCGGATCGCGGTGCACTTCTGACCGGCCTTGACGGTCATCTCGGTGACGAGTGCCTTGACGAACAGGTCGAACTCCGCGGTGCCGGGCGTGGCGTCGGGTCCCAGGATCGAGCAGTTCAGCGAGTCGGCCTCCGCGTTGAAGCGCACGGAGCGGGCCACCACGTTCGGGTGGCTGCGCAGCCTTGCCGCCGTGGACGCCGAGCCCGTGAACGACAGCAGATCCTGCTCGTCCAGGTGATCGAGCAGGTCACCGGCACCACCGGCCACGAACTGGACCGCGCCGTCGGGCAACAGTCCGGACTCGACGATCAGGCGCACGACCCGCTCGGTCAGGTACGCGGTCTGCGACGCCGGCTTGATCAGCGACGGCACGCCCGCGATCAGCGCCGGCGCCAGCTTCTCCAGCGGTCCCCACACCGGGAAGTTGAACGCGTTGATCTGGACGGCCACCCCGTGTCGCGGCGTGAGGATGTGTTGGCCGACGAACGTGCCGCCCTTGCCCAGCGCCTCGACCGAACCCTCGACGTGGATCCGGTCGTTCGGCAGTTCGCGCTTGGCCTTGGACGCGTAGGCCAGCAGCGCGCCGATCCCGCCGTCGACGTCGAACTTCGAGTCCGCGAGCGTGGCGCCGGTACGGGCCGACAGCGCGTACAGCTGGTCGCGATGCTCGCGCAGCAGCAGCCCGGCCGCCTTGCACAGCGCCGCGCGCTGGTGGAACGTCAGCTCGCGCAACGCCGGACCGCCGACGGTGCGCCCGTATTCAAGCGCCGCGCCGAAGTCGACGCCGTCCGAGCTGACCCGCACGATCTCCTCACCGGTCACCGCGTCGTGCACAGGTGAGCCGTCCGCGGGACCCGACCACGAGCCGCCGACGTAACTCTCCAGCACCGTCATTCGCACATCTCCTCGGGCCACCCGCTGTACCGGTGATCCCTTGACAAGGGACCAGGGACTCTGGCTCCATTATTTACCGACCATTCGGTCAGGAATCAAGGGAGAGCGGCATATTCATGGGACCGGTTGACCGGATGATGGACGCGGACTCCGCCTCGCGCGCGCTCGGCATCGAGCTGGTCACCGTCGCTTCCGGCACCGCGACGACCCGGATGACCGTCCGCCCGGACATGGTCAACGGCCACGGCATCGCGCACGGTGCGTTCGTGTTCGCGGTGGCCGACACCGCGTTCGCCTGCGCCTGCAACAGCCACGGGCCGGTCACGGTCGCTGCCGGGGCCGACATCGCGTTCATTGCAGCTGCCCGCGAGGGCGACGTGCTCTACGCCCGCGCGGTCGAGCGGACCCGCTACGGTCGCAGCGGCATCTACGACGTCACCGTCCGGCGCGACGACGTCGAGTCGGGCGCGGTGATCGCCGAGTTTCGCGGCACCAGCCGCACCCTGAGGGAGCAGACGTGACGCGTCTCGGTGAGCCGCCGGCGGCGGACACGCTCGACCCGGCCGAGCGCATGGGTACCGACGAGCTGCGCGCGCTGCAGCTCGACCGGCTGAGGTGGACGCTGCGGCACGCGTACGAGAATGTCCCGCACTACCGCGCCGCGTTCGACGCGGCCGGCGTGCGCCCGGACGACTGCACCAGCCTGGCCGACCTCGCCCGATTCCCCTTCACCACCAAGGCGGATCTGCGCGAGAACTATCCGTTCGGCATGTTCGCGGTACCCAAGTCGCAGGTGCGCCGCATCCACGCGTCGTCGGGCACGACCGGCCGTCCGACGGTCGTCGGATACACCGAGCAGGACCTGGACACCTGGGCCGCGCTGATGGCGCGGTCGATCCGCGCCGCCGGCGGCCGTCCGGGCGACACCGTCCACGTCTCCTACGGCTACGGACTGTTCACCGGCGGTCTCGGCGCGCACTACGGTGCGGAGCGCCTCGGCTGCACGGTGGTGCCGGTGTCCGGCGGGATGACGCCGCGGCAGGTGCAGTTGATCAACGACTTCCGTGCGGACATCGTCATGGTCACGCCGTCGTACCTGCTCGCACTGCTGGACGAATTCGAGCGGCAGGGCCTGGATCCGCGCGAATCCTCTTTGCGGATAGGCATTCTCGGCGCCGAGCCGTGGACAGAGGCGATGCGCGCCGAGATCGAGGACCGGCTGGACATGCACGCTGTCGACATCTACGGGCTGTCCGAGGTGATGGGTCCCGGCGTCGCGCAAGAGTGCGTCGAGACGAAGGACGGCCTGCACATCTGGGAGGACCACTTCTACCCGGAGGTGATCGATCCGCTGACCGGTGACGTGCTCCCCGACGGCGAGCCGGGTGAGCTGGTGTTCACGTCCCTGAGCAAGCAGGCGCTGCCGATCATCCGCTACCGGACGCGCGACCTGACCCGGCTGCTGCCCGGCACCGCCCGTCCGTCCCTGCGCCGGATGGAGAAGATCACCGGGCGCAGCGACGACATGATCATCCTGCGCGGGGTGAACGTCTTCCCCACGCAGCTGGAGGAGATCCTCCTGGTCACCCCCGGACTCGCGCCGCACTTCCAGCTCGTGCTGTCCAAGCAGGGCCGGCTGGACGCGATGACGGTCCGCGTCGAGGCCCGTCCCGACTGCCCGGCCGAGCGACGGGCGGACGCGGCACGCGAGGTCGTGATCGCGGTCAAGCAGCGCGTGGGCGTGACCGTGGCCGTCGAGGTCGTCGACCCGGACAGCCTGGAACGCTCGCTGGGCAAGCTCCAGCGCGTCATCGACCGGCGCCGATGACGAAGAGCCACGTGGTGAATCCGGGCGCCAGGAAGCTGGGACGGCCGGGCTACGACCTGGACGCGGTGCTGCTCGCGGCCGCGCAGACGTTCACCGAGCGCGGCTACGACGGCACGTCCATGGACGATCTCGCGCGCGTGTTGGGGCTGAGCAAGTCCGCGCTGTACCACCACGTGGCGGGCAAGGAGCAGTTGCTGCAGCTGGCCACCGACCGGGCGCTCGATGGCCTGACCGCGGTCGTCGAGGAGGCCGTCGCCCACGACGGGCCGGCGGCCGACCGGCTCGAGTTGCTGGTCCGCCGCAGCGTCGATGTGCTGGTCGCAGAGTTGCCGTTCGTCACGCTGCTGCTGCGCGTGCGCGGCAACACGGCGACCGAACGCAGGGCGATCCGGCGCCGGCGCGAGATCGACCACGCCGTCGCGGAGCTGGTCGCGAAGGCGGTCGCGGACGGCGATCTCCGCTCAGACGTCGAGCCGCAGCTGACCGCGCGGCTGCTGTTCGGCATGGTCAACTCGCTGGTCGAGTGGTACCGCCCCACGCGCAGCGGAAGCGACGCGGCCGAGCTGGCCGATGCGGTGTGCGCGATCGCGTTCGCCGGCCTGCGCCGCAGCTGAAACCCGCCGCCTTTCCCCACGCTCCGACCAAAATCAGGGCCTGAATCTGGTCACACCATGGGGAAAGCGGGCAGGCTACCGATGAGTAGGGCATGCTGTGCGCCATGACGCGCTGGTACCCGCTCGAGCCGCTGGACGAGATGTTCTTCCAGACCGCGCCATACGTGTACCGGCTGCCGGTCGACCTGGACGTCCCGCCGGAACGCGTCTGGGAATCGCTGACCTCCGATCGGGCGCTCGCCGACTGGGGCCTCGGCCTGCACCGCCTGCAATGGACGTCGCCGCGGCCGTTCGGTGTCGGGACCACGCGCGAGGTAGTCCTGCCCGGGCGCGCGATCACCGTCCGCGAGAAGTTCTTCCGCTGGGACGAGGGGCATCGCAAGACGTTCTACGTGACCGAGGCCGCCCGCCCGCTGCTCAAGCGTTTCGGTGAGGACTACCTGGTCGAGGCGACCGCGACCGGGAGCCGGTTCACCTGGACGGTCGCCCTGGAGCCGCTGGCGAAGACCCGGGTGCTGCTCAGGCTGGCCGCGCCGCTGAACCAGCTCGCCTTCCGCGCGGTCCCGTGGCGCGCCAAGGCCTACTTCGCGCGCAATCCCTGACGCCGCCGGGACACGGCCGCGGCGCTGACCCGGACCGGTGGCCGAGCGGAGTTATGGTCGGTTCGTGGTTGATCGTCGCCTGCTGTCCGCGTGCTGTGCGGCCGCGCTGCTGCTCACCGTGCCCGCCTGCTCGACGGGCAACAGCTCCGGGCAGCCGGCGAAGACGGTGGTGGTCACCCGCACCAGGACGGCACCGGCCGGTACCGGAACGAACAGCACGCCCGCCGCTAGTTCGACCACGCCGACGCCCACCCCGACGAGGCTGACCCATCTGCCGGGCACCTGCGACGACCTGCTGCCCGCCGCGGCTGTCGACAACGCGCTCGGACGCTCACTCGGCGGCCGGACCGCGTTCGTCGTCGGCCTGCCGGAGAAGGACATCGGCCGCCTCGGCTACCTGAACTGCCAGTACGGGCTGCCGTCCCGCAGCGCCTCCGCCGGCAGCGCCGTCGCGAAGGCCGAGATCGGCGTCAGCCTGTACAAGGACTCCCAGTCGGCGGCGGCCCGCATCCCGGCGACCGTCGACGACTACGTGGCACATGGCGCCAGTTCGAGCACGACGCAGGTCGACGGGCAGCAGGCCACGATCCTGACCGGCGGCGCGGGAGCCGACTACGCCGACCCGACGATCGTGGTCGCGTCGGGCCAGCGGACGGTCGCGGTCAGCATGCACGAGAAGGCGGGAGCCCGCGCCAGCAAGGACCTCACCGCGCTGGCCAACCTGGCCCTGACCCAGACGGGCGGGTGAACGCGCCAGGCTCAGACCAGCCCCATCGACTCCACGAAGATGATGTTGCTGCGCGGGATGCCGTCGCGGCCGCGCGCCGCAATGGCAATCCGGCGGCAGTAGATCTGGCGGCCGTCCTTGCGCACGTATCGCTTCATCGTCTGGTGCCGGTCCAGCTTGCCGAGCAGCATCTGCTCGAAGGCGTCCACGCTCTTGTCGCGATCGTCAGGGTGCGTGATATCGGAGAACGTCAGCCGAGTCAGCTCGCTGAGCGTGTAGCCGAGCAGATCGCAGAACTGCTGATTGGCAAAGGTGATGCGCTTGCTCATGTCGCTGATCGCGATCGCGAACGCGCTCTTTTCCAACGCCACGTGCAACAGCTGGCGGACCTCGATGAGCTCGTCCTCGATGACGCGGCGGCGCGAGTAATCGACTGCGTGGACGACGGTGTACTGCCGGCCGTCTTCGTCGGGGGCCGTGGTCGTCCAGGTCAGGTGCACCCAGACCGTGTGGCCCTCACCGTCGACGCAGCGCACCTCGTTCTCGTCACTGGCCTGGTCGTCTCCCCCGGCCGCGGTCCGCATCGCATTGCCGACCTGTACCGCGACCTCGGCCTGTTCGTCGGGGTGGATCACCGTCATGAACGACTTGCCCAGCAGGGCGCTCCGGTCGTAGCGAAGAAGCCGGGCGAGGTAATCGTTGACGACGACGAAGTTCCCGTCCTGATCACAGACGCCCACACCCACCGGCGCGTGTTCCACTGCGATGGTCAGGGCCGCGATGTTCGACGGCATCACCGCTGCAGCCTAACCGATTTTTAACCGATTCGATCCCCCCTGCCGGGTTCGCTACGACTGGTCGCCACCAGCCCGTTCGGCGCGGTCCACGGGGGCCGCCGTGCTCTCCCGCACGACCAGCGAGGTGGCCAGCTCGACGTGCCGCGCCTGCGCATGGTCGTAGCCGCTGCTCTCGAGCAACATGCGGGTCGCCATGGCAGCCATCTCCTCCAACGGCTGGCGAATGGTGGTCAGCGGCGGCGAGACCCAGTCACAGATGCTGAGGTCGTCGAAGCCCACCACGCTGATGTCGTGTGGCACGCGCAGGCCGCGGGCGCGCAGTGCCTCGTACACGCCGAAGGCCTGTTGGTCGCTGCCGGCGAAGATCGCCGTCGGCGGGTCCTCGAGCTCGAGCAACTCCAGCGCCGCCGCACGGCCGCTCGGGTGGTGGAAGTCGCCGTACTTGATCAGCGCCGGATCGGCCGGGACGCCGACGCGTTCCAGCGCGGCGCGATAACCGTCCAACCGGGCCTGGCTGCACAGCAGCCGCCGCGGTCCGGTGATCACGCCGATGCGCCGGTGACCGAGCCCGGTCAGGTGTTCCGTCGCGGCCAGGCCACCGGCCCAGTTCGTCGCGCCGATGGCGGGGATCGTGGGGTCGGCGCTGCCGAACGGGTCCACCAGCACGAGCGGGACGTCCAGCTCGGCCAGCCGCTGCTGATCCGCGCGCGGCAGCTCCGAGACCACCAGGACGACGCCGTCGGAGCGCCGGGCGACCAGGCCGTCCAGCCACTTGCGCGCGTCCGAGCGGCGACCGTGGATCGCCGAGACGACGAGCCCGACGCCGGCACTGTGCGCGGCCTCCTCGGCGCCCCGGATCAACTCGACGGCCCAGGGACTGTCCAGCTCGTTGACCACGAAGTCGATCAGTCCGGCCCGCGCGATGCCGGCGCCGCGGCGCTGGTAGTTGTGCTCGTCGAGCAGGGCCTGCACCCGGTCCCGGGTCTCGGCGGCGACCTCGGCCCGCCCGTTCAGCACCTTGGAGACCGTCGGGACCGAGACGCCCGCGGCACGCGCGATGTCTGCGATCCGCACCCGTCCCGCAGCCGGCATCGGCCTTGCCTTTCTTGACGACGTCGACCGGTACGGCCACGCGAAAGGGTTGACGATAGTTTCGCCGCGGCAAGGCTACCGGATGTCCCTGGTGCGGCTGCGGCGTTTGGCCCGTGGTTGCGTCTGGGTAACGAGGACCGCCGGAATGCTTGACCGAGCGCGACACACGCCCTACGGTTCCGACAACCGAAATGTTTCCGAAACTTTCGGAGGGCGTCGGCCTGGCGCCACCGGACAGAGAGGATAGACCGGGATCATGCGATCGAAATGGCGGCGGCTGACAGCCGCGGCGGCGGCGTGCATCACTGGCGTATCGCTCGCGGCGTGCAGTTCGACCGAGGGCGCGAGCGGCGCCGGTGGGGGCAGTGGGAGTAGCGGCAAGGTGGTCGTCTGGGCGGTTCAGGACGACACCCTCAACCCGGTCGTCAAGGCCGAGATGAGCAAGTTCAACAACGCCAACCACGCGTCGGCGAGCCTGCAGACCTTCGTCAACGACCCGTACAAGCAGAAGCTGCAGACCGCGCTCGGTTCGCCACAGGCTCCGGACGTCTTCTTCAACTGGGGCGGCGGCAACCTCGCGCAGTACGTGCACGCCGGCGACGTCGTCGACCTCACCAGCCTGCTGAACGGCGATCCCACCTGGAAGGCCAAGTTCCTGCCGAGCGTGCTGAACACGGCCAAGATCGACGGCAAGTACTACGGCGTGCCGATGGAGGGCGTGCAGCCGGTCTTCCTGTTCGTCAACAAGGCCGTCATGACCAAGGCGAACATCACCGCCATGCCGGCCACCTGGGACGACCTGCTCACCGACGTGGACAAGATGAAGGCGGCCGGGATCTCCAACCCGATCGCCCTCGCCGGCACGCAGAGCTGGACCGAGCTGATGTGGCTGGAGTATCTGCTCGACCGGGTCGGCGGCCCGCAGAAGTTCGCCGACATAGTCGCCGGCAAGCCCGGTGCGTGGAGCGATCCGGCCGTCGTCCAGGCGCTGACGATGATTCAGGACCTGGTCAAGCGCGGCGCGTTCGGCAGCAACTTCTCCGCGATCAACTACGACAACCACGGCACCGAGGCGCTGTTCACGACCGGCAAGTCCGGCATGCAGCTGATGGGGTCCTGGGAACTGTCCGGCCTGGTCGGCACGTTCCCCAAGTTCATGAAGACGGGCAACCTGGAGTGGGCCCCGTTCCCCGCGGTCTCCAACGGCGCGGGCGACCCGAAGGACATCGTCGGCAACCCGAGCAACTTCTACTCGATCACCAAGTCGTCCAAGAACGTCAAGACCGCCGAGGCGTTCCTGAAGACGGTGAGTTCGGACGACTACGTCGCCCAGCTGATCAAGATCGGGCAGGTGCCAGCCATCGCCGGTGTCGAGTCGCAACTGAACACCGGCAACTACCCCGACTACACCCAGTTCGTCTACGGGCTGGTCAAGAACGCCCCGTCGTTCGCGCAGTCGTGGGACCAGGCGCTGTCCCCGTCCGTCGCGCAGACCATGCTCACCGACCTGCAGAAGGTGTTCCTCAACAAGATGAGCCCGCAGGACTTCGGTAAGGCGATGGACGCCGCGAAGTGAGTTCTACCCGCGAGGCGGGACGGCCCGGAGCGATCTGGGCCGTCCCCGCCCTGCTGTTCTTCACGCTGTTCGCCGTGGTCCCCATGGTGCTCGTCGTGCTGCTCGCCTTCACCTCGTGGAGCGGACTCGGCAGCCCGCACTTCACCGGGATGGACAACTGGACGCGGCTGCTCCACGACCACACGTTCCGCGAGTCGCTGCGGCTGTCGGCGATCCTGACCGTCGTCTCGTGGATCGGGCAGACGCTCGTCGCCCTGCCGATCGGCGTCTGGGTGGCCGGGCGCACCCGGACCCGGGCCGTACTGTCCGCGATCTTCTTCGTGCCGCTGCTCATGTCCAGCTCCGCGATCGCCCTGCTGTGGGGCACCCTGCTGGACCCCAACTTCGGTCTCGCACACGTCGTCGGGCCCTGGCTCGGCGTCGACGACGGCAACTTCATCGGACGCCCCTCGCTGGTGCTCTACACGCTCATCGTCGTGATCAGCTGGCAGTTCGTGCCGTTCCACGTACTGCTCTACCAAGCCGCCACCCGGCAGATCCCGGAGAGCCTCTTCGAGGCCGCGCGCATCGACGGCGCAGGACGGGTACGCGAGTTCTTCTCGATCACCGTCCCGCAGCTGCGCAACACGATCATCACCTCGTCGGTGCTGATGATCGTCGGCTCGCTCACCTACTTCGACGTCATCCTCATCCTCACCAACGGCGGCCCCGGCACCTCGTCGCGGATCCTGCCGCTGCACATGTACCTGGAAGGGTTCAGCAGCTTCAACATGGGTTACGCCAGCGCTCTCGCCGTCGTCCTGCTCGTCATCGGCACCGTCGTGTCACTGCTGATCACCCGCGTGACCGGCTACTCCAAGATGACCAGCCAACGGGAGGGGCTGTGACCACGACGATGACCGGGCGTCCGTCCGTCACCGCCACCGAGGCGACGCGAATCGCGAGGCCGCGGCGCACTCGCCGCTCGTGGCGGATGCCGAACTTCCTCGGCGGCTTCGGCGCGTTGCTGTGGCTGGTGTTCGTCGGTTTCCCGCTGTACCTGCTGCTGTCGACCAGCCTGCGCGACGAGGGCAGCTACCTGACCGACGGCCCGATGTCGCTGCCGCGCGACCCCGGCCTGGAGAACTACCGGCTCGTGCTGGACTCGGACTTCCTGCACTACATGGCCAACACCGCGATCGTGACCGTCGCGAGCGTGGCGATCGTCGAGGTGCTGACCGTGCCCGCGGCGTATGCAATCGTGCGCAGCCGCAGCAGGTTGGTCCGCTTCGGCTTCTCGACGATGCTGGCCGGCCTGGCGATCCCGGCACAGGCCGTGATCGTCCCGCTCTACCTGATGGCGACCCGGCTGCACGTATACGACACGTTGCTGGCGATCATCCTGCCGACTGCCGCCTTCGCGTTGCCGCTGTCGATCATCGTGCTCACCAGCACGATGCGCGACATCCCCGGTGAGCTGTACGAGGCGATGAGCATCGACGGAGCCAGCCCGGCCCGGGTGCTGCGCGAGCTGGTGCTGCCGCTGAGCCGTCCCGGCATGGTGACGATCGGCATCTACTCGGCCCTCGGCGCGTGGAACGGCTTCCTGTTCCCACTGGTGCTCACCCAGAGTTCGTCGTCGAAGGTGCTGACGCTCGGGCTCTGGGACTTCCAGACGCAGTACGGCACCGACGTCCCGGCGACGACTGCAGCGGTGACGCTCTCGTTGCTGCCGGTGCTGGTGCTCTACCTGCTGGGCCGGCGGCACCTGCTCAACGGCCTGACCGCTGGGTTCGGCAAGTGAGCGCCCGCGTCGAGCGGCTGATCGCCCAGCTGTCCCTGGAGGAGAAACTCGCCCAGCTCGTGGGCCTGTGGGTCAGCGTCAGCAGCACCGACGGCGAGGTCGCCCCGCTGCAGGACGAGTCGCTCGGCGAGGTCCCGGACTTCGAGGTCTTCGCCAAGCACGGACTCGGCCAGCTGACCCGCGTCTTCGGCGGCGGCGCGGTCGAGCCCGCGGAGGGCCTGGCGACGTTGCGCCGCGCACAAACCTGGTTGCGCGAGAACACCCGTCCGGGCATCGGCGCGCTGGTGCACGAGGAGTGCCTCACCGGACTGATGGCGTGGCGCGCGACCGCCTTCCCGACGCCGCTGGCGTGGGGCGCCTCGTGGGACCCGACGCTGGTCGAGCGCGTCGCCGCCGCGATCGGCACCAGCATGCGCGCACTCGGCGTGCACCAGGGACTGGCACCGGTGCTGGACGTGGTGCGCGACATGCGCTGGGGACGGGTCGAGGAGTGCATCGGCGAAGACCCTTATCTGATAGGCGAAATCGGGGCCGGCTACGTCCGCGGGCTGCAGTCACGCGGCGTCGTCGCGACGCTCAAACACTTCGCCGGCTACTCCGCGTCCGCGGCCGGCCGCAACCACGCACCTGCACACCTCGGCCGGCGCGAGCTGACCGACGTGTTCCTCGTCCCGTTCGAGATCGCGGTACGCGACGCCGGCGCCGAATCGGTCATGCACTCGTATGCGGAGGTCGACGGCGTGCCGGCAGCGTCGGACGCCTGGCTGCTCGACGAGGTACTGCGCGAGCAGTGGGGCTTCACCGGGACCGTCGTGTCGGACTACTTCGGCATTGCATTCCTTCAGGCCATGCACGGCGTCGCCGCCGACCTCGGGCAAGCGGCCGAACTCGCACTAGCCGCAGGTGTGGACGTCGAACTGCCGACCGGGCGCGCGTTCGGCGAACCGCTGGCCGACCGGGTGCGTTCCGGCGCCGTCCCGATGGCGCTGGTCGACCGGGCGCTGCGCCGCGTGCTCGTGCAGAAGGAGCGGCTCGGCCTGCTGGACGGCGAGCCGGATGCGGCCGCGGCTCCCGATCTCGATCCGCCCGAGCACCGGCAGCTGGCCCGAGAGCTCGCTGAGGAGTCGGTGGTCCTGCTGGAGAACGACGGGACGCTGCCGCTCGCCGCACCGCCGCCGCGCATCGCCGTCGTCGGCCCCACGGCCGACGACCCGCGCGCCCTGCTGGGCAACTACTCGTTCGCCAGCCACGTCCTCGGCGAGGACGCCACCGACCTCGGCATCGACGTGGCCAGCGTGCTCGACGCGCTCCGCGCCGAGTTCGCTGCACCGGCCGCCGGCGCCGTCCCCACCATCACCCACGCAGCCGGCTGCACAGTGAGCGGCGACGAGCGGTCCGGACTGCCGGCCGCCGTGGACGCGGCCCGCGACGCCGACGTGTGCGTGCTCGTCGTCGGGGACCGCGCCGGTCTGTTCGGCCGGGGCACCGTCGGCGAGGGCAGCGACGCGTCCGACCTGCAGCTGCCCGGCCTGCAGCGCGAGCTGGCCGAGGCGGTGCTCGACACCGGGACGCCGACGGTGCTGGTGGCGCTCACCGGCCGCGCGTACGCGTTGGACTGGGCCAGCGGCCGCGCCGCCGCCGTCGTCCAGGCGTTCTTCCCGGGCGAGGAGGGCGCTGCCGCGGTGGCCGGCGTGCTGTCCGGGCGCGTCAACCCGTCCGGACGGCTTCCGGTGAGCATGCCGCGATCGGCCGGCACCCAGCCCTACTCCTACCTGCACCCGCGGCTCGGCGCACCGAGCCAGGTGAGCACCGTGGACACCAGCCCCGCGCACGCATTCGGGCACGGGCTGTCGTACACCACGTTCGAGCGGAACCTGGAGCTCGACGAGGCGCACGCGCCGACGGACGGAGCGATCGGCGTCACCTGCACGGTGCGCAACACCGGCACGGTGCCGGGGACGGACGTGGTGCAGCTGTACGCGCACGACCCGGTCGCATCGGTCACCCGCCCCGTAGCGCAGCTGGTCGGGTTCGGCCGCGTCCATCTCGAACCCGGCGGTGCGGCCCGCGTGCATTTCATCGTGCCGACCGCGCGGGTGGCCTGCACCGACCGGTCCGGGCGGCGCGTCGTCGAGCCCGGGGCGCTGGAGCTGTGGGTGGGAACGTCACAGCGCGGCACGCGGCACCCGCTCGAGCTCACCGGGCCGGTGCACGTGCTGACCGGGTCCGAGCCACGCCTGACCCGGGTCGACGTCCAGGCGCTCGACGAGGCCTGAGCACGGTCGGCAACCCGTCCCGCACCGCTGGAGCCGCCTGTCGGGTTCGAACCGACGACCTATCGCTTACAAGGCGATTGCTCTGGCCAGCTGAGCTAAGGCGGCGAACTGGCAAGCAGCCTACCGGCAGCTCCACTCCGGACAGCTGCCCTGGCACACTACCTACGCGACCGTAACCACGCGGGGCAGCTGTTGCGAGGAGAGTTCCGTGAGCCGACTGCACAAGCCCAAGGCAGGCTTCTGGATCCGGCTGTGCGCCACCATCATCGTGCCGCTCACCCAAGCGCTGTACCGCATCCGGTGGACCAACCTGGAGGGCATCACCCCGCCCGAGCGCGGCGGCGTGATCCTGGCGATGAACCACACCTCGCACATCGACACGCTGTTGATGGCGCGGCTCGGCTGGCAGGCCGGCCGGATCCCCCGGTTCATGATCAAGGCGTCGCTGTTCCACAAGCCGGGGACCGGTCAGATCTTCCGCGGCAGCAAGCAGATTCCGGTTTACCGCGGGACGACCGACGCGGCCCAGTCGCTCCGCGACGCGGTCACCGCGCTGGCCCGGGGCGAGGCGATCGCGATCTACCCCGAGGGCACCATCACCCGCGCGCCGGGGCAGTGGCCGATGCAGGGCAAGACCGGCATCGCCCGGCTGTGGCTGCTGTCCCCGGACACCCCGGTGATCCCGATCGGGCAGTGGGGCGCGCAGCAGCGCAAGTTCACCCCGCTGCGCTTCATCCGCCGGCCCACGTCGTACGCGTCCGTCGGCAAGCCGGTCGATCTCGAGCGCTTCCGCGGCGCAGAGCCCACGGCGGCCGTGCTGCGCGAGATCACGGACACGATCATGGGCGCGATCCGAGACGAAGTTGCCGCCCTTCGCGGCGAGCCGGCGCCCGCGGAGTTCTACCGGCCGAGCCGCAAGATCGTCGATCAGCCGTAGCACGCCAGGGTTGCTTTCCCGCCCTGCGCCGTGTTGCATGTCACCTATCCGACCGCTATGCCGGTCGGCGGGTGCTGCCTTTGACATCGGTGGGGCAGATCGACACCGGCCGGCCGGAAATCCGTGAGGTTGCGGCGGCGCCGTCTTGCCAACGACGTCGTGATCCGCACCCGTACCCGGCGCGGTAGAGACACACCGAGTGGGGAGTCACCCATGGCCGAAGTCAGCTACGTCGACGCCACCTGCCTGTACCCGGGCAACCCGGTGCCCGCCGTCAACAGCCTCAACCTCGACATCCAGGACGGCGAGTTCATGGTGCTCGTCGGGCCGTCCGGTTCCGGCAAGTCCACCGCGCTGCGCATGCTCGCCGGGCTGGAGAACGTCAGCTCCGGCGAGATCCGGATCGGCGGCGCGGACGTGTCCAACCGCCCGCCCAAGGACCGCGACATCGCGATGGTCTTCCAGAACTACGCGCTGTACCCGCACATGAGCGTCGCCGAGAACATGGGCTTCGCGCTCAAGCTCAAGGGCGTGCCGAAGGCCGAGCGCATGGTCAAGGTGCAGGAGGCCGCGAAGCTGCTGGACCTGGAGCCGTACCTGGACCGCAAGCCGAAGGCGCTGTCCGGTGGCCAGCGCCAGCGCGTCGCGATGGGCCGCGCGATCGTCCGGGAGCCCAGCGTGTTCCTGATGGACGAGCCGCTGTCGAACCTGGACGCCAAGCTGCGCGTCGAGACCCGCGCCAACATCGCTGCCCTGCAGGCCCGCCTCGGCACGACCACCATCTACGTCACGCACGACCAGGTCGAGGCGATGACGATGGGCCACCGCGTGGCCGTGCTCAAGGACGGCGTGCTGCAGCAGTGCGACACCCCGCGCAACCTGTACGACTGCCCGGCCAACGCGTTCGTCGCCGGGTTCATCGGCTCGCCCGCGATGAACCTGCGCCCGGCCGAGCTGACGACCGGCGGTGCGCGACTGGGCAACGTCGTCGTCCCGCTGAGCAGCGCGGTCATGAGCAGCGCGCAGGCCGCGAACCTGACGTCGGTACAGCTGGGCGTGCGTCCCGAGTCGTTCACCGCTGCGGACGCCGCCGGCGGGGACTCGCTCAAGCTGCAGGTGCAGCTGGTCGAGGAACTCGGGTCGGACGCCTACGTGTACGGCGCGCTCGAGGGCGACGACCCGGACGCCAAGCACTTCGTGATCCGCTTCGACGGACGCATCCCCCCGCGCATCGGCGAGACGGTCGCGGTGACGCTGCGCACCAACGAGGAGCACGCGTTCAACCCGGAAACCGGCGAGCGCCTGGGCTAGAACTCGGCTTTCCACCTTTCAGCGGGGCTAATCGAGCGAAATCACCCCGCTGAAAGGTGGAAAGCGGGTCACGACTGCGCGCGGCGACGGCGGCGCGCTACCTCGGCCAGGGTCACGGCGGCCGCGACGCTCGCGTTCAGCGACTCGGCGGACGCGGCCATCGGGATCGAAACGGTCAGGTCGCACGTCTCGCCGACGAGCCGCGACAGGCCACGGCCCTCGGAGCCGACCACGACCACGATCGGATCGGTGGCCAGCTCAAGATCGTCGACGGACGTCGTCCCGTCCGCGTCCAGGCCGACAACCAGCATCCCGGCCTGCTGACACTCCTTCAGCGCGCGCACCAGGTTGGTCACCTGGGCGACCGGGATGCGCGCGGCCGTTCCGGCGGACGTCCGCCACGCGGTCGCGGTCATTCCGGCAGCCCGCCGCTCCGGAATGATCACGCCGTGCGCACCGAACGCGACGGCGGACCGGATCACGGCGCCCAGGTTGCGCGGATCGGTCACCCCGTCCAGGGCGACGAGCAGCGGCGCCGACACCGATTCCCGCGCCTCGGCAAGGACGTCCGCCAGCTCGCGGTACGCGAACGGCGGCACCTGCAGGGCGATGCCCTGATGCAGGATCCCGCCGGTCTTGCGGTCCAGCTCGCCGCGGCTGATCTCCAGCAGCGCCAGGCCGCGGTTGCCGGCGAGCCGGATCGCCTCGGTGACCCGCTCGTCCGCATCGATCCCGACCGCGACGTACAGCGCCGTCGCCGGGATCTTGGCCTGCAACGCCTCGACCACCGGGTTGCGGCCGACCAGCAGTTCGGCGCGGTCGCCGGGCCGTTGCCGGCTCTTGTCGCGGCGCGCGGCGGACGCGGCCCGGCGCGCGGCCGGATGCCCCTTGCGCGCCTCCGCCGGTGGGGTCGGGCCCTTGCCCTTCAGCGCCCGCTTCGGCTGTCCGCCCGAGCCGACCTGCGCGCCCTTCTTGGACTTGCGGATCGCGCCCTTGCGCTGCGAGTTGCCTGCCATGTGTTTGTGCTCAGTCCTTGAGAGTCCAGCGCGGGCCGGACGGGGTGTCCTCGACGACGATGCCCGCCGCCGAGAGCTGATCGCGGATCGCGTCCGCGGCCGCATAGTCCTTGCGCTCGCGGGCGTTCGTCCGCTGCGTCATCGCCACCTGCACCAGCGCGTCGATCACCGGCGTCAGGTCGGACGTCCCGCTGCCGGCCCAAGCGGGCGGCCAGATGCCGAGCACGTCCGTCATGATCAGCAGAGCCGAGAACGCGCGCCGCACACCGACGAGATCACCCGATGCGAGCGCGGTGTTGCCGGCACGCACCGTGTTGTGCACGACCGCGAGCGCCTGCGGCACGCCGAGATCGTCATCCATCGCCGCGGCGAACTCCGGCGGCAGCGTTGTCTGGAATCCCATCGCACCGGAGCCGTCCCGGAGCGCCTCGAGTGCCCGCTGCACGAAGTTCTCGATGCCGCGATAGGCCGCCGCGGCCTCGTCCATCGCCTCCGGCGAGAAGTCGACCGCCGACCGGTAGTGCGCGGCGCCGAGGTAGTAACGCACCTCGACCGGACGCCACTGCTTGACGATCTCGCTCACCAGCAACGTATTGCCGACCGACTTGGACATCTTCTGGCCGGACAGGTTCAGCAGTCCGTTGTGCATCCAGTACCGCGCGAAGCCGTCCCCGGCCGCGCACGACTGTGCGAGTTCGTTCTCGTGGTGCGGGAACACGAGGTCCAGCCCGCCACCGTGGATGTCGAACGCCGGACCGAGATAGCGGGTGGCCATCGCCGAGCACTCCAGGTGCCAGCCGGGACGGCCGCGTCCCCACGGGGTCGGCCAGGACGCGCTCTCCGGCTCGCCGGACTTGTGCCCCTTCCACAGCGCGAAGTCACGCGGGTCGCGCTTGCGGGCATCACCGGCGCTGTCGCCAGCCGGCTGCATCTCGTCCGCCTTCTGGCCGGACAGGGCCCCGTACGCCGGCCAGGACGCCACGTCGAAGAAGACGTCACCGTCCGCGGCGTACGCGTGCCCGGAGTCGATCAGCCGCTGCATCAGCTCGATCATCTCGGTGACGTGCCCGGTGGCGCGCGGCTCGTACGTCGGCGGCAGGCAGCCCAGCACGTTGTAGGCGGCGTCGAAGTTCAGCTCGTTCGTGTACGCCCACGCCCACCACGGCTGATCGTTCTCC
The DNA here is from genome assembly GCA_035765515.1 of Jatrophihabitantaceae bacterium. Taxonomy (GTDB): domain Bacteria; phylum Actinomycetota; class Actinomycetes; order Mycobacteriales; family Jatrophihabitantaceae; genus DASRSS01. The sequence continues at coordinate 16,741 of DASTXN010000017.1, read as the reverse complement.
GCCGACTTGGTCAGGATCTTGTCGTCGATGTCCGTCACGTTTCGGACGAACGTGACCTCGTACCCGTTGTGCTGCAGCCAACGGCGCAGGATGTCGAAGTTGACGCCGCTGCGCACGTGCCCGATGTGCGGTGGCGCCTGGACGGTTGCGCCACACAGGTAGATCGACACCTTGCCGGGTTCGAGCGGGACGAACTCCCGCAGCGATCGGCTCGCAGTGTCGTAGAGGTGTAGCGCCACGGCCGCCATCCTACGGAAACCATTCCGCGCCACGTGCACCTTCGGACCGCCCCAAAGAACAGGGCGGGTCCGGCGGCGCACACCGCAAGCTCGCTACGCTCGCGCGGGCTCTTCGCGCGGATGGGGGTCCCCCCGCGTGTGAGGGCGTAGCCCGCGGGGGAGCTCATCGCGTTGTTGGCTCAGCGGGTGATGACCTTGTCCGCCTTGACCCGCGCCACCACACGGACGTTGTCCGTGCCCTCGTCGCCGGTATACGGCCCGCCGGTGTACAGCTGCGACAGGCGCTGGATCAGCTCCGGGCCGCCGTCGGTGGTCAGCTCGACGCGTCCGCGCACCTCGACGTAGTTGTACGGCGTGGCCGGGTCGAAGAACAGCACGCTCACCCGCGGGTCACGGCGCCAGTTGCGCTCCTTGGCGCGTCCGACCACGGTAGAGAGCAGGATGTCGTCGCCGTCGTAGGTCGCCCACAGCACCGACGCGTGCGGGCCACCGTCCGGGTTCAGCGTCGAGACGGTGACGAACACCTGCGCGTCGAGGAGCTTCTTGGCGATATCGGGTAGTTGGGTGCTCACGTCTGCCGATAACGTCGCCAACATGACCGATGTTCCCCTGCGCCCCGAGTCGGTGGCCGTCACTGCCGGACGCCCCGCCCGCGTGCCCGACGCGCCGATGAACACCCCGATCGTGCTGTCCTCGACGTTCCACCACGCGGCGGACGAGAACCACTACCTGCGCGGCGAGGCCAGCGACACGATCCGCGCGTTCGAGGACGCCGTCGGTGCGCTCGAGGGCGGACACGCGGTGGCGTTCGCGAGCGGGATGGGGGCGATCGCCGCGATCGCCGAGGGCAATCCGGCCGGCACGGTGGCCGTGGTGCCGGCCGCGGCGTACTCCGGTTCGGTGGCGATCTTCGGCGAGCAGCAGCGGCTGGGTCGCATGAGCGTGCGCACGGTGGACATCGTCGATACCGACGCGGTGCTCGCCGCGCTACCGGGAGCGGACCTACTCTGGCTGGAAACGGTCACGAATCCCCTTATCGGCGTTGCCGATCTGCCCGTTCTGATCGCCGGCGCACATGAGGCAGGAGCGCGCGTCGTGGTCGACTCGACGTTCTCCACGCCGCTGCTCGTCCGCCCGCTGGCGTTGGGCGCGGACGTCGTCGTCCACTCGGCGACGAAGTACCTGGCCGGCCACTCGGACCTGCTGATGGGCGTGCTGATCACGTCCTCCGCCGAGGACGCGGACGGCTGGCGCACCCGGCGAATGCTCACCGGTGCGGTCCCCGGCGCGCTGGAGTGCTATCTGGCGCTGCGCGGGATCCGCACCCTCGCGGTGCGCATGGAACGCGCGCAGGCGAACGCGATGGAGCTCGCGCGACGACTGGACGCGCACCCCGCCGTGACCCGCGTGCGCTACCCGGGCCTGCCGTCCGATCCGGGGCACGAGCGCGCGGCGCGGCTGCACGCCGGCTTCGGCGCGATGATCTCGTTCGAGGTGGCGGGAGACGCGGCCGCCGCGACGCGGCTGTGCGAGTCGCTGCGGCTGATCAGCCACGCCACCAGCCTGGGCGGCGTCGAATCGCTCATCGAGCGGCGCGCGATGCACCAGCCGGATGCGGACATGGGCACGCCGCCGAACCTGCTGCGCTTCTCGGTCGGCATCGAGCACGTCGAGGATCTGTGGAACGACCTCGAACAGGCCCTCCGGGCCCGCTGATCAACTAGCGGTGAATCAAGCTGGTTGCGAGGGCGGCGCGGCCCTCGTCGTTGCCCAGGAAGCCGAGCCCGTCGGTCGTGGCCGCCGCCAAGGAAACCGGCGCGCCGACCATCGCGGACATCGCGGCCTCGGCCTCCGCGCGACGTGGCCCCAGGCGCGGGGAGTTGCCCACCACCTGGATCGCGACGTTGCCGATCGTCCAACCGTCCGCGCGCACCAGGCGCACCACCTCGGTCAGCAGCACCGTCCCGGACGCGCCGGCCCACTGCGGGTCGGACGTGCCGAAGACCGCACCGAGATCGCCCAGCCCGGCCGCCGACAACAGCGCGTTGCACGCGGCGTGCGCGGCCACGTCCGCGTCCGAGTGCCCGGCGCAGCCGTCCACACCCGGCCAGTCCAGCAGCGCCAACCGGCACGGCCGTCCCGCCTCGATCGGGTGCACGTCGACACCGATGCCGGTGCGGAAGTCAGACACGGTCAGCCACCACCTCGGCGAGCGCAAGGTCCAGCGGAACCGTCACCTTGAAAGCCTCGGACGCACCGGGCACGGCGACCACGCGCACGCCGTCCGCCTCGACGAGCGACGCGTCGTCCGTCGCCGCACCACCGGGCGCCGACGAGTGCGCGGCGTCGAGCACCTGGCGCCGGAAGCCCTGTGGCGTCTGCACGGCGACCAGGCCGGTCCGGTCGACCGTCGGGCCGAGCCCGTCCGGACCCACCGAGCGCAGCGTGTCGGTCAGCGGGACCGTGGGCACCACGGCGTCGGCGCCGGCTTCCAGCGCGTCGACCACGCGAGAGATCACCGCGGCCGGGACGAACGCGCGGGCGACGTCGTGCACGAGCACCGCGTCGACGTCGTCTGCGAGCACCGCCAGCCCGCGCTCGACCGATTCCTGTCGAGTGCTTCCACCAGCCACGACCAGCGGTTTCATGGTGGGTCCGGCTGGCGGGCGGCCCAGCTTGCCCAGGAGTTCGTCCACGCTCCGGAAGCTCTTCACGAGCTCGTCGAGCATCTCGTTGGCCTGCTCCGTCCAGCCGACGGGCACGACGACGACGACGTCACGCACCGCTCGATGGACGAGGAAGCGCTGCACCGCATATTCCAGAAGCGGCTGGTCGTTGACCTCGACAAAGGCCTTGGGCACGTCGGCGCCCAACCGCGAGCCGGATCCGGCCGCAACGAGAACGGCGGCGACGATCATCAGATCGTCACCGCCGCCATGCCCGGAAATCAGATGCGGGAAGCTCAGGCAACTGCCTCGGCGAGCACCTCGTCGAGCACCAGTTCGGCCTTGTCCTCGTTGGTGCCCTCGGCGAGCGCGAGCTCGCTGACCAGGATCTGCCGCGCCTTGGCGAGCATGCGCTTCTCACCGGCGGACAGCCCCCGGTCGCGGTCGCGGCGCCACAGGTCGCGGACGACCTCGGCCACCTTGTTCACGTCGCCCGAGGCCAGCTTCTCGCCGTTGGCCTTGTAGCGGCGCGACCAGTTGGTCGGTTCCTCGGTGTGCGGCGCCCGCAGCACCTCGAACACGCGGTCCAGACCCTCCTGCCCGACGACGTCCCGGACGCCGACGATCTCGGCATTCTCGGCCGGCACCAGGACCGTCAGATCGCCCTGCGCCACCTTCAACCGCAGGTAGGTCTTCTTCACGCCCTGCAGCAGGCGCTCCTCGATCGCTTCGATGAGAGCCGCACCGTGGTGCGGGTAGACGACGGTCTCGCCGACCTTGAAAGTCATGTGTTGCAGCCCCTTTCCGCTCCTTCAAGGGTAACACGGGCCACAGTCGGCGTATCCGGACACGTGGTTGATTTGTTCGCCGCGATAAGGCGAACGGCGCCGCGGGCACACCCGGTAGCCAGTACCCCGAGCAGGCGCGCGAAGCCCGCTCGCTAGGCTATGGAGCGGTCGTAGCGCGCCTGCGCGAGCGGACCGAATACGCGCAGGACGAATCCGCTGCAAGCAGCCCCAAGCAGTTCTGAGGGAGTCGACGTGAAAGCAAGGGCGATGATCGCGCGCCGCATCGGCATCGGTCTGGTCGCGGCCAGCGCAGCCCTGATTACTGCCTCGTGCGCCGCCGGCCAGCAGGCCGCCACCTCCGAGGAGCACCCGTCCATGGACGGGACGACCGGCCAGGTCGGGCACATCCAGCTCCATGCGGTGGCGATCAAGGCGCCGTCCGGCCCGTGCGTGCTGCCGGGCGCCGACGCCGCGCTGACCCTGATCGTCGTCAACACCGGCCGCAAGCCGGACTCACTGCAGAGCGTCACCTCCCCGCGGTTCAGCTCGTCGGCCGCGGTCGCCTCCGCGGACGATCTCGCCGCGTACGCGAAGGTCGACGCGGGCACGGGCGCATGCACCGACGCTTCGGGGGCCGCGTCCGCCCCGACAACGAGCCCGGATACGTCCTCGCTGCCGGCCGGCGCCGGCGCGCAGACGATCGCGCCGGCCCAGGCGCTGCAGCTGGGCGTCTACGACGCGAACGGCAACGACCCCGGCGTGCCGACCGAGCCGATCATCCTGCTGCGCGGGCTGCAGAAGGGGCCGCTGTTCCCCGGCGAGTCCGTGCCGGTGACGTTCTCCTTCGCCAAGGCCGGCCAGGTGACCCTGCAGGTGCCCGTCCAGCTGTCGGTCGCGCCGCACAACTCGATCGTGCCGTCGGTCACGAACGAGGCGACCGAGGCCGTCAACTAGAGCGTTGGCCCGTAGCAGGGCGACACACCGCGAAATCGCCTGCAACCGGGCCAACAGCGGGTTTTGTCGGCCCGCACCGCTAACGTCGCCGAGGTGACCAAAGCGAACTCCCCGCGCACTGCCGCGTACCGCTGCGCCGAATGCGGTGCCACCGCCGTCCAGTGGGTCGGCCGCTGCCCGGAATGCCAGGCCTGGGGGACGGTTGCCGAGATCGGCGCAGCACCACGGCGCGCCGTGGTCGCCGGTCCGGTCACCACCGCGGCCCGCCCGATCGCCGAGCTGGACGTGGCCGCCGCAGCGGCCCGGCCGACCGGGGTCGCCGAGCTGGACCGGGTGCTCGGCGGCGGGCTCGTCCCCGGATCGGTCGTGCTGCTCGCCGGCGAGCCCGGCGTGGGCAAGTCGACGCTGCTGCTCGAGGTCGCGCACCGGGTTTCCGAGTCCGGCCGGCGCGCGCTGATCGTGACCGGCGAGGAGTCCACCTCCCAGGTGCGGCTGCGCGCCGAACGCACCGGCAGCCTCGGCGAGCACCTCTACCTGGCCGCCGAGAACGACCTGTCCGCGCTGCTCGGGCACGTCGACGCGGTCGAGCCGGGCCTGCTCGTCGTCGACTCGGTGCAGACCATCTCGACCGACGCGGTCGACAGCGGCGCGGGCAGCGTCCCGCAGATCCGCGCGGTGGCCTCGGCGGTGATCGGCGTCGCGAAATCGCGCGGCATCGCCACCGTGCTCGTCGGGCACGTCACCAAGGACGGTTCGGTCGCCGGGCCACGGGTGCTGGAGCACCTCGTCGACGTGGTGCTGCACTTCGAGGGCGACCGGCACTCCTCGCTGCGCCTGGTGCGCGCCACCAAGAACCGGTTCGGCGCCGCGGACGAGGTCGGTTGTTTCGAGATGCGCGAGGACGGCATCGCCGGCCTGCCGGACCCGTCCGGGCTGTTCCTGTCCGACCGCTCCGCGGCGGTTGCGGGCACCTGTGTGACCGTGACGATGGAGGGACGCCGTCCGCTGGTCACCGAGGTGCAGGCGCTGGTGAACCCGGCCAGCGGTGGCGGTTCGCCCCGGCGCGCGGTCAGCTCGCTGGACTCCTCGCGGGTCGCGATGCTGCTGGCAGTGCTGGCCCGGCACGGCAACACCCCGCTGGGCGATCACGAGGTGTACGCGGCCACGGTCGGCGGCATGGCGGCGCAGGAACCCGCTGCCGACCTGGCGGTCGCCATCGCGCTCGCGTCCGCGGCCCGGGACTCGGCGCTGCCGCCCACACTGTGCGCGATCGGCGAGGTGTCCCTGTCCGGTGACGTCCGGCGCGTCCCGGCGCTGGGCCGGCGGCTGGCCGAGGCGGCCCGGTTGGGCTTCACCACCGCCCTGGTCCCGCAGGCGCACGCCGGCGAGAAGATCGACGCCGAAGGCATCGCCACCGTTCCGGTCAGCACGCTGCGCCAGGCTCTCGGCGTTGCCGCGGACCTGCGCGGACGGGCGGGCTCGGTGCGCCGGCCCGTGCTGCGCCCGGTTGCCGACGCCCCCTGACCGGCGCGCGGGTGCCTAGACTGTGCGTGCCGGTGACCACCGCATCACCGCACCGCGATCGCCGCAGAGGGAGCCGTGACCACCACCGACCGTGACGAGGGACTGCGCACCGTCCTGGCCACCGTGGCCCCGGGGACGCCGCTGCGCGAGGGCCTCGAGCGCATCCTGCGCGGCAACACCGGCGCGCTGATCGTCGTCGGGTGGGACCGCAACGTCGAGGCCATGTGCACCGGCGGCTTCCCGTTGGACGTCGAGTTCTCGGCCACCCGGCTTCGCGAGCTGTGCAAGATGGACGGCGCCGTCGTGCTGACCGAGGCCGGCGAGCGGGTCGTCTACGCCGCCACACACCTGATGCCCGATCCGGCGATCCCGACCGAGGAGTCCGGCACGCGGCACCGCACCGCCCAGCGGGTTGCCCGGCAGACCGGCTTCCCGGTGATCTCGGTGTCGCAGTCGATGCGGATCATCAGCCTCTACGTCGGCGACCGCCGCTACGTGCTGGAGAGCAGTGGCGAACTGCTCACGCGCGCCAACCAGGCCATCGCCACCCTGGAGCGTTACAAGGCGCGGCTGGACGAAGTCTCCAACGCGCTGTCCGCGCTGGAGATCGAAGACCTGGCCACCGTGCGCGACGCCGCGATCGTGCTGCAGCGGCTGGAGATGGTGCGCCGCATCGCAGACGAGGTCACCGGCCAGGTCGTCGAGCTCGGCACGGACGGACGGTTGCTCGCGCTGCAGCTGGACGAGCTGATGGCCGGCGTCGAGTCCGACCGCGAACTGGTCGTGCGCGACTACATCCCCAGCGGGCGGCGCGTCCGCACCGTCGAGCAGGCACTCAGCGAGCTGTCCGTGCTGTCCTCGACCGAGCTGCTCGATCTGGTCCCGGTCGCGCGCGCGATGGGCCTGCCGCACTCGCCGGAGGGCCTCGACTCCGCCGCCAGCCCGCGCGGCTATCGGCTGCTGGCCCGGGTGCCGCGCATGCCCGGGGCGATCCTGGACCGCGTCGTCGAGCACTTCGGCGGGCTGCAGAAGCTGCTGGCCGCGTCCGTCGAGGACCTGCAGATCGTGGACGGCGTCGGCGAGAACCGCGCGCGCACCGTCCGCGAAGCCATCGCCCGCATGGCCGAGGTCAGCATCATCGACCGGTATTCCTAACCCGCGCCAGATTGGATCTTCGACCGGCCCAAAGAACGGGCCGGATCGCGCGATCCAAGCCGCAAGCTCGCTGCGCTCGCGCGGCGCTTAATCGCGCTGGGGGTACCTCCCGCTTGCGGGGGAGCTCATCGCGTGGTGGGTCACCTTCGCATGGGTCGACTTCCAGCCACGGGTCGCGCTCTGTGGACCCGAATTGGCGCCCAGCACGCCCTTCTAGCTGATCACGAACTGGGTCGCCTTGCCGTCGTGGCCGGAGAGCGCGGCGTAGAGGGTGTACGTGCCAGCGCCGACGCGCTGCCGGGTGCCCGCGCACTTCGGCTGCGAGGTCAGCCCGCTCCACACCACGCTGAACCCGGCCGGCTTGCCCGGCTCAAGGGTCCGCTCGTCCACACCCGGCTCGATCTGGCAGTCGTGGCTGCCCCACACCCGCGACGCCCCGTTGTAGACCCGCAGCACGATCTGACTGTCCGCCACGTTCTGGACGCACGCCGCGCTGCCGGTGTTGGTCACCTGCAGCGTGAGCACGGGCTGGTCGCCGACGGCGTAGCGCGGCTTGCCGACCACGGCCTTGACGGCGAGCTGCGCCGGCGTGCAACGGGCCGGCGCGGCGCTGGATGAGGCGCCGGAGCTCGACGGTGCGGACGGGTGCGTCGACGAGGTGGACGTGGACGGATCGTCGGCCGCGACCCCGCCGGCCGGGGTCGTGGTCCGCGCGGCCGCGGGATCGTTCGCCGGCTGCGTGGTGTGGGCGTTCCCGGTCGCCGCGGCCGCGGTGCCGCCGTCACCGGACAGCACGGTCCGGGCGGTGAGGATCACCAGCACGAACAGCAGCACGAGCGCGGCCAGCACGACGAGCCGGCGTCGCCAGTACACCGCAGGGGGCTGCGAACCGACGGGATGCAACATGACCCCGCCACGGTAACCCGGCGGCCGTGCGACGATGGCACGCCATGCCGCATTCGTTCGTCGATCCGCTGCTGCGCTGGTACGACGGTGCCGCGCGCGAGTTGCCGTGGCGCCGCCCGGACGCAGGCCCGTGGGCGGTGCTGGTCAGCGAGATCATGCTGCAGCAGACACCGGTGGCCCGCGTCATTCCGGCGTACGAGGCGTGGCTGCGGCGCTGGCCGGACCCGTCCGCGCTGGCAGCCGATTCCCCGGGCGAGGCGGTGCGGATGTGGGGCAGGCTCGGCTACCCGCGGCGGGCCCTGCGGCTGCATGAGTGTGCCGGCGCCCTGGTCGAACGCTTCGACGGCCAGGTGCCGGCCGACATCGACGACTTGCTGTCGTTGCCGGGGATCGGCGCCTACACCGCGCGCGCCGTGGCGGCGTTCGCGTTCGGGCAGCGTGCGCCCGTCGTCGACACGAACGTGCGGCGGACGGTCGCTCGGGCCGTGGCCGGTCAGGGCGCGGCCGGGCCGCCCTCGACGGCGCGCGATCTCGCCGCGGTGGACGCACTGCTGCCGGACGAGCCCGCCGTCGCCGCCCGGTTCAGCGCGGCGCTCATGGAGCTCGGCGCGCTGGTCTGCACCGCGCGCACGCCCCGCTGCGGCGCGTGTCCGATCGCGGTGATGTGCGCGTGGCGACTGGCCGGCTCGCCGCCGTATGACGGCCCGGTGGTCCGTCCGCAGCGCTTTGCGGGAACCGACCGCCAGGTGCGCGGGCTGCTGCTGGGCGTGCTGCGCGCCGGTGACGGTCCGGTCACCCGCGCCGCGCTGGACGCCGTCTGGGCGGAGCCGCTGCAGCGCGACCGGGCACTCGGTGCGCTGATCGTCGACGGCCTGGTCGACCCGCTGCCCGACGGCCGCTTCGCGCTCCCCTCCTGACCCGCCTCCCGCACAGCCGCCCTGGCCCTCTTTCCCCACGCTCCGACCAAATGTGGGCACCAAAAATGGTCAGACCGTGGGGAAAGGCGGCAGCACATGCCTGAATGAAAGAAGGGGGCGGAACCCAATTGGGTCCCGCCCCCTTCGGCGGTCCTGCCGCCCTACTCGGCGGTGATGTTCACCGGCGGGGCGTCCGGGACGAGCGCCGGCTTGGGCTCGCCGCGGAAGCTGAACTTCTCCGGGCCGTCCTTCTTCATCGGGTCCTCGGGCGTGGTGTCCACGACCACGATCTGGCCCGGCGAGAGCTCGCCGAACAGGATCTTCTCGGACAGGGCGTCCTCGATCTCGCGCTGGATCGTGCGGCGCAGCGGCCGGGCACCCAGCACCGGGTCGTAGCCCTTCTTGCCGAGCAGCAGCTTGGCCTTGTCGGTCAGCTCCAGGCCCATGTCCTTGTTCCGCAGCTGAGCGTCCAGTCGAGCCACCATCAGGTCGACGATCGAGACGATCTCTTCCTGCGTCAGCTGGTGGAACACGATGATGTCGTCGATGCGGTTGAGGAACTCGGGCCGGAAGTGCTGCTTGAGCTCGTCGTTGACCTTGAGCTTCATCCGGTCGTAGTTGCTCGACTCGTCGTTGGACGCGGCGAACCCGAGGTTGCCGACCGACTTGGACGCGTCGCGCGTGCCCAGGTTGGTGGTCAGGATCAGCACCGTGTTCTTGAAGTCCACGATGCGGCCCTGGCCGTCGGTCAACCGGCCGTCCTCCAGCACCTGCAACAGCGTGTTGAACACGTCCGGGTGAGCCTTCTCGACCTCGTCGAACAGCACCACGCTGAACGGCTTGCGGCGCACCTTCTCGGTCAGCTGGCCGCCCTCGTCGTAACCCACGTAGCCGGGAGGCGCGCCGACGAGCCGCGACACGGTGTACCGGTCGTGGAACTCGGACATGTCCAGCTGGATCAGCGCGTCGTCGTCGCCGAACAGGAACTCGGCCAGCGCCTTGGACAGCTCGGTCTTACCGACACCGGACGGGCCGGCGAAGATGAACGAACCGCCGGGACGCTTCGGGTCCTTCAGCCCGGCACGCGTGCGCCGGATTGCCTGCGAGACGGCCTTGATCGCCTGCTCCTGGCCGACGACCCGCTTGTGCAGCTCGTCCTCCATGCGCAGCAGCCGGGACGTCTCCTCCTCGGTCAGCTTGAACACCGGGATGCCGGTCCAGGTGGCCAGCACCTCGGCGATCTCCTCGTCGTCGACCTCGGCCACGACATCCAGGTCGCCGGCCTTCCACTCCTGCTCGCGCTGCGCCTTCTCGGCCTGCAGCGTCTTCTCCTTGTCGCGGAGCGCGGCGGCCTTCTCGAAGTCCTGCGCGTCGATCGAGGACTCCTTCTCGCGGCGCACCTCGGCGATCCGGTCGTCGAACTCGCGCAGGTCCGGCGGCGCGGTCATCCGGCGGATGCGCATGCGCGCGCCGGCCTCGTCGATGAGGTCGATCGCCTTGTCCGGCAGGAACCGGTCGCTGATGTAGCGGTCGGCGAGCCCGGCAGCCGCAACCAGCGCGGCGTCGGTGATCGAGACGCGGTGGTGCGCCTCGTACCGGTCGCGCAGGCCCTTGAGGATCTCGATGGTGTGCGCGACGGACGGCTCGCCCACCTGCACCGGCTGGAAGCGGCGCTCCAGGGCGGCGTCCTTCTCCAGGTGCTTGCGGTACTCGTCCAGCGTCGTGGCACCGATGGTCTGCAGCTCGCCGCGGGCCAGCATCGGCTTGAGGATGGACGCGGCGTCGATCGCGCCCTCGGCGGCACCGGCACCGACGAGGGTGTGGATCTCGTCGATGAACATGATGATGTCGCCGCGGGTACGGATCTCCTTGAGCACCTTCTTCAGGCGCTCCTCGAAGTCACCGCGGTACCGGGAACCGGCGACCAGCGAGCCGAGGTCGAGGGTGTAGAGCTGCTTGTCCTTCAGCGTCTCCGGAACCTCGCCCTTGACGATCGCCTGGGCCAGCCCCTCCACGACGGCGGTCTTGCCGACGCCAGGCTCACCGATCAGCACCGGGTTGTTCTTGGTGCGCCGGCTGAGCACCTGCATGAGGCGCTCGATCTCCTTCTCGCGGCCGATGACCGGGTCGAGCTTGCCCTCGCGGGCGGACTGGGTCAGGTTGCGCCCGAACTGGTCGAGCACCAGCGACGTGGACGGCGTGGCCTCCGCGGCGGTACCGGCCGGCTCCTTGCCCTGGCTGTAACCGTTGAGCAGCTGGATGACCTGCTGGCGGACCTTGGTCAGGTCGGCGCCGAGCTTGACGAGGACCTGGGCGGCGACGCCCTCACCCTCGCGGATCAGGCCGAGCAGGATGTGCTCGGTGCCGATGTAGTTGTGGCCGAGCTGCAGCGCCTCGCGCAGCGACAGCTCCAGCACCTTCTTGGCGCGCGGCGTGAACGGGATGTGCCCGCTCGGTGCCTGCTGGCCCTGGCCGATGATCTCCTCGACCTGCTGGCGGACGGCGTCCAGCGAGATGCCGAGCGACTCCAGCGCCTTGGCGGCGACGCCCTCACCCTCGTGGATCAGGCCGAGCAGGATGTGCTCGGTGCCGATGTAGTTGTGGTTGAGCATCCGGGCCTCTTCCTGGGCCAGGACGACAACTCGACGAGCGCGGTCGGTGAACCTCTCGAACATGTGCACAGCTCCTCTACGCGCCTGTTCCTGCGTACATCGACTCTAGTCTGATCGGCCGACGTACCCACTGGCGTGAGTCGGCGTGATCGCCGTATTGGTGCCGATTTGGCGCCGCTCACCGCACCGCCTGGCGCTGACCAGCGGTGCATACCTACCCAACGACGGGGGGCCGCCACTCATGCCCCGTCCGCGTTCGCCCGCGGCGAAAGTTATCGATTCAGGCGGGGAGGGTCGCGGGGAAGCCGGGGTCCGAGCCCAGGTGCGCGATCTTGTTGGCCCCGTCGACGTGGACGACGCGGGGCTCGAAGGCCTTGGCCTCGGCGTCCGGCATGGACGCGTAGCTGATCACGATCACCAGGTCGCCGGTATGCACCAGGTGCGCGGCGGCACCGTTGATGCCGATCACGCCCGAGCCCCGTTCGCCCTCGATCACGTACGTCTCCAGCCGGGCACCGTTGGTGACGTCGACGACCGCGACCTGTTCGCCCGGCAGGAGATCGGCAGCGTCCATCAGGTCGGGATCGATCGTGATGGAACCGACGTAGTGCAGATCAGCCTGGGTCACGGTCGCGCGATGAATCTTGCTCTTGAACATCGTGCGGTACATGCCTGTCATGGCTGTAAAGGGTAGGGACGCCGCCCAATCCCCGCACCGCGCGGTGAGCAGTTCCACAGCGGCTGCGACGCAGAACGCCCGCCGGCAGTTCCTCCGGCGGGCGTTCTGGATGCGTGCGGTGGATCAGCGCTTGCCCGCGGTGGTCTCGTAGGCCTCCAGGACGTGCGCAGGGATCCGGCCCTTGTCACCGACCTTGTGACCGTTCTTGCGGGCCCATTCGCGGATCGCCTGGGTCTGCTCGCGATCGGCACGGGCCGGACGGCCCCCGGTGCGACGCCCACCGGCCGAGCGCACCCCCGGGCGCTGCTGCCTGCGGCCGTGCGCGACGTATATGGCCAGGTTGTCACGCAGCTTGCCCGCATTCTTGGCGGACAGGTCGATTTCGTAGTTCACGCCGTCGAGCGCGAATGTCACGGTTTCCGCGGCGGGCCCGCCGTCGATGTCGTCCTCGAGCTGCACGATGTGTTTCTGCACCATCGCAGGATGGTCCTCTCTGTGGGGGTTAGCGCGAGAACCAGCTTAGCCGCGGGATAATGCATTACGCCAGGGAAGACGGAATTCGGACCACAGCCGCCTTTAATCGCTACAGCGGCTTGAGCAACGGGAACAGAATTGTCTCTCGAATGCCGCGGCCGGTCAGCAACATCACCAGCCGGTCCACGCCCAGTCCCATTCCACCGGTAGGCGGCATGCCGTATTCCAGGGCGCGCAGAAAATCCTCGTCCAGCTCCATCGCCTCGGGATCACCCTTGGCCGCCGCCAGCGACTGCTCCACGAGCCGACGTCGCTGCTCCACCGGATCCACCAGCTCCGAGTACGCGGGAGCGATCTCGACGCCGCCGATGATCAAGTCCCACGCTTCCGCCAGCCGCGGGTCGTCGCGGTGCGGACGGGCGAGCGGGCGAACCGCGACGGGATAATCGCGCACGAATGTCGGCTGCACAAGTGAGTGCTCAACCAATTTTTCGTACAGCTCGAGGACAATTTCGCCGGCCGACCAGTCCGGTTTCAACGCGACACCCAGCCGGTCGGCGTGTCCGCGCAGTTCGGCCGCATCGGTATCGGGCGTGATCTGCGAGCCGACCGCCTCGGAGACCAGATCGTGCACGGTCGCCGTCCGCCATTGACCGAACAGGTCGATCTCCACGCCGTCACCGGTCACCGGCACGCGCACTCCGGTCGCTTCCGCCGCATCCAGGATCAGGCCCCGGGTCAGTTCGGCCATCGTGTCGTAATCGCCGTACGCCTGATACGCCTCGAGCATGGTGAACTCGGGCGAGTGGGTGGAGTCGACGCCCTCGTTTCGGAACGTCCGGCCGATCTCGTAAACCTTTTCGATGCCGCCGACGATGCACCGCTTCAGATACAGCTCGGTGGCAATTCGCAGCGACATGTCCAGGTCGAATGCATTCAGGTGCGTGTGGAAGGGACGGGCGGCCGCACCGCCGTGCACCGTTTGCAGGATCGGCGTCTCCACCTCCAGGTATCCGAGCCGGTGCAACGATTCGCGCAGTGAACGGGTGACCGCGGCGCGAGTCCGCACCATTTCGCGCGCTTCCGGGCGGACGATGAGGTCGACGTACCGCTGGCGGACCCGCGTCTCCTCCGACAGCGGCTTGTGCGCAACGGGCAGTGGGCGCAGCGCCTTCGCGGTGATCTGCCACGACGCGGCGAGGACGGACAACTCACCGCGCTTGGACGCGATCACCTCGCCGTCGACGAACACCAGGTCGCCGAGGTCGACGTCCGCCTTCCACGCCGCGAGCGAGTCCGCGCCGACCCGGTCCAGCGAGAGCATGACCTGCAGTTCGACGCCGTCCTCACGCAGCGTCGCGAAACAGAGCTTGCCGGTGTTGCGGACGAAGATCACCCGGCCGGTGACGCCCACCCGATCACCGGTCTCCGTGCCCGCGGCGAGTTCGGGGTACGCCGCCCGGATCTCGGCCAGGGAGTGCGTCCGGCCCACCCCGACCGGGAACGGCACACCGGACTCGGCGATGACCAGCCGGTCGTACTTCTCACGGCGGACGCGCAACTGCTCGGGCAGGTCGACGTCGGTGTCTGAGTCAGTTTCGGCTCCGGCCGGCGCGCCGGCGCGGGAATGGTCGTCGCTCACACGCGAAAGCCTATCCAGACCTAATTCGTAGCTTTTCTTTGCCGCCGGGAGACGTTCGCGCCTGACGAATGTCACCGCCAAGTGCCGTGATCGCCGCACTGCCCGCAGGCGCGCCGGTGCTGCACAGTAGCTGCCATGACGACACAACTCGCCAGCCCACCGGTGCTCGGTGTGCAGCTTTCCGGGCTGACCAAGTCCTTTCGCACACCGCAGGGCCGGGTGCAGGCCGTCCGCGGCGTCGACATCTCGATCGCCCCTGGGGAGACCGTCGCGCTGCTCGGTCCGAACGGCGCCGGAAAGTCGACGACGATCGACATGCTGCTCGGCCTGCTGCCGCCGGACTCCGGCAGCGTGACCCTGTTCGGCATGACGCCCGAGAAGGCGATCGCGGCCGGCGCGGTGGGCGCGATGCTGCAGACCGGCGGGCTGATCCAGGACCTGTCGGTGCGCGAACTGCTGGTCATGATGGCGAGCTTCTACCCGACCCCGTTGCCGGTCGACGAGGTCGTGCGGCTCACGAAGATCGAGGACCTGGTCGGGCGCAAGACGACCAAGCTGTCCGGCGGGCAGACGCAGCGGCTGCGGTTCGCGATCGCGCTGGTGAGCAACCCGGACCTGCTGGTGCTCGACGAACCAACCGTCGCGCTCGATGTCGAGGCCCGGCGCGAGTTCTGGACGACGATGCGCGAGTTTGCCTCGAGGGGCAAGACGGTCGTGTTCGCCACGCACTACCTCGAAGAGGCCGACGCGTACGCGGACCGGATCATCCTGATGGCGCGCGGCGTCATCGTCGCAGACGGACCGGCGACCGAGATCAAGGCCACGGTCGGGCTGCGGACGATCCGGGCGACCCTGCCGGGCGCCGATGTCGCGCAGCTCGCAGCACTGCCCGGCGTCACGAACGTCGACACGCGCGGGGAATCCGTCCTGCTGAACTGCAGCGACGCCGACACCGCCCTGCGTGCCTTCCTGCCCGCGTTTCCCGCGGCACACGACATCGAGGTCAGCGGCGCGGCCCTGGAGGACGCGTTCCTGCAACTGACCGCGGACACGGCCGACGAGGAGACGAACGCGTGAACACCACGTACCTGAAGTTCGAACTGCTGCGCTCGTTCCGCAACCGGCGCTTCTTCATCTTCTCGCTGGCGTTCCCGATCCTGATGTACTTCCTGATCGCGGCGCCGAACCGGAACAACCACAACTTCGGCGGCGACGCCCACCACCACACCGGCCTGTTCGCGCCGCAGTACTACATGGTCGGGCTGCTCGCGTTCGGCACGATGATCGCGGTGCTTGCCGGCGGGGCCCGGATCGCCGGTGAACGCCAGGTGGGCTGGAACCGGCAGCTGCGCCTGACGCCACTGTCGCCACGGGCGTACCTGCGGGCGAAGGTGCTGACGGCCTACCTGCTCGCTGCCTGCTCGATCGTCCTGCTGTACGTCGCCGGCCTGATCCTCGACGTCCGCATGCCGTTCGGGCAGTGGGTGCACATGACCTGGCTGGTGCTGATCGCGCTGATCCCCTTCGCGGCAATGGGGATCGCGTTCGGCCACCTGCTCACGGTCGACTCGATGGGACCGGTCATGGGTGGCGGCACGTCGCTGTTCGCCTTCCTCGGCGGCACCTGGTTCCCGCTCACCGGCGGTGGCCTGTTCGTCGGCCTCTGCAAGCTGCTGCCCTCGTTCTGGCTGGTGCGGGCCGGTCAGGTCGGCCTGGGCGGCGAGGGCGATCCCTGGGGCACGGAGGGCTGGATCGTCGTCGCGGCCTGGGCAGTGGCGATGACCGCGTTCGCGATGTGGGCGTATCGCCGCGACACCCGCCGCGTCTGAGTGTGAGACTGGCTGGATCATGAACGAGCGTCGGCGATTAAACCGGGCGTACAGCGCCATGGGCTGCGAGCCGGGCGACGTGCAGCGGGCCCACCGCGATTTCCAGGCGCGGACGGCCGGATGGGCCGGTGGCTGGCGACGCTGGGCCTTCCCCGGCATCTGGCTGATCTACCTGGCGCAGACGGCCGGCGGCGTGCACGACCACTCGTCGGGTGCGGCCGCGGTGGTCGGCTACGTGATCATCGGGTTGTTCGCCGGCTGTTACCTGGGCGCGATCGGGGCCGGCTGGGGACAGCGGTTGACCAGGTTCTGGTGGCTGTACGGAGCGATGTTCGCGCTCACCGCCGCCGAGGGCG
>DASTXN010000016.1:0-2040 GCA_035765515.1 Jatrophihabitantaceae bacterium | reverse complement strand
GGGCATCCCGGTGATCGCGATCCTGGACACCAACTGCGACCCCGACGAGGTCGACTACAAGATCCCGGGCAACGACGACGCCATCCGCAGCGCCGCACTGCTCACCCGCGTGGTCGCCGACGCCGTCGCCGAGGGCCTGGTAGCGCGGGCGAACGCCGCCGCGAACGCCGGGCGGGACGAGAAGCCGGCCGACGGCGGCCAGCTCGCCGCCGACGAGCCGCTGCCCGAGTGGGAGCAGGAGCTGCTCAAGACCGGTGGCGCGGGCAGTGCTGGCGAGGCTGCGGCCGAGACGCCGGCCGAGACGCCGAGCGCCTGAGAATTTTCGACTACTGACGCACGAGGGATACGAGGACATGGCGAACTACACCGCCGCTGACGTGAAGAAGCTCCGCGACGCCACCGGCGCCGGGATGATGGACTGCAAGAAGGCGCTCGAGGAGGCCGACGGCGACTTCGACAAGGCCGTCGAGAACCTGCGGGTTGCCGGCGAGGCGAAGAACCTCAAGCGCGGCGACCGGGTCGCGTCCAACGGGCTCGTCGCCGCCGCCGAGGGGGCGATGATCGAGCTGGCGTCCGAGACCGACTTCGTCGCCAAGAACGAGCAGTTCCAGACGCTCGCCACCGACATCGTCGCGCACTTCGCCGGCTCGTCGGCCACCGATGTCGAGACGCTCAAGGCCGAGACGCTCAAGGACGGCAAGACCGTCGAGGAGAGCGTCCAGGCGCTGGCCGCGGTCATCGGCGAGAAGCTGGAGCTGCGCCGGGCGGTCAAGCTGGACGGCACGGTCGCGACCTACCTGCACAAGAAGGCTTCCGACCTACCCGCGCAGGTCGGCGTGCTGGTTCAGTTCACCGGCGACAACGCCGAGGCCGCCCGCGGTGCCGCGATGCAGGTCGCCGCGATGCGCCCGAAGTACCTGACCCGCGACGAGGTCCCGGCCGATGTGGTCGAGGCCGAGCGTCGCGTCGCCGAGGAGACGACGCGCGCCGAGGGCAAGCCCGAGGCCGCGCTGCCGAAGATCGTCGAAGGGCGCCTGAACGGCTTTTTCAAGTCCGTCGTCCTGCTCGAGCAGGAGTCGGTGCAGGAGCAGAAGAAGTCCGTCAAGCAGGTGCTGGACGCGGCCGGCGTGACCGTCACGAAGTTCGCGCACTTCGAGGTCGGGCAGGCCTAGGCAGCCCGCTAGGCTGCCAGCAACGCACGAACTTCGACGAGAGGGGCCGCACCGAATGACTGAATCCGGGGCGGCCCCTTCGTCCATCGGCGGCGCCTACCAGCGGGTGCTGCTCAAGCTGTCCGGTGAGGAGTTCGGCGGGGGCAAGATCGGCGTGGACCCGGACGTCGTCCACTCGATCGCGCGCCAGATCGCCGAGGTGGTCGCGTCGGGGACACAGGTCGCGGTCGTCACCGGCGGCGGCAACTTTTTCCGCGGGGCCGAGCTGAGCCTGCGCGGCATGGACCGCGACCGGGCCGACTACATGGCGATGCTGGGCACTGTCATGAACTGCCTCGCGCTGCAGGACTTCCTGGAGAAGGAGGGCGTCCCCACCCGGGTGCAGACCGCGATCGCGATGGGTCAGGTCGCCGAGCCGTACGTGCCCCGCCGGGCCGAGCGGCACCTGGAGAAGGGCCGCGTCGTGATCTTCGGTGCAGGCATCGGCATGCCGTACTTCTCGACGGACACCGCGGGTGCCCAGCGCGCGCTGGAGATCGGCTGCGACGTGCTGCTGATGGGCAAGCGGGGTGTCGACGGCATCTACGACGCCGACCCGCATACGCATCCGGACGCGGTGCGCTTCGACCGCCTGACCTACGACGACGTGCTCAGCCGGGACCTGAAGGTCGCCGACTCGACCGCGTTCAGCCTGTGTCGTGACAACGGCATGCCGATCGTCGTGTTCGAGCTAGCCGACGGAAACATCGCGCGGGTCGTGCGCGGTGAGAAGATCGGCACGCTCGTCACGGGAACCAGTTGAAGGGGATCGAGCAGTGATTGACGAGACCATGTTCGAGGCCGAGGAGAAGATGGAGAAGGCCGTCCA
>DASTXN010000015.1:0-10250 GCA_035765515.1 Jatrophihabitantaceae bacterium | reverse complement strand
CGCGCAACCGCTCCAGCGCCTGCTCGACCTGCACCGTGGGCTGCTGCAGCGCCGAGGCCAGCGTCGCGACGGTGACCGGCTCGTCGACGACGAACAGGACGGCCTCCAGCGCGCTGACCAGCTCCGCCGGGTCCAGCGCGGCCGGCGCCGACTCTTCGATCTCCTCGGCCGCTGCCGCATGTTCGACCGAAGCCGTGGGCTCGACCTGGGTGCCGTGCTCGACCTCCGCCGCGGGGTCGTCGAGCTCGGCCTCGTGCTCGGTGTTCACCCGTACTCCTCATCCACGTCGGCGCCGGTGCCGGCGCCGTCTGCATTCTCGCCGCCGTCGACACCGTCGCTGTCGTCGTCCACGTCGCCCGTGCCGGTCCAGCGCACCCGCAGCTCACTCAGTGCCGCCGCCTGGTCGAACGCGACCGAGCCGTCCCGGTACAGCTCGAGCAATGCGAGGAACCGGCCGACCACCTCCAGCGTCGCCCCACAGTCGCTCACCAGCGACCGGAACGTCGCCGCCCCGGAACGCCGCAACCGATCGCGCAGGATCGCCATCTGTTCGCGCACGCTCACCCGCGGCGCGTGGACGTGATCGGTCGCGACGGTCGGCACCGGCTTCGGCGCCATCGCCAGCACGGCCAGCTCGGCGAAGCGCTGCGGCGTGAGGCCGATCATGACCTGCGGCAGCAGCTCGGCGAAGCGCGGCTCCAGCTCGACCGACCGGCCGTGCCGGCGGCCCTGCTTGCGCTCCAGCTCGGCCAGATAGGCCGCCGCCAGCTTGTACGCGCGGTACTGCAGCAGGCGGGCGAACAGCAGGTCGCGCGCCTCCAGCAGCGCGAGGTCCTCCTCGTCCTCCACGTCGGCCGCGGGCAGCAGGCGCGCGGTCTTCAGGTCGAGCAGGGTGGCGGCGACGACCAGGAACTGGGTGGCCTGGCCCAGGTCCCACTCCTCGGCCGCGGCCAGGTAGGCGATGAACTCGTCGGTGACCTGGGACAGCGCGACCTCGGTGACGTCCAGCTGCCGCTTGCTGATCAGGTTCAACAGCAGGTCGAACGGGCCTTCGAAGTTGTCCAGCCGGACGCTGAAGCCGCGGGGGGCCTCTGGCCTCGTCTCGATCTCGACTGCTTCGCCCGCGGACAGGCTCATCACGCTTCGCGCAGCCGGCGGACGAGCGTGGAATCCGCTCCGGCGTCGTCCAGGTCGGCGAGCACGATGGCCAGCGCCTCACGCACGATGCGCCCACGGTCGACGCCGACGCCGTGCTCGGCCCGCAGCCGCAGTCGCGCGGACTCCAGCTCGAGCAGTTCCTGCGCGGAGACGTAGACGGTGATCTTCTCGTCGTGGCGCTCACGGCCGCTCGAGCCGCGCCGTTCACCCGCGGACGGTTCGACGGAGCGGACGGCGCGCGGGGCGCCGGAATCCACGACCAGCGACTCGGCCGCACTCTTGGCCACACTGCCCCCGGTACCCCCGGTGGTGCGGAACAGTTCGGCGGCGCCGGGCAGGCTGGCCCTGCGGGTCATCGCGCGTCCTCCTCGGCCTGCTGGCCGGCTGCGGGGGCCGAACGCGCGAGCACCTCGCGCGCCAGGTTCCGGTAGGCGGTGGCCCCGGTCGAGTTCGAGGCCCACGTCGTGATCGGCTCGCCGGCCACGGTCGTCTCGGGGAAGCGCACCGTGCGCGCGATCACCGTGTCGAACACCTTGTCACCGAACGCCTCCAGCACGCGGGAGAAGACCTCGCGGCCGTGCAGGGTCCGTCCGTCGTACATCGTGGCGAGGATGCCGTCCAGCACCAGCTCGGGGTTGAGCCGCTCCTGCACTTTGTCGACCGTGTCGATCAGCAGCGCCACTCCACGCAGGCTGAAGAACTCGCACTCCAGCGGGATGATCACGCCGTCCGCCGCGGTGAGCGCGTTGACGGTCAGCAGCCCGAGCGACGGCTGGCAGTCGATCAGGATGAAGTCGTAATCGGCGATCGCCTCACGCAGCACACGCTTGAGCGTCTGCTCGCGCGCCACCTCGCCAACCAGCTGCACCTCGGCGGCGGACAGGTCGATGTTGCTCGGCAGCAGGTCCAGTCCTGCGACGCCCGTCTTCAGCCGGACGTCCTCGAAACCGACGCTGCGTTCCATCAGCAGGTTGTAGACGGTGCGCTCCAGCTGGTGCGGCTGCACCCCCAGGCCCACCGACAGCGCGCCTTGCGGGTCGAAGTCGACGAGCAGCACGCGGCGCCCGAGTTCGGCCAGCGCCGCGCCGAGGTTGATCGTCGAGGTCGTCTTGCCGACCCCGCCCTTCTGGTTGCACAGCGCGATCGTCCGGGCCGGGCCGTGCTTGTCCAGGGGCGGCGGCTCGGGCAGCACCCGCTTGCGGCGTGCCACCGCGGGGTCCGCCGCCCTGGAACCGCGGCCGGCTCCGTCCTGCACGGAGAACAGCTGGCCGGAGTCCGGCCCACCGTCGGGACGTGTCGCCTTGGCCATGAATGCGCATCTCCTCGTTCCCGGACGCTGGCGAGGCTACCCCAGCGCAGCGGCCGGGGCGACGAGGCACCCGGCGCGCCGCCGCGGACGCCGGCATGCTCAGCGGGCGCGCGGATGGGCGGTCGAATACACCTCGCGCAACTTGTCGACCGTCACCAGCGTGTAGATCTGCGTGGTGGTGACGGACGAGTGGCCGAGCAGCTCCTGCACTACCCGGACGTCCGCGCCGCCGTCCATCAGGTGCGTCGCGAACGAGTGCCGCAGCGTGTGCGGCGAGATCCCGGCGGCGAGCCCGGCCCGCTCGGCCGCGGACCGCAGCACCAGCCAGGCCGACTGGCGCGAGAGCGGCCCGCCGCGCGAGTTCAGGAACAGCGCGGGCGTGCCGCGGCCGGCCGCGGCGAGCTCCGGGCGCACCTGGACCAGGTAGGCCTCGACGGCCCGCGCGGCGTACGAGCCGAGCGGGACCCGGCGCTGCTTGCCGCCCTTGCCCGCCAGCAGGACCGTGCGTTCGGCCAACTCCAGATCGTCGACGGCCAGCCCGACCGCCTCGGAGATGCGCGCGCCCGTCGCGTACAACAGCTCCAACAGCGCGCGGTCGCGGATCGACAACGGCGTGCGCGCGTAGCCGGCCGCGTCCAGCAGTCGTTCCACCTCGTCCGGCGTAATCGCCTTCGGCAGCCGACGCGGCGGTGCGGGCGGTTTCACCTCGCGGGACACGTCCACGTCCACCAGGCCGTCACGCAGTGCGAACCGGTGCAGGCCGCGCACCGCGACGACGCCGCGGGCCGCCGATGTCGCCGACAGCGGCGGATGGTCGGCGTCGCCCTCGCGCAGGTAGGCCAGGAACGCGGCGATGGTGTTCGCGTCGACCGCGTCGATCGAGGTGATCTTGCGGCCGGCGAGGAACTGCAGGTACCGGCCCAGGTCACGCCGGTACGAGGCGAGCGTGTTGGCCGCGACACCCCGCTCGACCGCGAGGTGATCGAGATACGAACGCACGACCCGTTCCGGACCGGCGAGGTCGCTTGCCGGACGCGCCGCGGTCCGCGCCACTACCGGCTCGATCGCGACGGCCAAGGCGCGTCAGCCGGACGCAGTCCTCGCCAGCCGTCGGCGGACGCGAGCGCCGCAGCGAGCACGCCCGCGACGGCCGCGGCGTTCGTCAACTCCCCCGCGAACACCATCCGGACGGCCTCGGCGAGCGGCACGCGGCGCACGGACATGGTGAGCTCCTCGTGCTCCGGCGCGAAGCCGTCCGGCCGGTCCGCGCTCAGCCCGCGCGCGAGGAACACCCGCACCGCCTCATCACAGAATCCCGGCGAGGTGTGCAGGTCGACCAGCACCTGCCAGTCGCTCGCGGCCAGGCCGGCCTCCTCGGCCAGTTCGCGCCGCGCGCCGTCCAGGGGTGGCTCGCCGGCGACGTCCAGCAGGCCCGCGGGGAGCTCGTCCAGGCGACGCCCGACCGGGTGTCGGTACTGGTTGACCAGGACGACCTGCTGCGCGTCGTCGAGCGCGACGATCACGACCGACCCGGGATGGTCGACGACCTCGCGCTCGGCGACGGTGCCGTCGCTCATCCGCACCGAATCGACACGCATCCCGAGCACCCTGCCGGCGTAGACCCGGCGCGACTCGACGACGTCGGATTCGGTCACCGCGCGGCGACCGGTTCGTCGGCGACGTGCCCGGTCAGCTCCTCGTCCGGGATCTCGACGGGCAGCCGCTCGGCCGCGTTGTAGTCCAGCGCCGCGCCGACCAGTCCGCGGAACAGCGGGTGCGCGCGGGTCGGCCGCGACTTCAGCTCCGGGTGTGCCTGGGTCGAGGCGTAGAACGGGTGGACGTCCGCGGGCAGCTCGACGAACTCGACGAGCCGGCCGTCCGGCGACGTGCCGCTGATGCGCAGCCCGGCCGCCTCCAGCCGCTCGCGGTAGGCGTTGTTCACCTCGTAGCGGTGCCGGTGCCGCTCGGACACCTCGGTGCTGCCGTACGCGTGTGCGACGACCGAGCCCGGCGTCAGCTTCGCCGGGTACGCACCGAGGCGCATCGTCCCGCCGAGGTCGGCGTTTCCGGAGACGATCTCGACCTGGTCGGCCATGGTGGCGATCACCGGTTCGGGCGTGTCCGGTTCGAACTCGGCTGAGTTGGCCTGCTCGATGCCGGCGAGGTTGCGCGCCGCCTCGATCACCATGCACTGCAGGCCGAGGCACAGGCCCAGCGTCGGGATGCCGCGCTCGCGGGTGTACCGCAGCGCACCGACCTTGCCCTCGATGCCGCGCACCCCGAACCCGCCGGGGATGACGACGCCGTCGACACCCGCGAGTGCCGAGGCGGCGCCCTGCGGGGTCTGGCAGTTGTCCGACGGCACCCACTTGATGTTGACGTGGGCCCGGTGCGCGAACGCGCCCGCGCGCAGCGCCTCGGATACCGACAGGTACGCGTCCGGCAGGTCGATGTACTTGCCGACAAGGGCGATCGTTATCTCGCACTTCGGGTGGTGCACCCGCTCCAGCAGGTCGCCCCACACCGTCCAGTCGACGTCGCGGAACTGCAGGCCGAGCCGGCGCACCACGTACGCATCGAGCCCCTCGGAGTGCAACACCTTGGGAATGTCGTAGATGCTCGGCGCGTCCGGCGCGGCGACGACCGCGTCGGGCTCGACGTCGCACATGAGCGAGATCTTGCGCTTGAGGCTCTCGGGGATCTCGCGGTCGGCGCGGCAGACCACTGCGTCCGGCGTGATACCGATGCTGCGCAGCGCCGCAACCGAGTGCTGCGTCGGCTTGGTCTTCAGCTCGCCGGACGGTGCCAGGTACGGGATCAGCGAGACGTGCAGGAAGAAGCAGTTGTCGCGTCCGACCTCGTGCCGCACCTGGCGGGCCGCCTCGAGGAACGGCAGCGACTCGATGTCGCCGACCGTGCCGCCGATCTCGGTGATCACGATGTGCGGCGACTGGCCGTTCGGACCCGGGTCGGCCATTGCGCGGATCCGCGCTTTGATCTCGTTGGTGATGTGCGGGATGACCTGGACGGTGTCGCCGAGGTATTCACCGCGGCGCTCCTTGGCAATCACCGACGAGTACACCTGGCCGGTAGTGACGTTCGCCGAACCGACCAGGTCGGTGTCCAGGAAGCGCTCGTAATGACCGATGTCGAGATCGGTCTCGGCGCCGTCCTCGGTAACGAAGACCTCGCCGTGCTGGAACGGGTTCATCGTTCCCGGGTCGACATTCAGGTAGGGATCGAGCTTCTGCATGGTCACGCGCAAACCGCGTGCCTTGAGCAGGGAACCGAGGCTGGAGGCCGTCAATCCCTTACCGAGTGAGGAGGCGACGCCTCCGGTGACGAACAGGTGCTTGGTTGCGTACGGCGTCCGATCCACGGAAGTCCACGCTAACACGGCCCGCGCCACTTGCGCGCATCGTCAACCCGCCACGCCGAGGACGTCGAGCGTCTGCTCCGCCTCCTGCTCGCTGAGCAGGCCGCTGGCGTGCAGTTGGCGCAACAGCCGGGCGCGGGCGTAGGAGGTCTGTGCGAACGGCGCGGCCGCGGTGACGATGACCGTCGCCAGATTGCGCGCCGTTCCCCGCACCGACTCGTCGTCGTGGGCGGCCGCAGCTTCCAGCCGAGCCAACAGCGGCGCGAGCGTGTCGCCGACGCCGGCGATCCGGCTGCGCACGAACGACGCCAGCGCCGCGACGGCGCTCTGCGGGGTGGGCAGCTCCATACGCCGCGACCTTAGCTGTTCGGGCTGGGGAACAGCGCGTCGGCACCGGGCGTCGTGCCGTACTGGCCGATCTTCGCGTTCTCCGCGTCGGCCAGCGCGAGCACCGTCGACACCTGGCCGAACGCGGTATCGGCGTTGTCGACGCTGGACACCGACGACTTGGCCGAGCCGGCACGCACCAGCGCCACCAGTCCGGACGCGGTCGCCGAGCCGGCATCGCCCGCTACGACCAGCTTGCCGCCGTCGGCCTGCAGCGCGGTGACCAGGTCGAGGCCGGCGCCGGCCGCGTAGTCGTCCTTCGCGATCGTGCCGCTGCCGACCACCACGATGGACGACGCCGGCTCCACTCCGCTCGCGTCGGACTCGAGCATGTGCAGGTTCGCGAACGCGCTCAGCACGGTCTTGACGTCGCTGTCCTGGCCCTTGCCGCTGAGCACCCAGGCCAGGGTCTCGGCGGCGAGGACGCGTGCGTCGCTCGTCTGCGTCAGCGTGAGCCCGATCGGCTGCAGGCCGTTCTGAGTGACCAGCGAGGTGATCTTGCTGGCCTCGCTCTGCGCCACGTAGTCGTGCGCGAGGTTCAGCCGGCCGGTGATCTGGGCGCCCGCCGCCGAGATCTGCGCGGCGATGCCGTCCTCCATGCCGCTCGCCACCCCGGGCAGCCCGATGATCAACACCGACTTTCCCTTGAGCTTGCCGGCCACCAGCTGCGAGCCGAAGGTGGACGCGAACTGTCCGGCGTCGTCGACCTGTCCCTGGAGCGTCTTGACCTGGTTGCTCAACGTCGAGCGATCGCTCTTGAGCGAGTTCACCTGGTGCCGCAGGTCGGTGGTGACCGGCCCGTTCAGCGCGGTGGTGCCGACGACGATGCCCACGGCGAGCGCCAGGAAGACGGCGATGATCGAGACGAGGTGGTACCGGAAGGAGATCACGAGAACAGGTCCTGTACCCAGCGGACGAAGTCACGCCAGCTGTGGTCGAAGTTGGTCAGGTACGAGCGGCCGGGGTCGGAGACGGCGATCGCGGCGGCGACCGCGAGCAGCGCGGCGATCACCAGGATGAGCAGCGCGGCCGAGGAGATCCGGTTGCGGTACAGGCGCGACACGCCCTTGGCGTCGACGAGTTTGCCGCCGACGCGCAGCCTGGTGAGGAACGTGGACGCCATCCCCGCGCGGCCCTTGTCGAGGAACTCGGTCAGGGTGGCGTGCGTGCCGACGGCGACGATGAGTTCGGCGCCCTTCTCGTCGGCCAGCAGCATCGCGATGTCCTCGCTGGTTCCCGACGTCGGGAACGTGATCGCGTCGATGCCGAGGTCCTGCACCCGCGGCAGGCCCGGGGCGCGGCCGTCCGGGTAGGCATGCACGATCACCTCGGCGCCCGTGGCCAGCGCCGCGTCGGACACGGCGTCCATGTCTCCGACGATCATGTGCGGCTTGTGGCCGGCCTCCAGCAGCGCGTCGGCGCCGCCGTCCACCCCGACCAGCACCGGTTTGAACTCGCGGATGTAGTGCTTGAGTTCCTTCAGGTCGCGCACGTGGTCGTAGCCGCGCACCACGATCAGCACGTGCCGGCCGGCGAAGTGCGTGCGCACCTGCGGCACGCCGACGCCGTCGAGCAGCAGTTCGCGCTCCCGGCTCATGTACTCGGCGGTGTTGACCGCGAAGGCTTCCAACTGCGCCGACAGTCCGGACTTGGCCTCGACCATCAGCGCGGCGACGGTGTGCGTGTCCTGCGCGGTGCCCTTCGCGACGGGCATCTCGCCGACGAAGACCAGGTCGCCGTCGACGCGGATCTTGGTGCCTTCCTTGACCGCTGCGAAGATCTCGCTGCCGACGTTGTCCAGCAGCGGGATGCCGTTGCCGACGATCACCTCCGGGCCCAGGTTCGGGTAGCGACCGGAGATGCTCGGTTGCGCGTTGACAACGGCGGCCGGTTTCGCCGCGACGAGGGTCTCGGCGGCGACCCGGTCCAGGTCGACGTGGTCGATGATCGCGATGTCGCCGGGGTTAAGCCGGCCGGCCAGGCGGCCGGTGCGCCGGTCCAGCCGGGCGACCCCGCTGACGCCCGGCAAACCGTCCGAACGCCGCCGCAAGGTCGCAATCCTCATGTCTGCCATGGTGCCATCCGGTCCGGCGCGCGCCGCCGTCCGCCACGCGGGTCAGGACCGTTGTTTCACAGGCTTTCC
This sequence comes from Jatrophihabitantaceae bacterium, assembly GCA_035765515.1. GTDB lineage: Bacteria > Actinomycetota > Actinomycetes > Mycobacteriales > Jatrophihabitantaceae > DASRSS01. Next base: position 1,877 of record DASTXN010000015.1, on the reverse strand, counting down.
TTTGCGCGCCGCCTTGTTCGCCGCCGTGGACGGGCCGGGCCGGTCGGGCCGCGCCGAGCGTTCGGCCTGGGCCGTCGCGAGCAGCTCGGCGGCGTGTTCGCGCGCCGCTCCGGAGTCCGAGCCGCCCAGCATCCGCGCCAGTTCGGCGATGCGTTCCTCGCCTGTGACCCGGTGGACGTCGCTGGCGAGCACGCTGCCCGCGGGGTCGGCCGGCTTGGCGACGACGACCTGGCTGTCGGCGTATGCCGCGACCTGGGCGAGGTGCGTGACAACGATGACCTGCCGGTCGCGCGCCAGCCGGGCCAGGCGGCGGCCCACCTCGACGGCGGCGCGACCGCCGACACCGGCGTCGACCTCGTCGAAGACCATGGTCGGCACGGCGGAACCGCGGGCACCGTCGGTACCGCCCACGGTGCACACCTCCAGCGCGAGCATGACGCGGGAGAGCTCGCCGCCGGACGCCCCTCTGCCCAGCGGCAGCGGTGCGGTGTCCGGGTGCGGCTGCAGCCGGAACTCGGCCTCGTCGGCGCCCTCGGGCCCGACGTTCAGCTCTGCGTCGCCCGACCGCAGCACGGCCGCGGCGCCCGCGGATCGCGGCCGGATGTCGATCAGCAGGCGCGCGGTTCCCATGGCCAGGCCGGCCAGCTCCGCGGTGACGGCGGCGGCAAGCCGTTCCGCGGCCGCGGTGCGGGCAGCGGTCAGCTCCCCGGCCAGGACGGCGACCCGCCGCGCGGCCGCGTCCCGCTCGGCCACCAGCGCGGCGATCGCGTCGTCGGACACGTCGATCTCCGCCAGGCGTGCGGCGGCCCGCTTGGCCCAGTCGAGGACGGCACTCATGTCGTCGCCGGGATCACCGGTAGGCGGGCCGTCGGTGTACTTGCGCGCGAGCGCCGCGAGCACGGCCCGGCGAGCCTCGACCTCCTCGAGCCGGGCCGGGTCGGCGTCGAGCTGCTCGCCGTACCCGCCGAGGTCCGCGGCCAGTTCGGTGGTGATCGCGGACAGGTCCGTCAGCCGCTCGGCCAGCGCGTCCAGCTGTGGGTCCGCGCCACTCACCGCGGCGAGGGAGCGGACGGCCGAGCCGATCAGCCCGGCGACGTCCGCCGTGTCGGCCATCGGCGTGTCGGCGTCGCCCGCGAGCGCGTCGTGTGCGGCACGCGCCGCGAGGCGCAGCGCGTCGGCCGAGGCCAGCCGGGTGGCGAGCGCGGTCAGTTCCGCCGCCTCTCCCGGCTGCGGGTCGGCCGCCTCGATCTCGGCCAATCCGTAGGCGAGCAGGTCGGTCTCGCGGCGCAGCTCGGCAGCGTGCTCGGTACGTTCACGAAGTTGCGCGTCGGCACGCCGCCACTGCTCGTAGGCGGCGCGGTAGTCGTCCAGCACGAGACCGGCGTACCGGTCCAGTACCGCGCGCTGCTCGGCCGGGCGGGCGAGCAGCAGTTGGTCGGACTGGCCGTGGACCGCGACCAACCGCTCGGCCAGCTCCCCGAGCACCGACACCGGTGCGGGGGCTCCGCCGACGTGCGCACGGGAACGCCCGCCGGCGCTGACGACGCGGCGCAGCAGCAGGGTGCGGCCGTCGTCCAACTCGCCACCGGCGTCACGCACCCGGTCGGCGACCGCCGCCGCTGCGGGCCGGGTGGCGGGATCGGCGCCGAGGTCGATGCGGCCGTCGACACTGGCCTGCTCGGCGCCCGCGCGCACGCGCGAGGCGTCGCCACGTCCACCGAACAGCAGCAGCAGCCCGGTCACCACCAGGGTCTTGCCGGCCCCGGTCTCACCGGTGACGACGGTCAGCCCCGGATCGAGCGGGAGCACGGCGTCGTCGATCACGCCCAGCCCGCGGATGTGCAACTCCTCCAGCACGCCGCTACCCGCCGCTCGCC
>DASTXN010000014.1:0-16644 GCA_035765515.1 Jatrophihabitantaceae bacterium | reverse complement strand
CCGTCCGCCTGCGGCTCAAGGACGGAGAACGACTCGACGTCGGTCTGCTCCTGCGACGCGTCCGTGCGTCCGGGCGTGAAGGGGACGGTGATCTCGACGCCCGCATCCTTCGCCGCGCGTTCGACGGCCGCACAGCCACCGAGCACGATCAGGTCGGCCAGCGAGATCCGCTTGCCCCCGGACTGCGACGCGTTGAACTCCTGCTGGATCCGCTCCAGGACCGGCAGCACCAGGGCCAGCCGCTCCGGCTCGTTCACCGCCCAGTTGCGCTGCGGCTCGAGGCGAAGACGCGCGCCGTTGGCGCCGCCGCGCTTGTCCGTCCCGCGGAAGCTCGCGGCCGCCGCCCACGCCGTGGCGACCAGCTGCTGGATCGTCAGGCCCGAGTCCAGCAGGGTGCGCTTGAGCGAAGCGATCTCCGCGTCGCCGACCAGCTCGTGGTCGACGGCCGGCACCGGGTCCTGCCACAGCTGCGGCTCGGGAACCCACGGGCCGAGGTAGCGCGAGACCGGGCCCATGTCGCGATGCAGCAGCTTGTACCAGGCCTTCGCGAACGCCTCGGCGAACTGGTCCGGGTGCTCCAGGAAACGGCGCGCGATCGGCTCGTAGATCGGGTCGACGCGCAGCGCGACGTCGGTGACCAGCATCGTCGGCGGACGGCCCGGGCCGCCCTCGTTGGGAGCGGGCACCGTACCGGCGCCGGCACCGTCCTTGGCCTGGTACTGCCACGCGCCGGCCGGGCTCTTGACCAGCTCCCACTCGTAGCCGAACAGGGTCTCGAAGAAGCTGTTGTCCCACTTGGTCGGCGTGGGCGTCCAGGTGACCTCGAGGCCGCTGGTGATCTGGTCCGCGCCCTTGCCGGTGCCGTACGTGTTGCGCCAGCCGAGGCCCTGCTCCTCCAGCGGAGCGCCTTCCGGTTCCGGGCCCACGTAGTCGGCCGCGGGCGCGGCACCGTGCGTCTTGCCGAACGTGTGGCCGCCGGCGATCAGCGCAAGCGTCTCCTCGTCGTTCATCGCCATGCGGCGGAACGTCTCACGGATGTCCTTCGCCGCGCGCAGCGGATCGGGCTCGCCGTTGGGGCCCTCCGGGTTGACGTAGATCAGCCCCATCTGGACGGCGCCGAACGGGCCGGTGAGCTCGCGGTCGCCGCTGTAACGCTCATCGCCCAGCCAGGTGTCCTCGGGACCCCAGAAGATCTCCTCCGGTTCCCAGATGTCCTCGCGGCCGAAACCGAACCCGAACGTCTTGAAACCCATCGACTCCATCGCGACATTGCCGGCGAACACCAGCAGGTCGGCCCACGAGATCTTGCGGCCGTACTTCTGCTTGATCGGCCACAGCAGCCGGCGCGCCTTGTCCAGGCCGGCGTTGTCCGGCCAGCTGTTCAGCGGCGCGAACCGCTGCGCACCCTGGCCGCCGCCGCCGCGTCCGTCGGCGATGCGGTAGGTACCCGCGGAGTGCCAGCTCATCCGGACGAACAGCGGGCCGTAGTGGCCGAAGTCGGCCGGCCACCAGTCCTGGGACGTCGTCATCAGCTCGACGAGATCCCGCTTGAGCGCGTCCAGGTCGAGCTTCTTGAACTCCTCGGCGTAGTTGAAGTCCTCGCCCAACGGGTTCGAGCGCGGCGAGTGCTGGTGAAGCACCTGCAGGTTCAGCTGGTTCGGCCACCAGTCCCGGTTGGTCCGGGGCCGCGAAACGGACGGACTCGGCGACGGGATTGTGGGGTTCTCGCTCTCAGACACTTCGGTCGTTCTCCTGTCTGGTGGGGGTGTTCTGGACTGACGGTTGATGAGCCGGCTGCGCCTTGCTGCACTCGGGGCACCAGCCCCAGTAGATGACCTCTGCCTCGTCGATCGCGAAGCCGTGATCGTGAGACGCGGTCAGGCACGGCGTCGTCCCGACCGCGCAGTCGGCGTCGGCGATGGCGCCGCACGAGCGGCACACGACGTGGTGGTGGTTGTCGCCGGTGCGCGACTCGTAGCGCGCGAGCGAGCCCATCGGCTGGATGCGCCGGACGAGTCCGGCGACGGTCAGCGCGCGCAGCACGTCGTAGACGGCCTGGTGCGACACGTCCCCGAGGTCGGCCCGCACCGCGGTGAGGATCGAGTCGGTGTCGGCGTGCGGATGCTCGTGCACCGCCGCCAGCACTGCCACGCGCGGACGGGTCACGCGCAGCGAGGCGTTGCGAAGCATGCGCTCGCAGTCGGACGTGGTCGGCACCCCGCCGAGTCTTGTCTACTTTCTTGAATCAATCAAGACTGGACTCAGACGTGCTCGTTGGAGCCAGCGGTGTGCCGGAACCACAGCAGCACGGCACCGATCGCCAGCGCCGCCACCACGGCCAGGCCGATCAGCCAGCCGGTGTCGTCGCTGCCCGAACTCTTGGCGCCGAACGCCTCCGGACCGCTGCTGACCACGTTGGACGGGGCGGGTTTCTCGTTCGTCGCCGGCGCCGTCGCCTCCACGGCAGCGACGCCGACCATTGCCTTGGTCGACATGTGCAGGTGCTTCTGCAGGACGGGCAGCGCGCCGCGCGCGTACTGCACCACGGCCGCGTCGGAGCCGGTGGCGATCTCGGCCTTGGTGTTCTGGATCGCCGTCTGGTGATCGCCGACCTGCATCTGCAGGTACGTCACGTCGAAGCTGCCCGCCGGAACGGAGTGCAGCTGCGCGACCTGCTGCAGCTGCTGCGGGTTCGGCTTGCCGGGCAGCGTGAGGCCCGCGGTGGACGCGACCTGCTGCAGCTGCATCTCGGCAGCCTTGTGATCGCTCATGATCGTGGTCGCGACCTGCCGGACCGACGGCGACTGCGTGCGCTGCAGGGCGACCTTGGCCATCTGGATCTCGGCCAGGTTCGACGCGGCGGCTGTGCTCGCGTAGCTGGTGTCCTGGACGCTCGCGGAGTCGGCGCCGGCAGGTGCCGCGGTCAGCAGCGCGGACGTGGCCACGACGGCGATGAGGGCTGCGAATCCAGCCGGGACGGCCGCGCGCAATCGGGACATGTCATCGCGTTACCCGCGAGCCCGAGCGCACTAAACCGCGCCCGCGGCGACCCGTTCGGGCAGCCAATGCTCGCGCAGCGGGCCCACCGACAGCTGCCGCTCCGCGCACGTTTCGATCAGCCGCGGCAGCGCGGCGAGCGCCGAACGCCACGCGCCCGGCGCGGATGTCACGTCCGAGTCGTGCAGCAGTACCACCGCACCGGGCTCCAGTCGCGGGACGATCTCGCGCGCGACCGAGTCCCCGTTCGCGGCAGCGCGCCAGTCCCGTCCATCCGCGGTCCAGAGCACCGGACGCAGCCCGAGCCGTCGCGCGGCAAGCAGGCTCGCCCCCGTCGGGATACCGTGCGGCGGGCGCCAGAACCGCGGCGGCGACCCGCTCACCGAAGCGACCAGGTCACGTGCGCGCCGCAAGTCCACGGCGCTCCCGCGGGGACCACGCAGCAGCAGCGGACGGTGCGACCAGCCGTGCACCGCAAGCTCGTGCCCGCCGTCGACGATCCGCCGGCCCAGCTCGGGATGCGCGGCGAGCTGCGAGCCGAGCACGAAGAACGTGGCATGCACGCCGTGTGCCGCGAGCACGTCGAGGAACTGCGGCGTGGACTCCGGGTCCGGCCCGTCGTCGAACGTCAGCGCGACATGCTCTCGGTCGCTCACGCCGCAGAGCCCGGGCAGCAGTGCGCGCCGCAGCGGATCGATCGCCGCGACGCTCGGCACGAGGTGCGCGGCGAGGCCGGCACCGAGCAGCGCGCGAGCGATCACGACACCATGGTGCTCGCTCGAGGGGCGGACGCGAGGATCAGGTCGACCGCGTCGGGCGCGTTCGGGTCCGGCAGCCGGCCGTGGCGCCGCGCCGCCTCGGCGACGGCCGGGATGAGCTCGTCGTCGCGCTGCACCCAGCGGGCCAGCCCGGCCACGTCCAGGGTGGCGGCGTTGAACCGTCCGTGCCCGGCGAGCGGTCGGAACAACAGCACGGGGGTACGCGAGGCCAGCGTCTCCCAGCAGGTGAGGCCGCCCGCGTTGTCGATGACCACGTCGGCCGCGGCGAGGTAGGTCGGCGCCTCGGGCGTCCACGGGACGGGCTGTACCCGCTCGATGCCGCTGAGCCGCGCCCGCAGTTGCTCGTCGTGCCCGCACAGCGCAAGCACGAGCAGGTCCCGGTCCTCGGCGAGCTGCCGCACAGTGGACTCGACGCCGCCCACCGCCCAGGATCCGGCGGTGACCAGGGCGATGCGCGCGCCGGTCGGCAGGCCCAGCCGCGCGCGGGCCGCGTCCCGGCCCGGCGGACTGTCGAACTCCGGCCGCAGCACCGGACGGACCACCGCAACGCCCTGTGCCCCGTACGCGCGCAGCTGCTCGCCGGTCAGCGAGGTCAGTACCAGGTGCCGGGCGACGTGCCGGCTGACCCAGTACGGATGCGCGCCCGGGTCGACGACCAGCGTGACGATCGGCGCGTCGATCTCGCCGCGCCTGACCAGCCGACCGAGCGCCTGCGAGGCGAGGTCGTAGGTCGAGACGATCACGTCCGGGCGGACGCGCGCGACCGCGGCGCGCAGCGCGTCCTCGAAGGAGTGGCTGCCGGCGGCGGTGAGCGCCTCGAGCGGACGCGGCACCCGCGCCCAGAAGCGCATCGCCGCGTCGTACAGCCACGGTGCCCGCTTGAGCAGGAACCGGTAGGTGCGCTGCAGCCGCGCACCGGCCGGGCCGGCGGCGCTGATCATGTCCAGGACCTCGGCGTCGGCGCCGCGCGCGTGCAGGCGGCGGGACAGCTCCGAGGCGACCTGCACGTGCCCCGCGCCCATCGCCGCCGTCACGATCAGAACCCGCACTGAACCGGTCGTGGCATCTCCGTTCGCTTCCACGTCGCTGACATGCCCAGCTTGTACCGTCCGTCAAACCGACCGGCGGATGCGTGCTCCGGCATGGCAGAGTCGGCTGGGTGGGCACGCCGACGTTCTCCCCGACCGGGCCGGCCGATGGCCGCCGCTAGCCTGCTGCTCGCGGTCGGGGCCGCGGGCTGCAACGCGGCGTCAAGTGTCTTGCAGCGCAAGGCGAATCGCGACCAGGCGAAGGAGGCGTTCGGACCCGTCCTGCTCTGGCACCTGCTGCGCCATCCGCAGTGGCTGCTCGGCGGCGTCGCGATGATCGTCTCGTTCCTGTTGCAAGCGGCGGCGCTGAACGCGGGAACGCTTTCGGCCGTGGAGCCGGTCCTCGTCCTCGAACTGCCGATGACGTTCATCCTCGCCTCGATCGTGTTCGCGCAGCGACTGCCGCGGCGTGACTGGATCTGCAGCGCGCTGATGGCTGCCGGCCTCGCGCTGTTCATCGCGGTCCTCGACCCGTCTGGTGGCGAACCGGACTCGATCTCGACGACCCTGGCGGTCGCGGCCACGATCGGGACCGCAGCGGGCATTGCGGCGCTCGTCCTCGCCGGACGCGTCGCCCGCGGCCCGATGCGCGCGGCGCTGTTCGGCATCGCGGCAGGCAGCGGCTTCGGGCTGACCGCGTCGCTGATCAAGGTGTCGGTCACGCGGCTGACGAAGCAGGGACCTGCGTCGATGTTCACGTCCTGGGAGACGTACGGCTTCGCGGTCGCCGGTGTCGCCTCGGTCATCTTGATCCAGGCTGCGCTGCATGCCGGCACGCTCGTCGCCGCGCAGCCGGGAATCACGCTGATGGACCCGCTCGTTTCGCTGCTCTGGGGGACGGTCGTGCTGGGCGAGTCAACGCGCACCGGGCCGATCCTGCTGCTCGCCGCGTTCGGCGCGCTGTGCATCGTGACGGGCGTGCTGCTGCTGGTGCGTTCCTCCACCGCCCACTACGCGTCCGCCCTCACCGAGGTCGGCTGATGGTCTTCGTCGTCGGGATCCTGGCCGCGCTCAGCTTCGGCCTGGGCTGGGTCTTGCAGCAACGGGTTGCCGCACACGCCGCGCTCTCCGAGCTGCTGTCGTTCCGGCTGCTGCTGCACCTGATGCGCAATCGCGAGTGGTGGCTGGGCATCGGCGCGATGGTGTGCGGCCAGGCGCTCGGAGGGCTCGCGTTGCAGCTCGGCGCGGTCGCCCTGGTCGAGCCGCTGCTGTCGACGAACCTGCTCTTCGCGTTCCTGATCGCCGGCGCGATCAGCCGGCGGCGCGCGCAGTGGCACGAGATCGGTGGCGCGCTGCTGCTGTCCGCCGCGTTGGGTGTGTTCATCGCGGTCGGAAATCCGCACGCGCCGGCGCACCCGACCCCGCGCTGGGATCTCGGTCTGGTCGCTGTGTGCGTCGTCGCCGGCGTGGTGTTCCTGCTGGTTGCGGTCGCGAAGTCGCGCGGCATGACCCATCTGGCGACCGAGGCGGTGCTGCTCGCGTCCGCCGCCGGAATTCTCTACGGGCTGCAGGACGTGAGCACGCAGGCCGCGTTGATCCGCTTCGACGACCACGGCCTGCACTTCCTGATCAACTCGCCGTGGGCGTACATCGTGATCGGGGCGGCGATAACCGGAATCACGTTGTCACAAAGCGCATTCCGTGCCGCGCGGCTGGACTTCTCGCTGCCACCGACCGCGGTCGCCGAGCCGATCGTGGGGATCGTGCTGAGCCTGTTCATCCTCAATGACCGGCTGTCGGTCGGGCTGGGCGATCTCATCGTCGAAGCGATCTGCCTGGTGGCTATGGTCGCCGGCACGATCCTGATCGGCCGCTCGGACATGCTCACCTCGTACCGCTCCGCGCACCTGCGCCAGCTGCAGTCCGACCAGCCCGGCCGCTCCGAGCAGCTCGGCACGGACGAGGCCGGCGACTCAGGCTCCTAGCGTGCGCGCGATGGGAACGCCGGGCCGGTAGGCCAGGTGCTGGTAGCTCGGCGCGTCCAGCACCGCGATGTCGGCACGTGCGCCGACCCGCAGCACGCCGACGTCCTCACGTCGCAGGGCGCGCGCCCCGCCGGCGGTGGCCGCCCACAGCGCCTCGGCCGCGGTCATCCGCAGTTCGCGCACGGCCAGCGCGATCACGAACGGCATGGACGAGCTGTAGCAGGTGCCGGGGTTGCAGTCGGTGGCCAGCGCGACCGTGGCACCGGCGTCCAGCAACGCGCGCGCGTCGGGGTAGGGCGAGCGGGTCGAGAACTCCACGCCGGGCAGCAGCGTGGCGACGGTGCCGGCGCCGGCGAGCGCGTCGACGTCGGCGCCGACCAGGTGGGTGCAGTGGTCGACGCTGGCCGCGCCTAGTTCGACCGCGAGTTGGACGCCCGGGCCGGGGGCGAGCTGGTTGCCGTGCACGCGCAGGCCGAGCCCGGCGCGCGCACCCGCGGTGAGCACGGCACGTGCCTCGTCGCCGTCGAACGCGTGCGGACTGGCGGGCTCGCAGAACACGTCGATCCAGCGCGCGAGCGGCGCGCACGCCGCGAGCATCTCGCCGGTGACCAGCGCCAGGTACTCGGCACGGTCGGCACCGGCGGGCACCACGTGGGCGCCCAGGAACGTGGTTTCCGTGGTGACCTCACCGGCCAGCCGGAGCGCCCGCACCTCGTCGGCGACGGTGAGCCCGTAGCCACTCTTGATCTCAGCCGTGGTCGTGCCCTGCGCCGCCATTTCAGCGACGCGGCGGGCCAGCAGCGCGCGCAGTGCGTCGTCGCCGGCCTGCCGGGTGGCCGTGACCGTCGTGGCGATTCCCCCGCCGTCATAAGGGGTTCCGCTCATGCGCGCATCGAACTCGGCGGACCGGTCGCCGGCGAACACCAGGTGCGTGTGCGAGTCGACGAAACCGGGCACGGCCGCCCGGCCGTCCAGATCTGTGCGCTGGTCCGCAGCGGGCGCGTCAGCGGCGTGGCCGACCCAGGCGATCTGCCCGTCGTCGATCACGAGGGCCGCATCGGTGAGCAGGCCGAGCCGCGAACCGTCGCCGAGTGCCGGGTCGTTGGTGACCAGTTCACCGATCCCGGTGACGAGCCGGCTCATGACTCGCGCCAGAGCGGTTCGATGGCGGCGGTGAGCAGGCCACCGACGTCACCCAGCCGGTGCTGCCCACCGTCGACGACCACCTCACCGTCGACGAGCACGGTGTCAATGTCCGCTGCGGTCGCGGCGAGCACGACCTGGGCCGGGTCGATGCCGGCGGTGCGCGGGGTGTCCAGCCCGATCGCGACCAGGTCCGCGCGAGCTCCGGCGGCGAGACGTCCCGCGTCGGGCCAGCCGATGCTCGCATGCGCGGTGAGCGCACCGAGCAGGTCGGACAGACGCAGCCGGCCGCGACGCAGCGAGGACAGCCGCTCGTGCATCTCCAGCGCCCGTGCCTCCTCGAGCAGGTCGATCACCGCGTGCTGATCGCTGCCCAGCGACAGCGCCACCCCGGCGTCGTGCAGCGCGCGCGCCGGTCCGATGCCGTCGGCCAGGTCGCGCTCGGTGGTCGGGCAGAAGCAGGCGGTGGCGTGCGCGGCGCCGAGCAGTTCGATGTCGCCGTCCAACAGGTGCGTCGCGTGGACCGCCGTCAGCGTCCGACCCAGCACGCCGGTGTCGCCGAGCAGTTCGGTCGGTGTGCAGCCGTAGTACTGCGCGCACGCCTCGTTCTCGGCAGGCTGTTCGGACAGGTGCACGTGCAGCGGGCGCTCCCCCGCAGCCGCCCGGACGGCGGCGAGCGACTCGCGCGGCACTGCACGCACCGAATGGATCGCCGCGCCGACGCGCATCCCGTCCGATTCGCGCAGGGCGGCGACGCGCTCGGCCCAGGCCTCGACGTCCGCGTCGCAGAAGCGCCGCTGGGTCGCGTCCGGCGGGCGGTGACCGTCGGCGTCGAGCCCACCGGCGAGGTAACAGGCGTCGAGCAGCGTCAGCCGGACTCCGGCATCCGAGGCCGCCACGCGCAGCGCCTCGGCCATCGCGTTCGGGTCGGCGTAACGGCTGCCGTCCGGTGCGTGGTGCAGGTAGTGGAACTCGGCCACGGTGGTGACGCCGGCGAGGGCCATCTCGGCATAGGTGGCGCGCGCGAGCGCGAGGTAGCTGTCGGGATCGAGCCGCTCGGCAACGGCGTACATGCATTCGCGCCAGGTCCAGAACGTGCCGCCCTGGTCATGGGTCCGCCCGCGCAGGGCGCGATGGAACGCGTGGCTGTGCGCGTTGGCGAAGCCCGGTAGGACGATCCCCGGCAGCCGCCTGGCGCCGTCCGGGCCGGCGTTCGCGGTGACGGACGCGAACACTCCGTCGCGGACATCGAAGCTGACATCGCGCGCGAGCCCGCCGGGCAGCAGCGCGTAGTCCGCGAAATAGGTCGTCATGCGAGCTCTTGGATCACGGCAGCGAGCGCGGCCACGCCCGCAAAACAGTCGTCCCGTTCGGCGAACTCCGCGGGCGAGTGCGAGACACCGGTCGGGTTGCGCACGAACAGCATCGCGGTAGGCACGCCGGCGTTGGCGAGGATGCCCGCGTCGTGGCCGGCGCCGGTGTCCAGCTGCGGAGCTCCGTCGAGCACACGCGAGAGCCGGTCGGCGAGCGGTGCGTCGAAGCCGGTGCGGTCCGTCCACGACTCGGCGGTGAGCGTGCCGCCATGCGTTGCGACGAGCTCGTCCAGTTCGGCGACGAGGACGCGCACGCGCTCGGGTTCGTCGCCTCGCGCGTCCAGCCAGACGCTGACGTGCGACGGGATCGCATTGACGCCGTTGGGTTCCACGCGCACCTTGCCGCAGGTCGCGACGACGCCGTGCCGCTCTGCCGCGGCGCGGGCCCGCTGGATCACTTCGGCCAGCGCCAGCATCGGGTCGCGGCGGTCGGCCAGCCGGGTCGTCCCCGCGTGGTTGGCCTCGCCGGGCAGGTCGATGCGCCAGCGGCCGTGCGGCCAGATCGCCGTGCCGACAGCGACCGGACGGTCCAGGTCGGCGAGGCCGCGCCCCTGCTCGACGTGCAGCTCGACGAACGTGCCGATCCGGCGCAGCGCCTCGTCGTCGCGGCCGACGTGCTCGGGATCGCGGCCGGCGTGCGCGAGCGCCTCGGCCATCGTCACGCCGTCGCCGTCGCGCAGCGCGCGCGCCCGGTCCGCGTCGAGCGCGCCGGTGAGCAGCCGCGACCCGGAGCAGGCGATGCCGAAGCGGGCGCCCTCCTCGTCGGCGAAGTTGACGACCCCGATCGGGCGCGCGGGCGTGAAATCCTGTTCGGCCAGGGCGTCCAGCGCGGCAAAGGCGGAGACCACGCCCAGCGGCCCGTCGAACGCGCCGCCGTCCGGCACCGAGTCCAGGTGCGAGCCGAGCACCAGCCCCGGTCGAGCGTCCGGGTCCCCGGACCAGGCCCACTGGTTGCCGGCGCGGTCGACCGCGAGCGCGAGACCGCGCTCCTCGGCATGCGCCGCGAACCACTCGCGCAGCTGCAGGTCCGCGTCCGTCCAGGCAAAACGCCGATAGCCGCCGGACGAGGCCGAGCGGCCGATCGGCTCCAGCGCGGCCCACAGCCGGTCGAAGGTCACGGCCTCTATGGGACACCGTCAGCGGCCGCCGCGGCCAGCACGGCGCGCCCGCATGCGTCCGAGATACCAGACACCGGAGCTAGTCCGTGTCGTCGGCCTCGGCGCGCGCTGCCGCGTCGCGCATCTCGAACGCGTCGGTCGCCCACGAACCCACCTCGCGGGCGATGTCACGCACCGCGGCGGTCACGATCGTGGAGATGCGCCCGACGTGGACGGCCGCGGACTCGGCCAGTTCCTGCGCGACGTCCTTGCCGATCTCGAACCTGCCGACCATGCCGTCCTCCGCCAGATCGTGTGCGCTCAGGCTGCCGCGCGTGCCTCGGTCGGTACCACCGTAATCGCCGGCTCGCCGTTCGGGTCGCCGCCGCCGGGCAGCGCCAGGCGGAAGATCTTGGCCCACGTCGAGCCGAGCTGCTTGGACAGGCGGCCGGTGTTGTACGGCAGGCCGTACTTCTCGCAGATCGCCTTCACCTCGTCCGCGATCTGCGGGTAACGGCGGGCCGGGATGTCCGGGAACAGGTGGTGCTCGATCTGGTGCGACAGGTTGCCGCTGAGGATGTGGAACAGCTTGCTGCCGGTGATGTTCGCCGAGCCGAGCATCTGGCGGACGTACCAGTGCCCGCGCGACTCGTCCTCGCACTCCTGCTCGGTGAACGTCGCGACCCCCGACGGGAAGTGACCGCAGAAGATGATCGAGTACGCCCACAGGTTGCGGACCAGGTTGGCGGTCGCGTTCGCGGTGATCGTCGAGGCGAACAGCGGACCGGTGAGCACCGGGAACAGCACGTAGTCCTTCAGCGTCTGCTTGCCGGTCTTGCGCCAGATGCCGCGCCAGAGCTTCTTGTTCTCCGCCATGGACCGCTTGCCGGCCAGCACGTTCTCGACCTCGAGGTCGTGCAGCGCGACGCCGTACTGGAAGAACGTCATCAGCAGGAACGCCCACAGCGGGTTGCCCAGGTAGTAGGGGTTCCACCGCTGCGCCGGGTCCATGCGCAGGATGCCGTAACCGATGTCGCGGTCCTTGTCGACGATGTTCGTGTACGTGTGGTGCATGTAGTTGTGCGAGTGCCGCCACTGGTCGGCCGGGCACGCGGTGTCCCACTCGAACATCTTCGAGTTCAGCGCCGGGTCACGCATCCAGTCGTACTGGCCGTGCATGACGTTGTGGCCGATCTCCATGTTGTCCAAGATCTTGGACAGGCTCAGGGCGGCCGTCCCCGCGAGCCAGAACGGCGGCAGGAAGCCGAGGAACAGCGAGCCGCGGCCGGTGACCTCGAGCGCGCGCTGCACCTTGACGATGTTGTAGATGTAGTCGCGGTCCTCCGCGCCGAGGTCGGCTACGACGCGCTGGCGCAGCTCGTCGAGCTCGCGGCCGATGTCCTCGATCTGCTGCTCGGTGAGGGTGATGCTCATCAGGTCTCCTAGGGGCTTTTCAGATGTCGAGTGCTACGTCACCGACGGGCGCGTTGATGCACAACTGCACCTCGACGTCGGGATCGCTGTTCAGTTCGCCGGTGCGGATGTTGCGGGTGCAACCGCTGGTCTTGACCTGGGTGCACGAGAAGCAGATGCCCATGCGGCAGCCGTATTCGGGGTTGAGCCCGGCCGCCTCGGCCTGGACCAGCAGGGTGTCGCCGCTGTTCGCGGCGGCTGTGCCGGAGCGTTCGAACGTGACGGTTCCGGTTGCCTCGCCGGTGCTCACGATCGGCACCGGCTGGAAGTCCTCGGTGTGCAGCCGGTCGGCCACGCCGAGATCGCGGTAGTGCTCGCGCACCGCGGCCATCAATGCGGGCGGTCCGCACAGGTAGGTCTGCGCGTCCGCGAACCAGGGCGCGACGGCGTCCAGATGCTCCTGACCGAACCGGCCGGTGAGCTGTCCGTCCGAGGTGCGCGTGGTGGCGAGGACGACGCCATCGAGGCCGGCGAGCTCGTCGAGGTAGGGCAGGTCCGCGGTGCTGTCGCAGTAGTGCAGGAAGGCCAGCTCGCCGGCGTAGTTCTCCTCGCGCAGCGTGCGCAGCATGGACATGACCGGCGTGATGCCGCTTCCGCCGCTGATCAGCAGGATGCGGTCTGGACGCTGCTCGGGCAGGACGAACGTGCCGTCCGCCTGTGCCAGGCCGAGCACCATGCCGGGCCGCGCGTTCGCGTACAGGTAGCGGGAGACGAGTCCACCGTGGTGCGCGCGGACGGTCAGCTCGATCTTGCCGTCGGCGCGGTACTGCGAGCAGGCCGGCGAGTAGCAGCGGGTGCGGCGCACGCCGTCGATGTCGACGGTGATCTGGACGAACTGGCCGGCCCGGAAGCCGCGCCACTGCCGGGTCGGCCGCAGGGTGAGGGTGACGCTGTCCGCGGTGGGGCGCCGGACGTCGGTGAGTTCGGCCCGCAGTTCCCGGACCGTGAGCATCGGGTTGACCAGCTCGAGGTAGCGGTCCACGCCGTGCGGGGTGGCCAGCGCCTCGAGGAGCTGCAGCACAGCCATCGTGTGTCCTCCGAAGTATTTCGGTGTACGCCCGTTCACTGACTAGTGAATACGGGCACCTAGCGGGCTGTCAATTGCGGGAGGGTGTGAGCTGCGGTACGCCGACCGGCCAGCGGCGCGGTGTGCACGCGCGTACTCTTGCCGGTTGTGACCGAGCACGCGTCCGGACCCGGGGTCCGTGCCGAGCGCAAGGAGCGCACCCGGCAGAAGCTGCTCGACGCGACGCTGCACCTGGTGACGACCCGGAGCCTGGCCAGCGTCAGCCTCCGCGAGGTGGCCCGGGACGCAGGAATCGTGCCGACCGCGTTCTACCGGCACTTCGATTCCATGGACGCATTGGGCGTCGAACTCGTGGACGAGTGCATGCGGCCGCTGCGCCAGATGACCCGGAACGCGCGCCGTGGCACATCCAGCCGCGGCGACATCATCGCCGGGACGGTCGAGATCCTGGGGCGGCAGGTGCGCGAGCATCCGGCGCAGTTCCAGTTCCTGACGCGGGAGCGCTACGGCGGGGTCGCAGCCGTGCGGCGTGCCATTGCGATGGAGCTACGACTGTTCACCAGCGAGCTCAGCGTCGACCTGGCGCGACTGACCGCCGGCGCAGACTGGTCGTCCGAGGACCTGGAGATGGCCGCGGACCTGATGGTGGCCGCGATGCTGAACACGGTGCTGCAGCTACTGGAGCTGGACCGCCGGCACAGCGAGGACGAGCAACGGCTCCTGTCCGCGAGCGAACGGCAGCTGCGACTCATCGCGCTCGGCATGGCGAGCTGGCGCAGCAGCTGAGTCCGGCCGGCTGGCGGCGGGCGGTTTGCTCTCCCCTTGGCTCGCGCTGCCGGCCGTTCCAGCGCTGGTTGCTTCGCTTTGGCGGCGACGACGGGACGGTTTGTTGTTCGCTCGGCTCGCGCTGCCGGCTGTCCGGTTCCAGCGCTGGTTGCGTCTCTTGGCGGCGACGGCGGGCGACTTGTCGTTCGGTCCGGCTCGCGCTGCCGGCTTCCGTTCCGGCGCTGGTTGCGTCTCTTGGCGGCGACGACGGGCCGCTTGTCGTTCGGTCGATTCCACTGCCGGGCTGCGGTTGCTGCTCGGCCGCTTCTCTTTGGCGGCGACGGCGGTGTGGTTCCGATCTTGGTTGCGTGTTGTCTCCGGGTTACGTTCCAGCTCTGCCCGGTGAGAGCGTGCGGCGGGAATCTTCTTGCGAAATAAGGGAAAAATCCTTCCGCAAGGGTTGACACCAGGCGCTCCCGGACTACAATCGAATGTATGCACGAATCAGTCTCGACAGTCGACGCGGGCACCACCGCGCTCACGGGGCTGATCGCCACGCTGCGCGAACTACCCGGCGGCGCCGATGATGCAGCCCGCATCGACCGGATCCGACTGCTCGAAGAGCTGAAATCGACAGCCGCCGCCGTGCAGGCCCGGGAGACCGCCGAGTTCGCCGCCTCGCAACGACGAGCCCAACTGGACGCCGGTGTTCGGGCCGAACGCGCCGACCGGGGCATCGCCAGTCAGGTAGGGCTGGCTCGCCGGGTGTCGCACTTCCAGGCACGGCGGTATGTCGGCTGGGCGAAGATCCTCACCGCCGAGCTGCCGGCCACGTTCGCGCAACTGCAGGCCGGCAAGACATCGGAGTGGCGGGCGATGCTCGTGGCGCGGGAAACCGCCTGGCTCTCCCGCGAACACCGGGCGCAGGTGGACACCGAGCTCGCCCCGAAGTTGGAGCCGCTGGGTGACAAGCGGGTCGAGACCGAGGCGAAGAAAGCCGCCTACCGGATCGACCCCACCGGATTCGTGAACCGGCTCAGCAACTCCGCCAACGACCGCCGCGTCAGCCTGCGACCGGCGCCGGACGCCATGACCCGGCTCACCGCGCTGCTGCCCGTCGCGCAAGGCGTCGCCGTCTACGCAGCCCTCGGCCGCGCAGCCGACACGAACATCGCCACTGGCGATGAGCGTGGGCGGGGGCAGGTCATGGCCGACACCCTCGTGGAACGCGTCACCGGACAAACCACCGCCGAGCAGGTACCCGTCGAGATCAACCTCGTCATCGACACCGACACCCTCCTCGGCAACGGAACCGAACCCGCCCTGATCGACGGCGTCCCGATCCCCGCCACCACCGCCCGCGAGCTCGCCCTACGCCCGGACGCACCCCGCTGGCTGCGCCGCCTCTACACCCGGCCCGACACCGGCGAACTCGTCGCCATGGACACCCGACGGCGACTGTTCACCAGAAACCAGCGCCGCTTCATCGCCCTCCGCGACCAGACCTGCCGCACCCCCTGGTGCGAAGCACCCATCCGGCACACCGACCACATCCACCCCGCCGCACGAGGCGGCAAAACCAGCCTGGACAACGGCGGAGGGCTGTGCGTCGCCTGCAACATCGCCAAACAAGCACCCGGCTGGCACGCCAGACCCGGACCCGCCGGACGAATAGACCTCATCACCCCCACCGGCCACCACTACACCAGCCGGCCACCGACCCTGCCCGGCGCACGGCCGAAACGCTCACCGCTGGAACAGCAACTCATCATCGAACTACGCCGCCACGCGGCATAGGCAGGGATCAGTTGGCGAGCGGGAGCGTCCCGGCGACCTCGTCCACGATGCCGGCGAGCGTCACGTCCAGACCGGTCACTCCCCCGGCGCTGTGCGTGGAGAGCGTGACGTCGACCATCCGCCAGCGCAGCGCCAGATCCGGGTGGTGATCCATCTCCTCGCAGCGCGGCGCGAGCCGGTTGACGAACTCGACGGCCGTCGGGAAGTCGGCGAACTCGATGGAACGGGACAGCTTCTCGGTGGTGCCGGTCCAGTCCGGATGCAGCGTGGCGAGCGCGGTGTCGACGGCGGCCTGGGTGATCGGTTCGGCGGACACGGTGGACCTCCTCGCTGGTGTCTATGACCCACCGTAGCCACGTCCCGTATAGCCTCAGCAGTCGTGACGGACAGGTTGGTGTGGATCGACTGCGAGATGACCGGGCTCGACCTCGCGCGCGACGCGTTGATCGAGGTCGCCGTACTGGTGACGGACGCAGAACTGCAGGTGCTCGACGAGGGCCTCGACCTGGTGATCCACGTGGCCGACGACGTCCTGGAGACCATGATCCCGTTCGTCCGGGACATGCACGCGAGTTCGGGTCTGACCGAAGCTGTCCGCGCGTCGACGATCACCCTGGGCGAGGCCGAGAAGCAGGTGCTCGACTACGTCAAGTCACACGTGCCCGACCAACGCACCGCGCCGCTGTGCGGCAACTCGATCGCGACCGACCGTGGTTTCCTCAACCGGGACATGCCGCTGCTGGACGAGCACCTGCACTACCGGATGATCGACGTCTCCTCGCTGAAGGAGCTCGCGAAGCGCTGGTACCCGCGGGTTTACCAATCGCAGCCGGAGAAGGGGCTGGCCCACCGAGCGCTGGCCGACATCAAGGAGAGCGTCCAGGAACTGCAGTACTACCGCAGCACCCTGTTCGTCCCGCCGCCCGGCCCAACGCTGGAGCAGGCGCAGGCCGCCGCAAAGGCACTGTCGGGCGTGGTCGGAACCACTCCCGGTGACCGGGTAGACTGACCCGGCTCGGTGGTGCGACACCACCGAACGTGGTGGGTGTAGCTCAGCTGGTAGAGCACCTGGTTGTGGTCCAGGATGTCGCGGGTTCGAGCCCCGTCACTCACCCCAAGGCAGAGCACCTGGTTGCGGTGCAGAGCCCGTCGCGGGTTCGAGCCCCGTCACTCACCCCAA
>DASTXN010000013.1:0-70396 GCA_035765515.1 Jatrophihabitantaceae bacterium | reverse complement strand
CCAAGTAAGCAGAGCCGGAACCGCAACCCGGCAACGCGAGCGGAGCAAGGAGCCACTCTCCCCCGTCGCCGCCGAACCAAGGCGACCACAGCGCAACGAAAGCCGGCAGCGGCGGTCGGCCGGAGAGCCACTCTCCCCCGTCGCTACCGATGAAGGCGACCACAGCGCAACGAAAGCCGACAACAAGAGCCGACGGAAGAGCAAGAACACTCAGACGCGAACGGGCAGCGACACTTCCGCCATGACCTCGCGGGTCGCCTTCGAGTAGTTCATGGTGATGAAGTGCAGGCCGGGCGCGCCCTCGTCGAGCAACCGCTGCGTCAGCCCAATCGCCTGCTCGATGCCGAGCGCGCGAACCGCCGCCGGATCGTCCGCGATCGCTTCGAACTTCGCCGCGAGCGCCGGCGGGAACGGCGCGCCGGACAGCTGCTCGGATCGTCCGATCGTGCCCATGTTCGTCACAGCCATCACGCCCGGGATGATCGGCACGTCGCATCCGGCCGCGACGACCCGGTCGCGCAGCCGCAGGTAGTCGTCGGCGTCGAAGAACATCTGCGTGATGGCGTAGTCGGCACCCGCGCGGCACTTGGCCACGAACATCTCGGTGTCGGCCTCGATCGAACGCGAGCGCGGGTGCTTGTAAGGGAAGGCCGCGACACCGATGCAGAAGTCGCCGTGGGCGCGCAGCAGCTCCACCAACTCGGACGCGTACTCGACGCCCTCCGGATGCTTGATCCACTCGCCGGTCGGGTTGCCCGGCGGGTCACCGCGCACCGCGAGCATGTTCACGATCCCGGCGTCGGCGAACCGCCCGACGATCGCCCGCAACTCCGCAACGGAGTGGTTGACGGCGGTCAGGTGCGCCACGGGCAGCAGCGTGGTGTCGGACGCGATCCGCTCGGTGATCTCCACAGTCCGCTCGCGCGTCGAGCCACCGGCGCCATAAGTCACCGAGACGAAGGACGGTTGCAGCGGCTCCAGCTCGCGGATCGACTGCCACAGCCGCCGCTCGTCCTCGGCCGTCTTGGGCGGCATGAATTCGAAGGACAGCGTCGGCCGTCCTTGCGCAAAGCACTCCCGCACCGTCCTGCTCATGGGCTCAGCGTAATGTCCGGGCCGTGCCGACGCGCGACGAACTGTTGATCGCCCGGGTCGACGCGGCGCTCACCGAGTTCCTCAACACCCGCACCGCATCGCTCGCCGCGGTCGGTCCTGAGCTGCAACCGGTGTCGGAGGCGATCACGACCCTCGTGCTCGACGGTGGGAAGCGGCTGCGTCCGCGCTTCGCCTACTGGGGCTGGCGCGCGGCGCGTGATGCCGACGCAGACGATCGCGGCCTGGTCACGGCGGCCGCGAGCCTCGAGCTGCTGCACGCGTGCGCCCTCGTCCACGACGATGTGATGGACGACTCGGACACCCGCCGCGGACGTCCGGCGACACATGCCGCGTTCGCGAGCTTGCACCGCGGCAACGCGTGGCCCGGCGACGCGCACGTATTCGGCTCGGCCGCGGCGATCCTGATCGGCGACCTGCTGCTCGCCTGGGCGGACACGATGTTCGCGGGCGCCGAGCTGGATCCGGTCGCCGTCCCTGCGGTCCGCGAGATCTACGACGACATGCGCCAGCAGGTGATGGCCGGCCAGTACCTGGACGTCCTGGTGCAGGCACGCGGGGACTTCTCGATCGAGGACGCGCTGCGCGTGGCCGCGTTCAAGACCAGCAAGTACACCGTCGAAGGCCCGCTGCATCTGGGTGCGGCCGCGGCCCTCGCCGGGCCCGACGTGTTCGCCGCGCTCACCGCGTACGGCGCCGCGATCGGCGAGGCGTTCCAGTTGCGCGACGACGTGCTGGGCGTCTTCGGTGACCCGGCACGCACCGGCAAACCGGCCGGGGACGACCTGCGGGAAGGCAAGCGCACGCTCCTGGTCGCGCTCGCGATGCAGGCGGCGTCCGCGGTCGAGGCCGAACTGCTCAAGCACGAGCTCGGCGACCGCTCGATGGACGATGCGGGTGTGGCCGCGCTGCGCGAGGTGGTCGTGTCGACCGGAGCACTCGATCAGGTGGAGCAGCGCATCGCGCAACGCACCGACGAGGCCCGCCGAGCGCTGCAGACGGAGGCGATCAATCCCGAGGCCCGCGAGGCGCTCGACACGCTAGCCACCGCCGCCACGGAGCGCGCCGGCTGAACCCCCCGGCTCCCGCGTGCGATCGGGCGCGAACCAGCGATCACGCACGTACCAGACGAACCAAGTGGCCGGAAAGGCCAGTCCGGCGCACACCGCTACGGCCTTGTCGGACCCGCGGCACCGCTCACCGGAGAACGTCAGCGCAGCGAGCCCGAGGTAGCACGGCCAGAACACCGCATGGACGATCAGCATCGGCGCGCCTTTCGAAGGGCGAGCTCTCATGCTACGGCGTCCAGCCGAACTGCGCGTCGTAACAGGCTGTCGCCAGGCTGGCATACGGTCTGCCCATGGCCGACCGCGAGATCCTGCCGCTGCTGCTCACCGGGACCGACGACGCGTGGAACCGACTGCGCGAACGCGCTGCCGGGATGAGCCAGGACGAATACCTCTGGGAGCCGGTCGCCGACGTGTGGACGCTGCGCCGCGAGGGCGACGTGTGGCTCGCCGAACGGGACGCGGACGAGCCGGACCCCGCGCCGGTCACCACGATCGCCTGGCGGGTATGGCACATCGCGTCCGAGTGCCTGGCCAGCTACATCGCTCCCGCGCTCGGTCCGTGGCCGTTGTCCGTCCAGGGCCGCGAGTGGCATCACGACGTCGAACCAGCGCTGGACGAGCTGGCGCACGCCTACGTCGCGTTCCGCGAGCGGATCGTGGCGCTCGGCGCGGACGGCCTGTGGTCACCGCTCGGGCCCGCCTGGGGCGAGTGGGCCGATTCGACGTGGGCCGCGCTGGTCGTCCACGCGCAAGACGAACTGGCCCATCACGGTGCGGAGATCGCCCTGCTGCGCGACCTCTACCGGCAGCGCTGACCGGACGCGTCCGACCTCGGTCAACGGAAAACACCGGCGCCCAACCGCCCGGTCGACGCCGGGCGCCGGGCATGCCGCCGGGGGGTCGCCGTTCGGCGCCGGGCGCGCCGGCCAAGGACGGCGATGGAGGTCAGGCACACGACAGCAAGGACCACCGCGGCATCGAGGCCCGTCCACGGAGAGGCTTTTCGCCGGTTCTCGGTCATCGTCCCTGCTAACCCCGCTCCCGCCGTCGACCGGCCGAGATAGCGTTGCAGGACCGTCAGCTCGCGCTCCCCGTACCGCTCCCCGGGCTCGATGTAGGTGTTCTCCGACCACTCGTTCCAGCTGATCACGCCGACGGCATCCGGCGAGCTCGCGAACGCATCGTTCAGGCTGCGCACGAGGGTCCGGCCGCCGTCACGGCCGATCACCCGCGTGTGGCCGAGGGTGCGACCGTCGAATCCGCTGGCCGCCGGGGCCAACCAGATGCCGTGATGCGAATGAACAACAGCGCCCATCGCGATCAGTTTCTTCAGCGTTGACGGCGACGCCGGATTCGCCGATGACCAGTAATAGGCGTCGCCGTCCACGTACCGCGCCACCCGTTCGTAGTCGGCGACGTTCTTCGCGGCCGCCAGCAGATCCACGTTCGGTCCCAGAGCCGAGCGGACGGCAGCGATGTCCGCCACCGAGTACTGGTCCGTTCCGGTCCAGATGATCAATGGCTTGTGGAATCCGGACGCGTTCAGCGCTGTCCCCCAACGGCTCACTAGGAACGTCATGTCGTTCTGGACGGTCGCGATGGGAAGCGGGTGTCGCTGGAAGTCCAGCGCTTCGTAGACGATTCCGAGATTGAAGTTCTGGGCATGAGCCACCCCGACAAGCATGTCGAGGCGGCGATTCAGCGCATCGGTGCTCTTCCACGACGTCAAGAACCCGGTGATGCCCGCAGCACGAGCCTGGCTGACCTGATCACGCAGAACGGAAAGGTTGTCGCTGCTGTACCGGCCGACGAGCGGGTAATCGGCCTTCGCGCGGTTCCAGGATGAGGGCGTGAACCACTGGTAGAAGTATGCGTAGACCTGCACACCCGCATGCGTGTCCGTCCCCGGCACCGACTCAGCGCTGCCCGATCCCACCAGCCCCAGAGCCGTTACGAATGCGCACGCGACCAGCCCGGCGGCGAACCGCCTCCGGCGCCGCCTGACGGTCACTGCTGGCGGCTTCGAGACGTGGCCGCGATGCGCTTGGCCGACGCTCTCCGGCCGAGCAGGATCACGCCGACCCCGACGGCGAGGACGGTAAGCACGATCACCGCGATGTCCAGCGGCGTGACGACGCGGACCTCCACCAGATCGTCGCGCGACACGAGCACCTTGGTGTGCTTGCCGAAGACGGCCGCGTCGACCCGCAGGTCGTACAGCCCGCGCACCAGGCTAGGGACGACTGCCGGCGTTCCAGCTCCCACCCGCACCCCGAAACCGCTGCCGTCAGCACGCGTGATCCATACGTGGGTTCCGACGCCGGAGCCGAAGAGCGCGTCACGGACCTGCACCCTGACACGGAAGACCGAAAGCGTGACGTTCCACGTCTTGGCCGCACTCGGGCGGTAGTGCTGCTTGCCGGCGAACACCGCGTCACCGCCGTCGAAGCGAACTGCTGAGACCGTCCACGTGATCGGCCGGACGATCCACTGGCCTTCGGCGTGCGTGGCAATCACTTCCGGCAGGCTGACCGGAGCGCGAATCTGCGCTCCGGTCAGGGTGATCGTCGGCCCACCACCGCTGAGATCCACCCGCTGGACATGACTGGCAGGAACGCGGGCGCCGAACGGATCTACGAATCGCAGCTCGACGTTCCGGCGCACCTCGAGCGCGGCGAGTACCCGACGGTGGTAGGGCGCGCCGGGGTTGAGCCTGGTCACCTGCAACAGCGACACGGACATGGAGCCCGCGGCGGGGGTACTGAGCCGCAACCTTGCCGGGATGTCGTTGAGGTCGCTCACGGCAACATGCGCTTTGCCGTCTGGCCCGGTCGTGCCCGTCGTTCCCTCCAGCGCGAACGTCACGTGCGGGAGCGCCGGAACGGTGCGGATTTCGACAGTGCCACGCACCGGCCGAAGCTGCAGGTTCCAGTCGAGCTGGCCGAACGGATCGAAGCGCGGCCCAGCAGTCGTCACCGCGTTCCCGGGACCGGCCACGACCCGATCGACCGACCAGGTGACGTGCTGTGCGGTGAGGACGTCGTTCGTCAGCCGGGTGCGGCGCGAGAGTAGTCGAACAACCGGATCGCTCGCCGGATCCACGTTGAACACCTTTCCGGTGATCGAGTGCAGGCGCAGCAGCCGAACCGAACTCACCGGCGTATCGGTCGTTCCCGGCTTCACCCGAAGGCGCACCAGCGACGTGACGTCCAGACCGACCTTCAGATTGCTCTGCGACGCGGTCACGTGCGGCAACGGCTTGACCTTGCTGATCGCGATCCTGGTTCTCGCACCGAGTTGATCCGAGACGAGTGACACCGTGTCCGCGATGTTGTTCAAGTCGCTCACGTACGCCACTGCGTGGCCGCCGCCGTCGGTCGTGACCACAGCCGGGCCCACGGCGAGTTGGACGCCTGCCAGCGCCGGCACGACCTGCACCGACACCGTTCCGCTCGCGTCGGCTGCCATGACAGCTCCGGGGAACGTGACCGAGCTTGCCGCGATGAGAGCCGCCGCGGGTGCGGCCCAAGCGCGTGAAGACCTCATTGGCCACCCGCACTCGTCCGGCGCCGGCGTCGGCGCCAAGCAGGGGTAGCCCACGCCAGCGAGGCAAGCGCGAGCAGAACCGCAGCGCCGTATCCGACATAGATCACGGCGCTGTTCGGCTGTCGGACCGGCGGTGAATCAGTCGAGCGCGACGTGGTGATCGATGCGGCACTCACGCGTGGCGCGGACGCGGTACGCCGCGCCGGAGTCGCGGTGACCCGGTACACCACCACGAGCTTTCGCCCGCCACCGTCACGTTCGATGTGCACAGGACGTCCGGCGAAGCGGCGCTCCAACGTCAAGGCGCGGTCGCCGAAGGTCGGTGAACGACGAGCGGAGTAGACGTCCCAGACGACGTATTGGAATCGCCCCGAACGAAGCGCGGCATCGGCGTTGCCGACCGGCTGGTACGAAGGGTTGCGGTGCAGCGGGTTCGGGCTCACCGATAGCCCGTTCGCAGCCCGGCCGCTGTAGTACTCGATCAGGTTCGCCATCGACGGACCGATGGTGAGCAGGTGTGCGTCAGCAGGCAGGTTGACCGCGATCCAGCGCCCCGTCTCACGCCCACCAGGTGTTCCGCCCGCGCCGGCCAGCCCCGCCGTCGGCTGGCGGACCACGCCCCGGACCGCTGGCACGAGAAGCGAAACGATGCAGGCGACGGAGACCGCGAGGACCACCAGGCGGCCCCCCAACGGACGAGTCGTGCGCGGGGCGTGCGCAAGAACCCGCGCCGCCAACACCGCCACCGCCGGTACGCAGGCAAGTAAGTACGAGAAGCCTTTGACCGGCCACACTTCGAAGAACAGGACGGGCACGACGATCCACGACAGCAGCAGCGTCTCGCGCCAGGTGAGCGGCCGCCGGAGGAACAATCCCAGTGCGGCGACTGCCACGAGCACATAACCGATCGACGCAGTGACGCTCGTGAGATAGAACGCGAAACTGTGGTTCGGGGTCCGGCTGAGCTGCCACAGCAGGTACGACTGCCCGCTTCGCGACCCACCCGCGACTGCCGTCAGCAGCGGGTACGTGAGCGCGAGTCCGATCGCGAGGGCGGCGCCGAACAGCGGGAAGCGGACCGGTCGCCACATCCGGTTGGTCACGGAGAGGAAGACGAACGCCGATCCGAGCAGGATGATTGCGGTCTCCTTCGACAGCGCGGCCAACCCGAGACATCCGCCCGCAGCGACCAGCCAACGTCCGCGGCCCGTACGGGCGGCGAGGGCCAAGCAGACCAGGGATGCGGTGGCGAAGAAGGTCATCGGACCGTCCAGCAGGATCTGCCGGCTGATCGCCACGTGGTACGGCATCACGGCGAGCAGCAACGCGGCGATGGCACCGACACGGCCGTCGTACAACACCCGTCCCAGGACGTAGACGAGTGCGATCGTCGCCAGCCCGAAGGCGGCACCGACATATCGGCCCGCGCTGTCCGGCACCCCGTGTCGGTAGAACACCGACAGCGCCACTTGCATCAGGAGCGGGTGCGCCCGCACTACCGGGAACATCGAGGTGAAGTGCGGGTTGTGGGCCAGCGAGCCGGATTGGGCGGCGTACACCGCCTCGTCGCTGTTCAGGCCGACTCCGCCGAGGTTCACGAACCTGAGCGCGCCTCCCCCTGCCAGGGCTGCCGCCAACACCGCGAGCTCGAACCATCTGGTTCTCGCGGCGTTGAGGGCCGCCGCCGCACGTGGGGGGGACCATGCGACGGCGGCGATTGGTGTTGGGCGCTGGACCCGGATGAGGGACGCGCCGTCCACACCGTGCGGCGGTGCCATTCTCACGAGGGCCCTAACCGGGCGGTGCCGAAGGAAGCATCGTCGAAGACGACGTCGTAGGTACGGCCACTTTGCGTCTCGCCGATCTGCATCGCTCCGACGGGAGCAGCGCCGACGTCGACCGCGGTGCTGGACAGCGTCTCGACCAGGGAATCGTCGAGCCAGATCTGCAGCGCACCGGTGGTCGTCCCGGAACCGGTGTCGGCAAGCCGGTGCACCTGCAGCGAGTGCCACCCGGGACCGGGCACGATGGTGCTCGCGACGTTCTTCCCCAGCGCGTCGTTGTGGTAGCCCAACCGGCCCGCGGTGTCGATGTAGAGGTAGCACAGGGACGCGCCGGAACTGTCGCGCAGCCGGAGCAGATTGACCTGGCTCGCCTGCGAAACGACGTCGAATGCGACTCGCGCGTACGCGTCGGGGTAGGTCGCCGGCAGGGTCTTCTTCGCGTACGTGTTACCGGCAGTCGTCCTCCCTTCTGCTGCAAAGCCGCCGGAGCCCACTGTCGTGCTTTCGACGACGAGTCCGGCGTGGGACGACCAGGCAGCGAAGTTCCCGGACTCGAAGCCGTCGCTGAACACCGGCGCCGGCGCGTCCGGCGTGGTGACGGAGATCGGCCCGTCCGGAGCGGACTCGTTGCCCGCCTCGTCCAGGGCGGTCACCGAGTAGTCGTGGGTCGCGCCGGCCGAGACCGTGTCGGTGGTACTGGTAACCGCGCCGAGGTCCCGATACGGGGCGCCGTCACGGTAGAGCCGGTACCCGGTGACACCCAAGTTGTCGTGTGCGGCCGTCCAGGCGAGGTCCACCTCGAACGACGACGGCGTAGTCGCGGTAAGCCCGGACGGCGCCGAGGGCGCAGTGGTGTCCACCGTGAAGGTGGCCGTCGCGGGGCTGGAGTCGGTCAGACCGCCGGCCGTGGCCGCGACGGCGAAGGTGTGCTGTTGCGATGCCAATCCCGAATACGTGACGGGGCTGGTGCACGGCGTCGCGGCACCACCGTCCAGCGCGCACGCAAAGGTTGCCGAGTCGGCTGTCGCGTGGAACGTGAACGTTGCGCTCGTGCTACCGGTCGGGTCGGTCGGCGCGCTGTCGATGTAGGTGTCCGGAGGCACTGCGAACGTGTAGGTCTGCACGTCGAAGGTGCCACCCAGTGAGTCGGTCGGGGCAACAGTCACCTCCGGTCCGTCGACCGTCACTTTCAGGAAGTGGTAGACGTTCGCCACAGCGGTCGGCTTCGTCGCGGTGCCACACGCAGAACCCTTCAGGGTCGTCGGCGACCATCCGATCGCGTACGCGTCATAGGGGTGGCACGGCCCGATCGGCTCGGGTGTTCCGCCACCTCCGCCGGTTACGTAGGTGATGGGCATCCCAGGGGCACTCGCGGTGTTTCGCTCGTAGACATGCGTATGACCGTTGAAGACGAGGTTGACCCCGTACTTTCCGAGTAGCCCTTCGAGACCGGTCGGTCCCTCTAGGAAGGTGTCGGACGTGTCGTCGGGGTTGTCGGCGTAGAAGGGGTAGTGCGAGAAGGCGAACTTCAGCTGGCTCGAATGCGTCTTGAGGTCGTTGAGCAACCAGTCGTATTCCGGATCGCCCGGCGCGAAGTGGGCCGCCGCGTCGTTGGCGTACGGGGTGGCAGCTCCGCCGTTGGTGTCGCCCCAGGCCGAATCGAGGACATAGAAGCGGGTGTTGCCGGCGTCGAAGGCGTACCACTCGCTCGCGTAGTTCGCGGACGCACTCTGGTTCACGCAGCAGTAGACGTCGTTCTGATACCGGCCGCCCGAGGTCTTCACAGCGTTGGCCTCGGTCCACGTTGTGATATCGGTATGTGCGGTCCCCGACAGGCCATGGTTGCCCGCCGCGGTGAATATCGGCATGCTCGCGCCGGGCACCGTCCAGAACTGCGGGCCGAAGATCGCGCTAGTGGCCGCACCCGTCTGCTGCAGATCGCCGTAGTTGATCTGACTGCCGTTCGGGTATCCGTTGTCGCCGACCGTGACCGCGAATCGCGCACCGCTCGCGGCTATTTGGGTCATGAGCGCGGCCTGGCCCTGATTGTTACCGCTCGAGTCGACGGCTCCCCAGTCGCCGAACACGTCGAAGCTGAACGGTGCCGTGCTCCCGACAGGCACCTGCGTGGTGAATTGGGGTGAGGCGTTGGCGCCCAGCAGGTCGGTGCTGCCCAGGTACACGCGATAGCAGTACGTCCCGTCGGCGGGTAGGCCCACCTCGGCGGTCCACTGGTATTCGGCGACGGTTCCGACCTTGATCGCGATCCTCGTTGCTGCGACGGTCACCCTGGCCGAGCACGTCCCCGTCTGGTCGACCACGCCGTACCTGATGCTTGCCTTGGTCGCCGAGCGGTCGGTCGCGAAGTTGATCGCAACGTGCAGATCCACGAGGTCGGTGAGGTACGGCGCCCGCGTCAGGTGCGCGCTATAGGCATCAGCAGATGCGGCCACGGCCGACGTCGATGCTGTACTCACGGGAGCCGACGCGTGCGCCGGAACACCGAGCGCGACCGTCAAGACGGCTGTCCCGCCGAGACAGGCGATCAGCTGCCCAATCATGGATCGCGGAGAACGCGAGCGCGCGCCGCTCATGACTCAACTGGCTTCGACTGACGCTGTGCGCGGGCGCAGTGGCGACACGCTCGCGCTGTGCTCAGGCCGGGCCAGATTCCGCGTGAGCTGCGGAATGTGGTCGGCCCAGGAAAAGTCTGGGGTGGCCAGCCGCTGGGCCCGCACACCGGCGACGGCACTCGTGAGGATGAGCCGTTCTTGCGCTCGTAGCTCCTCATAGCCGATCCCGCCGATGTTGAGCGCCGGCGCGAAGTAGCGGAACGGCGGAAACCCGTAGGCGTCGTCAGTATTGGCGATCAACTCGTCCAGAAGGTCGAGCTGGCGGATCGGGTCGAGCCGGAACTGGTTTCGCTCGATGATGAACAGCTGCTCGACGCGCACGGATGTCGTGTGTCCACATGGGACGAGCCGATCGACGACATACTTGGGCGGAGGCACGACGAGCTGCGTCAGCGCGTTCAGGCTCATGATCGGCAGGTTCATCTCGCCCATTCGGGCTCCGATGCCACGTCCCTCCTTGGAGTGCAAGCGACTCTGCACGCGCAGCCGCCGCCACTCCTTCGCCGAGAGGTCTCCCACGTTGATGGCGCGCAAGGTGTGCTGGCTGATCGTCAGTGGCTTCGGATAGCACAACGCCCTGCCGGTGGGGTCGAGGATCGTCATGTCGTCGGACAGGAACCGACTGGGGTTCTCGCGCAGCAAGCGCAGGATCGTTCCCGTCTTCCCGGTGTCCGTCAGCGCCGAGATCAGCACTCCACGTCCGTTGAGCTCCAGGCATGCCGAGTGCAGCAGCATGTACCCGCGGCTGACGAGGATGAACCGCAGCAACGCTTCGACGACGTTCGTGTAGAGGACGTGCGGTGACCGGACGAGAAGCGGACCCACCACAACCTTGACGTTGTCGGTCATGTCCACGTGGAAGTCGGATCCGAGCCGCCCGAGATGCTCCTCGTAGGAGACGGCCGCCGATGCCGCGTACTGCGTCACTCTGGCTCGGGTGCGCGCGTGAGCGTTGCCGAAGTGCCCCCGGTGGATGGTGATGTCGAGCGGGCCGTTGATCTCGGAGCGGAAGTGGTCGAGTTCCTTGAGTCGAACAGCGGATCCGATGGTGACGATGCCGTGAATGTCGTATCGCCATGGCATCGCCTCGCTACGGCACCGGATCGAGGGCGCCGCACCAGCCCGAAGATCGACGGTCACGTCCACCGGCCCGGAACGTGACGTCGCTGCGCGGCGAAGCATTTCGGCCCGCTCCGCACCGGCGGTGCGTGTCGGCCGGCTCGAGACGATCGTCATCGGAGTCCTCCGGGTGAATAGGCATCGGTCAGAGATCAGGAAGCGCAGTGCGAAGGCGGTGATCAAGGTCGCGACGTTGGCCGGGAGGTACGCGACGCCAACGCCGTGTACGAGCCAGGACAGCAACGGCAGACGGGCGAGGAGCAGGGCGTTGTTGACGGCAGCGAACCCCAGCAGGCGCAGCGGCCAAGGGCTGCGCTTCGACCCCCGGAAGACCAGTCGATCGGTCAGCACGAAGTTCCATAACGTCGACATCTGGGTGGCCACGGCCGCGGCGAGCAGCAGCGGCAGGCTCAGAACTTCGACGCCCAGCCACAGCGCCGCGCTGTTGACCGCGATGCCGGTCGCTCCGGCGACGCCGAACCCTGCGACCGTCGCCAAGCGCGCACTGTGCCTGCCGAACAGGGTTGCCAGGCGCAGGCTCATCAGTCGGCGCGCGAACAGCGTTCCCTCGCGCCATGACGCTTTGCTCTGCCCGCTGAGCCGGTCCTGGAACGTGAACGGGTATTCCGCCACGCGCAGCTTGGGCGACCGCGCCAGAACTTCGAGCAGCACCTTGAACCCGTTGGGACGCAAGCGATCGAGCGGCAGGCTGTCCAGTCGTACCGCGAAGAAGCCGCTCATCGGGTCCGTGCAGTCACGCAGGCGGCGCGGAAACGTTGCTTTCGCCAGACGCGTCGCGCCCCCGGAAACCCATGCGCGCGTCGACGAGGCGAGCCCCTGCGCACTGCCGGAGCCCACGTAGCGACTGGCGACCACCACGTCCGCCTGCTCGTTATCGCCGACGCCGATCAGCTCGGAGACGATCTCGGGCGGATGCTGAAGGTCGCCGTCCATCACGACCACCCATCTGGCGGACGAGTCACGCATGCCGGCAAGGACCGCCGAGCCGAGGCCACCCGCCCGCTCCCCCGCCGCACGGTGCAGCAGACGAATCGGCCGCGCGCACAAGGCGATCTGCTCGGCGACACACTCGGGGGTGTCGTCGTCGCTGTCGTCGACGAACAGGATCTCTGCGTCGAGAGTCCCGAGCGCGGCGTCCAGGCGCCGAATCACCGGCGCAACGTTTCCCGCCTCGTTCCGAGTCGGGATCACCACCGCCACGTCCCGCACCTGCGTTCGGACGCAGGCGCACTCCTCAGCCTCACACACGAATTGCCACCCCCCAAGATGGACGCGGCCGCCCTACCGTCCGGGCGTCGCCAAGACGGAACAGTCGTCGCATCGAGGAGCGATGTATTCATGCAAAGTGCGCACCGCGCCTACGCAATCTGAGCGATAGGGGGGTGAACTTCAGCGGGCTGACCGTCGGTTCTGAAGATCCCTCGCCGAGTTGCAAGCGGAGTCAGCGGCTGGCGAGCAGGAGTCGCGTCAAAGAACCCTGGTGTCCACGCTGCGGTTGGACAGATCGTCCGGATAGGCAAGGGTGATGCCCGCCGCGGACAGCAGCCGAGTGCCGCGCTCATCTACCGCGTGGCGCCCGACCTGCCGGCAGTTCGGACAGGTGAATTCCACGACGTTGCTGACGCCGGGTGCGGTGCCCAGCAACAGGCGGCCGGCCGTCACCGACACGTCGACCGTCCCGCACGAGGTGCAGTCGGTTCTGATCGTCGACGCCACACCCCGAGTGTGACACGCGCGCGTAGGTCTAGGAAACGGATCGCGCTTCGCCTTCAGGCGTTCGCCAGCCCTCGCCACGGGCCCATGCGACGCGGTCCGCCGACGCGAGGTCGAACCGGCTGCCGACGTTTACACCGCTCACCCTGCACCAGAGCCCCGCCGGCACCGGCGGGTTGTCCGGATACGACATCCGCCTGACCACCAGGCTGCCATCGCCGACTCCGATGCGTACGCCGCCCCTGTCGAATCCGATGACCTCGCCCGGCGGTCCCACCGGCTCTCGCGGCGAGGGCAACCTGGTCGCCCACACCATCACCTTGCGTCCACCCAAGGTGGTGAATGCGCCCGAGTCCGGCATCGTCAATGCACGGACCCAGTCGTGCAGCATCCGTGCCGACAGCGTCCAGTCGATCACGCCCATGTCCGGCGTCCGGGCCGGTAACGGCGCGATGAGCGGGTCCAGCGGCTGGCACCGTGGCAATCGCCTACCGCTCAGTAGGGTCGGTAGGTACTCCCCGAGCAGTTCGGCACTCGCTTCGTCCACAGCCAGGGAGACCGACCCGAAGGTGTCGTTGGCTCCGATGCGGACGGACCGCTGGGCGGCTGCAGTGCCCAGCGAACCGCGACGGTCCAGCGATGCCAGGGTCGCCCCGGTCGCCTGCTCGCCCTGCAGGATGGCCCAGTTGACGGCATCCGGACCGGGGTACTTCGGCAGCAGCGACGGGTGAATCGCGACGCCGCCCAGGCGAGCGGTCGCAAGCAGCGCGGGGCTCACCGGCCCTCGCCAATCGATCAGGACGAGCAGATCGGGACGCTGTGCGGCAAGTGTGGTCACGATCCGCCTCGCGTCACTGCCGTCGATGACGATCAGCGGAATGCCCGCTGCGGCACAGGTCCCGACCAGCACATCCTGATCGAACCGCGCACGCGGCCGCGGTCGCGCGATGACGACGACCACGACGTCCACGAGTTCGCCCGCCAGCATCTCGACGACGGCGCGGCCCATACCGTGCACCGAGCAGATCACAGCGACTCGCGGGCGATCAGCGGCACCGCGATCACGGCAACGTCCAGCGCTCATGTCACACCCCCCCGGGGACACACTCTGGCGTAACCCACCGTACGCAGCGCGACGAACGAACCGACTCGTCGCGACGGACGAGATCGTCTACGTCGTTTGCATCACCGGCGCAGGGCCTACGCCAGGTCCCGGTTGGGCAACGACCGCTGGGAGTTCCGCAAGGCCGCCGCCTCGAGAGTCGTGTGGACGCCGAGCTTGGCCGTCAGGTTCTGGATGTGACTGCGGACCGTGTTGACCGACACCTGCAGTCGCGCGGCCGATTCCGCACGGCTCATGCCCGCAGCGAGGCAGTCAAGGACCTCCCGCTCGCGCTCCGTCAACGCACCCAGCGGATCCGGAGGCGGGCTGGCGCTACGGCGCATCTGGGCGGCGAGGACCTGGCCGAGCAACGCCGGATGCAGCCACGCCTCGCCGCGATGCACGGCGCGGATGGCGTCGATCAGTTCGGTGATCTCGACGGTCTTGGACATCCAGCCGCGAACACCCGACGCGAGCGCGTCGACGACCGAGTCGACCGAATCCGACGCGCTCAGCATGAGAATCCGTGCCTCGGGTGCCAGTTCCCGCACCTCGTCTGCGACCTGAAGGCCACTCCCGTCTCCGAGGTACATGTCCAGGATCACGACGTCGGGCCGTTGAGCGGCGAGCTTCGCGCGGGCCGCGGCAACGCTGTACGCGACGATAACGGGCGCGAGATCCTGCTCGGCATCAAGGCGCGCGCGCAGCGCGTCGGCGAACACCGCGTGGTCGTCCACGACCAGCACCGAGATGGGCTGCATGCGATCGAACGATTCCCCTCCGCGTGGATATGAGCAAGCTCTGGTTTGGGCCCGCACACATGATCCGGGCGGTCGGGTGCCGACCATGCGGAAGGCCGGTCACACTCGGACAATTACTGCTAGAACGTGCTTTCATCGCGATTCGATGAATCCGCGTCCATTGGCAAAATCTCCCAATCGCGCAGCTCGGTAAAAAATACTTGATATCAATTCCACCGCGCGATCCGCATTTTGCGTGCCAAATCGCCTTTAGCCATGCGTCGACCGACCGTTTGGCGACATATGCTCGAGTCCAAAGCGTGAGATGTGACCCGAATTGCCACTCGGTTGGTTGGCCGACCGAGCGGGTCATGACAAGGACTCATCGCAGATTGGACCGGCCATGACGGATCGGGGGGCGGCGCGTCGGGGCCAGATGCGCGGCAGTCTTGAGCAGTCGTCCGCGCGCGCCGAACGCCGCACCGCACTGCGCAGCATGCCGGACGCGGTTGTGAGCCAGGATCGTCAGCGCCTGGATCACGACGTCCTACACGAATTGAGCACGATCGTCCTGCTCGCCTCGCTATTACACGATTCGCCGGCGCTCAACAGCGAGGACAGGCTGCGAGCCGGAATGCTGGTCAACGAGACCAAGTGGTTGCGCACGCTCGTCCAGGCGTACTGCAGCGATTCCGGAGAGAGCCTGGACGGCACGCGCAATCGGCCGCAACTGGTGCGCCTCGACTGGATGCTCTCCCGGCTCGTCACGAGCACCCGAACGCACGTTTCGACGCGCATATCGATCGATGCGTTACCGGCCATGGTGTATGCCAATGGCATCGAGTTGGGCCGGGCAGTCCGCAATATCCTCTGGAACGCGCTCGAGGCCGCTGGGCCCACCGGCCACGTCGCCGTCCGAATCTCGACGAGTGCCGATACCGCGCTCATCGAGTTCGAGGACGACGGTCCCGGGTTCGGCGCGGTCGCGTCCAGCGGCAGGTCGCTCGGGCTCGATATCGTCCGGGAAGCAGCCCAGTTGTGTGGCGGGCGCATGGAGATCACGGCGGGCGACCTCGGCGGGTGCGCGGTGCGGTTGATCCTGTCGGCCGTGCCTGCGAACTAGCGCACGCTCCGATGTTTCTCGCCACGGCACCCGCGCCGAGCCGGCGCATGGTTGCCGCCCGCCCCGATCGAGATCTACTGTCTCGAGCAGTGCTCAGCAGAGAGCTACCAGCTCTGGGGAGCGGACGGGGCGACGCCATGGGCGGACAATTCGACATCATCCTCGCGGACGACCAAGTCGTCTTCCTGGAGGCATTGACATCGGTCCTGGGCCAGCTCGGACATCGGGTGCTCGCGGCCGACACGTCCTACCGATCCGCCCGCGAGTCCGTCATCGCGCTGCAACCGGATCTATGGGTGCTCGAATCGCATTTCGACGACGCACCGGACTTGGCCGCGATGAACGATCTCGCGCTCATCGGGCCGAAAACGAAGATCGTCGTGCTGACCGCCGACGGGGATGCACAGACAGTGCGCCGAGCACTGGACCGCGGCGCGAGCGCCTACGTTCACAAGACGCGCGGCGTCGCCGTCCTGGTGCGGGTTATGCAACAGGTCATGGCCGGCACGGAGCGGGTCGTCGAGCGGGCGCTGGCGCCGGCGCCGCCGGCGGACGCCAAGACGGCAGAGCTGCTCCGGCTGGCCAACTACCTGACGCAGCGTGAATTCCAGTGCCTGAGGCTCCTTGCTGCCGGGCGGGACACCAGGTCGATCGCCCGCCAGTTGGGTGTCTCCAGCACCACGGTGCGCACCCACGTCCAAGCGGTGCTGACCAAGCTCGGCGTCCACTCCCGGCTCGAGGCCGCCTCACTCGCGGTTCGTCACGGCTTGATCGCCGACGCCGACTCCGGTATCGGCTGATACCCGCTCAGGCGAGCGCGACAACACCTAACTCGGCCGGGCTGGCCAGCTCGCCGTGCTTGGGCAGCACGCGCACCGTGTAGCCGAACGGTCCGGTGCGATCGAGCGGGATCTCGCCGGCGAACCAGCTGGCCCCCTCGCCGCTTTCCACCAGCGAGAGCACGAGCTGCTCGGTGTCCGAGAGCCGGTCGTCGGTGTCGACCGTGCCGAACACCGCCTGCACCTCGACGTCCGCGGCGTCCAGGCCGTTGAGCGCGACCTCGGCACGCAGCGCGAGGCGCTCACCCAGCTGCGCGTCACCGTGCAGCTGCGAGTCGACGTACAGCACGCGCACGCCAGGCCACGCATTGAGGACGTGCGAGCGCCAACCCGCGAGCTCCTTCGCGCACACGAACCCGTCGGCGGACATCCGGCGGGACGACAGGGCGGCGGGCGCATACAGCCGCTGGACGTAGTCGATGACCATCCGGCTCGCGAGCACCTTCGGGCCGAGCGACTTCAGCGTGTGGCGCACCATCTGCACCCAGCGCGTCGGGATCGCGTTGCTGTCGTGCTCGTAGAAACGCGGCGTGACGCGCTTGGCGATCAGCTCGTACAGCGCGTTGGCCTCGATCTCGTCGCGCCGGTCCGGGTC
This sequence comes from Jatrophihabitantaceae bacterium, assembly GCA_035765515.1. Lineage (GTDB taxonomy): Bacteria > Actinomycetota > Actinomycetes > Mycobacteriales > Jatrophihabitantaceae > DASRSS01. The sequence continues at coordinate 52,998 of DASTXN010000013.1, read as the reverse complement.
GATTACGCCGTCGGCGGTCGGGATCGCCCAGCCGTTGTCGCCGTCGAACCATTCGTCCCACCAGCCGTCGCGGATCGAGAGGTTCAGCGCACCGTTCAGCGCCGCCTTCATGCCGGACGTGCCGCACGCCTCGAGCGGGCGCAGTGGGTTGTTCAGCCAGACGTCGACGCCCCAGTACAGGTAGCGCGCCATGCCGATGTCGTAGTCGGGCAGGAAGGCGATGCGGTGCCGCACCTCGGGATCGTCGGCGAAGCGCACCATCTGCGCGATGAGTTCCTTGCCGCCGTCGTCGGCCGGGTGGCTCTTGCCGGCGATCACGATCTGCACCGGACGCTCGGGGTCCAGCAGCAGCGAACGCAGCCGGTCCGGGTCGCGCAGCATCAGCGTCAGCCGCTTGTAGGACGGCACGCGGCGGGCGAAGCCGATGGTCAGCACGTCCGGGTCGAACACCGAGGCCGTCCAGCCGAGTTCGGCTTCACTCATCCCCCGCTGCAGCGCCGAGTTGTGGACGCGCCGGCGCACCTCGCGCACCAGCCGCTCGCGCAGCTCGCCGCGCACCCGCCACAGCTCCGCGTCGCTGACCTTGTCGACCGCGTCCCAACCGTTGCCCTCCGCGACCGCGACGGTGCCGACCTCGCGCTCGGCCAGTTCCACGACCTCGCGCGCCATCCACGTGGGGGCGTGCACTCCGTTGGTGATCGACGTGATCGGTACCTCGGCCGGGTCGAATCCGGGCCACAGCGGTGCGAACATCTCGCGGCTCACCTGGCCGTGCAGCAGCGAGACGCCGTTGGCGCGCTTACCGAGGCGCAGGCCCATGTGCGCCATGTTGAAGATCGTCGGATCCTCTTCACTGCCCAGGTCGAGGACGCGCTCGACGGGCAGCGCCGACATCGCGGCCACGTGCTGCGCGACCAGGTCACGCGAGAACCGGTCGATGCCGGCCGGAACCGGGGTGTGCGTGGTGAACACCGTGCCGGCCCGCACCGCCTGCAACGCCTCGTCGAAGCCCAAGTGTTCGGAGTCAACCAACTCGCGGATACGTTCGACGCCGAGGAAGCCGGCGTGGCCCTCGTTTGTGTGGAAGACCTGCGGCGCGGGCGTACCGGTGATCGCGCAGTAGGCACGGATCGCGCGCACGCCGCCTACGCCGAGCAGCAACTCCTGCTCGAGCCGGTGCTCCGCGTCGCCGCCGTAGAGGCGGTCCGTGATCTGCCGCGCGGCGGTGTCGTTCTCCTCGATGTCGCTGTCGAGCATGAGCAGCGGAACGCGGCCGACCTTGGCGACCCAGACCTGTGCGTGCAGGACCCGGCCCTGCGGCAGCGGCAGCGCAACGCGCACCGGGTTGTCCTGCGCGTCGTGCAGCGCCTGGACGGGAAGGCCCTGCGGATCGAGGGACGGGTAGTGCTCCAGTTGCCAGCCGTCCGGGGACAGCGATTGGCGGAAGTAGCCCGAGCCGTACAGCAGGCCGACGCCGATGATCGGCACGCCCAGGTCGCTGGCCGACTTCAGGTGGTCGCCGGCGAGGATGCCGAGGCCGCCGGAGTACTGCGGCAGGACCTCGGTGATCCCGAACTCGGGTGAGAAGTAGGCGATGGAATCCGGCAGATCCGCTCCCGCCGTCCGCTGCTCCTGGTACCAGCGCGGACGGGACAGGTAGTCGGTGAGGTCGTCGTGGACGTCCTCGAGCCGGCGCAGGAACTTGCGCTCGCCGGCGAGCTGGGCCAGGCGCTCGGTCTTGACCTCGCCGAGCATGCGCTGCGGATCGTGGCCGGACAGCGCCCACAGTTCCGGGTCGACCGACTCGAGCAGCTCCTGGGCGTCGGAGTTCCACGTCCAGCGCAGGTTCTCGACGATTTCACCCAGTTTGGCCAACTCTGCCGGAAACGCGGCACGGACCGTCAGCCGTCGTAATGCCTTCACCAGCCGCACGCTAGCACCCCGGGTGGAAAGGCTTACAGTCACCGGCAACCTGGGTACGGTACGTCCGTGGTCGGAAGAATCGGGCTCACCGCTGTCAGTCCGGTCGTCGGTTCGACGGTGTCCGCGGAGTTCCCCGCGCGCGCCGTCGTCGGCGAGCCGGTACCGGTTTCCGCCGTCGTGTTCCGCGAGGGACACGACGCCGTCGGCGCCAGCGTCGTGCTGCGCGATGCGGCCGGGCGCAAGGTCCGCACCCAGCGGATGCGCCCCGGCGAGGTCGGCACCGACCAGTGGCACGCGTCGGTCGTCGCCGACCGCGTCGGGATGTGGACGTTCGCCATCGAGGCGTGGAGCGATCCCATGTCGACGTGGCACCACGCGGTGACGGCCAAGCTGGAGGCGGGGCAGGGCAGCCAGGAACTCGCGAACGACCTGGAGTCCGGCGCGCTCCTGTTCGACCAGCACGCGCGCACGCTGCCGAAGGCCGAACGCCCCCGCGCCCAGGCCGCGGCCCGCGCGCTGCGGGACACCACCTTGGACCTGCCGCACCGCGTCGCGCCCGCACTCGACGACTACCTGCAGCGGCTGGTGTACGACCACCCGATCCGCGAGCTGGTCACCAGCTCGCCGCGCTACCCGCTGTGGGTCGACCGGCCGCGCGCGCTGTACGGGTCCTGGTACGAGTTCTTCCCGCGCTCGATCGGTGCGCAACTGGCCGGCGATCCCGTCGCGCCCGCGAAGCCGCTGCGGCACGGCACGTTCGCCGATGCGACCGAGCACCTGGACTACGTCGCCTCCCTCGGCTTCGACGTGGTGTACCTGCCACCGATCCACCCGATCGGCGAGGTGAACCGCAAGGGGCCGAACAACACGCTCGTGGCTGCCGAGTGGGACGTCGGCTCGCCGTGGGCCATCGGCTCACGCCACGGCGGCCACGACGCGATCCATCCCGATCTCGGGACGATGGACGACTTCGTAGCGTTCGTCCGCCGAGCGCGGGAGCTGGACATGGAGGTCGCGATCGACTTCGCCCTGCAGGCCGCGCCGGACCACCCCTGGGTGGACAAGCATCCGGAGTGGTTCACGACCAAGCCGGACGGCACGATCGCGTACGCGGAGAACCCGCCGAAGAAGTACCAGGACATCTACCCGCTCAACTTCGACAACGATCCGGCGGGCCTGTACGCCGAGTGCCTGCGCATCATCCGGCACTGGATCGCCGCCGGCGTGACGATCTTCCGCGTCGACAACCCGCACACCAAGCCGATCAACTTCTGGCAGTGGCTGATTGCGGAGGTGAAGAAAACCGATCCGGACGTGCTGTTCCTGGCCGAGGCGTTCACGCGTCCGGCGATGATGCACGAGCTGGCCAAGGTCGGCTTCCACCAGAGCTATACCTACTTCACGTGGCGCAACACGAAAGAGGAGCTGGAGACCTACGGCCGCGAGCTGGTCGAGTCCGCCACGCACATGCGGCCGAACTTCTTCGTCAACACGCCGGACATCCTGCACGACTACCTCGTGCACGGCGGGCCGGCGGCGTTCGCGATCCGCGCCGTGCTGGCCGCGACGCTCTCGCCGACCTGGGGCGTCTACTCCGGGTACGAGCTGTACGAACACCTGAACCTGCGGCCGGGCAGCGAGGAGTACCTGGACTCGGAGAAGTACCAGCTGCGGCCACGCGATTTCGCGGCCGCGATCGCGGACGGACGGTCGCTGGCTCCGCTGATCGGCAAGCTGAACCGCATCCGGCGCGAACACCCTGCGCTGCAGCAGCTGCGGAACCTGGTCTTCCACGAGGTCGACAACCCGGAGCTGATCGCGTACAGCAAGCGCGACGCCGCGACCGGGGACACCGTTGTCGTGGTGTGCACGGTCAACCCGCACGAGTGGCGCGAGGCGACCGTGACGCTCGACCTCGCCGCGCTGGGCATGGAGTGGACCAGCGGCTTCACCGTTCACGATCTGCTGACCGACGCCGAATACCAGTGGGGCGAGCGCAACTACGTCCGGCTGGACCCGCACGCCCAGCCGGCGCACGTGTTCAGCGTCCGGCAATCCTGATCGTCCCCCGACCCCGCCCCGCCTCCTCCTGCTAGGAAGGTCACGTGACCCAGTCGACCCCTCTGCCGTCCGACCCGGACTGGTTCAAGCGCGCCGTCTTCTACGAGGTGCTGGTGCGCGGGTTCGCCGACTCGAACGGAGACGGCACCGGAGACCTGCGCGGGCTGACCGACAAGCTCGACTACCTGCAGTGGCTCGGGATCGACTGCCTGTGGCTGCCGCCGTTCTACCCGTCCCCGCTGCGTGACGGCGGCTATGACGTCAGCGACTACTGCGGCGTGCTGCCCGAGTTCGGCACCATCGACGACTTCCAAGGATTCCTGGACGCAGCCCACCAGCGCGGCATGCGCGTGATCATCGACTTCGTCATGAACCACACCTCCGACCAGCACCCGTGGTTCCAGGCCTCGCGCTCCGACCCGACAGGCCCGTACGGCGACTTCTACGTGTGGAACGACGACGACGCCCGCTTTCCCGACGCGCGCATCATCTTCGTCGACACCGAGCCGTCGAACTGGACGTTCGACCCGGTGCGCAAGCAGTACTTCTGGCATCGCTTCTTCAGCCACCAGCCGGACCTGAACTTCGACTCTCCCGGCGTCCAGCAGGCGATCATCGACGCGCTGCGCTTCTGGCTGGACCTCGGCATCGACGGGTTCCGCCTCGACGCCGTCCCGTACCTGTACGTGCGCGACGGCACGAACGGCGAGAACCTGCCGGAGACGCACGAGTTCCTGCGGCGGGTCCGCAAGGAGATCGACCGCGACTACCCGGACCGCGTTCTGCTGTGTGAAGCCAACCAGTGGCCGGCCGACGTCGTCGAGTATTTCGGCAACCCGTCGACCGGTGGCGACGAGTGCCACATGGCCTTCCACTTCCCGGTCATGCCGCGCATCTTCATGGCCGTGCGCCGCGAGTCGCGGTACCCGATCTCGGAGATCATGGCGCAGACCCCACCGATCCCCGACAACTGCCAGTGGGGGATCTTTCTGCGTAACCACGACGAGCTGACCCTGGAGATGGTCACCGACGAGGAACGCGACTACATGTGGGCCGAGTACGCGTCCGATCCCAGGATGAAGGCCAACATCGGCATCCGCCGCCGGCTCGCGCCGCTGCTGGAGAACGACATCAACCAGATCGAACTGTTCACCGCGCTGCTGCTCTCGCTGCCGGGCTCGCCCGTCCTCTACTACGGCGACGAGATCGGGATGGGTGACAACATCTGGCTCGGTGACCGCGACGGCGTGCGCACCCCGATGCAGTGGACGCCGGACCGCAACGCCGGCTTCTCCACGTGCGACCCGGGACGGCTGTACCTGCCGGTGAACATGGACTCGATCTACGGCTACCAGGTGACGAACGTCGAGTCGCAGACGCGCAACACGTCCTCGCTGCTGCACTGGACGCGCCGGATGATCATGCAGCGCAAGGCCAACCCCGCGTTCGGCCTGGGTAGCTTCACCGACATCGGGGGTAGTAATCCGTCGGTGCTCAGCTTCGTGCGCGAGTTCGGTGACGACATCGTCCTGTGCGTGAACAACCTGTCCCGGTTCGCACAGCCGGTCGAGCTCGACCTGCGCCAGTGGCAGGGCGTAGAGCCGATCGAGCTGATCGGCGGTACGCACTTCCCGGCGATCGGCGAGCTGCCCTACCTGCTCACCCTTGCCGGGCACGGCTTCTACTGGCTGCGCATTCCGCGCAACCCGGCTCCGGCCGGACCTACCGAGTCGGCCGCGATAACCGGGCTGACGGACGAGGAGGTACTCGCGTGACTGCGTCCGCCGAGCAACTCCGGCCGCTCGTCGCGAGCTGGCTGCCGACACAGCGCTGGTTCGCCGGCAAGGGCCGGGAACTGACCGTCGAGGTCGCCGCGCTCGCCGACATCCAGGCGGCGGGCGGTCCCTCGACACCGGATGTCGCGATCTGGACCGCACGCGTCAGTTACGACGACGGGACCAGCGAGCTGTACCAGCTGCCGCTCGTCATCCGCGACAGCGCCGAGGAGGGCCTGGAGCACGTGCTGCTCGGCTCGTTCGACGACGGCGAACGGATGCACTGGGTCTACGACGCGCTGCACGACAAGGACGTGACCCGCGGCTGGCTGGCCGGTATCCGGGACGAGGCGCGGCTCGGTCCGCTGACCTTCACGCGCTCGGCGGAGCCGTCCGAGATCCCGGTCGATCAACCCAGCCTGGTGCTCACGGCCGAGCAGTCCAACACCTCCCTGATGTACTCCGACTTGGCGATCCTGAAGGTCTTCCGCCGGCTGCAGCCGGGCATCAACCCGGACATCGAGATCCACGCAGCGCTGAGCGAGCGCGGCGCCAGGCATGTGCCGCGGTTGCTCGGCTCGATCGCAGCAGAGCTCGACGGCGAGACGTACGCCCTGGCGATGCTGCAGGAGTTCATGACCACCGCTACGGACGGTTGGGAGCTGGCCAAGACCAGCGTCCGCGACCTGATGGCCGAGGCGGACCTGCACGCCGAAGAGGCCGGCGGCGACTTTGCGGGCGAGGCGCAGCGGCTCGGTGCCGCGGTGGCCGAGGTCCACGCGGACCTGGCGGCCGCGTTCGGCACCGGTGTCGCCGGCGCGCAGGAGCTCGCCGAGCGCGCGGACGCCATGCACGGCCGGCTCGACCACGCGGTCGCGATCGTGCCGCAGCTCGCGCCGGTCGCGTCGGGGCTGCACGACCTGTTCGACTCGTTCGGCGCGCTCGGCGGCGAGCTGCCGGTGCAGCGCATCCACGGTGACCTGCACCTGGGCCAGGCACTGCGCACCGTGCACCGCTGGGTGATCATCGACTTCGAGGGCGAGCCGATGGCCGACCTCGCCGCGCGCCGCCGGCCCGACTCGGCCCTGCGTGACGTCGCCGGCATGCTGCGTTCGTTCGAGTACGCCGGGCACCACCGGCTGATCGAGACCGGCTACGTCCCGCAGCTCGCGTACCGCGCGGACGAGTGGGCCGAGCGCAACCGGGAGGCGTTCTGCGTCGGCTACGGCGACGCGGCCGGACACGATCCGCGCGACCAGGGCGTGGCACTGCGTGCGTTCGAGGCGGACAAGGCCGTCTACGAGGCGGTGTACGAGGCGCGGCACCGTCCGTCGTGGCTGCCGATCCCACTCGCTTCCCTGACCCGGCTCGCGGAGGTGGCCGCATCGTGACCGTCGACCTGGACCAGTTCATGTCCGGCGCGCACCACGACCCGCACTCGATTCTCGGCCGGCACCCGGGCGGCAGGGGCAAATCCGTCGTGCGCACACTGCGCCCGGACGCCACCGCCGTCGACGTGCTGCACGGTCACACCCGCACGCCGATGAAGCTGCTGCGCGACGGTGGCCTGTTCGAGGCTGTCGTGGACGGCGAGGTCGGCGACTACCGGCTCGAGGTCAGCTACGGCTCCGGCACCTACCTGGTCGACGACCCGTACCGCTGGCTGCCCACGCTCGGCGAGGTCGACCTGCACCTGATCGGGGAGGGCCGGCACGAGAACCTGTGGCACGTGCTCGGCGCGCACCGGCGCAGCTACGACACGCCGGGCGGTCCCGTCAGCGGCACCTCGTTCGCGGTGTGGGCGCCGAACGCCCGTGGTGTGCGGCTGGTCGGCGACTTCGACCACTGGTCCGGGCGCGCGCTGCCGATGCGTTCACTGGGATCGTCCGGCGTCTGGGAACTGTTCGTGCCCGGCGTCGAGGACGGCGCGCGGTACAAGTTCCGCATCCTCGGTGCGGACGGGCAGTGGCGCGAGAAGGCGGACCCGATGGCGTTCGCGACCGAGGTGCCGCCCGCGACCGCGTCCGTCGTGCACACCACGCGCTACGAGTGGGGCGACGGCGACTGGCTGGACCGGCGCGCGAAGACCGCGTGGCACGCCGCGCCGATGTCGATCTACGAAGTGCACCTCGGCTCGTGGCGGCTGGGCCTGTCCTATCGCGAGCTCGCCGAGCAACTCGTCGCGCACGTCCTGGAGTCCGGGTTCACGCACGTCGAGTTCCTGCCCGTCGCCGAGCACCCGTTCGGCGGCTCGTGGGGCTATCAGGTGTCGTCCTACTACGCGCCGTCCGCGCGCTTCGGCAGCCCGGACGAGTTCCGCCACCTGGTCGACGCGCTGCACCGCGCCGGCATCGGCGTGATCGTCGACTGGGTGCCCGCCCACTTCCCGAAGGACGAGTGGGCGCTGGCACGTTTCGACGGCACACCCCTGTACGAGCACGCCGACCCCCGCCGGGGCGAGCAGCTGGACTGGGGCACCTACGTCTTCGACTTCGGCCGCAGCGAGGTGCGCAACTTCCTCGTCGCCAACGCGCTGTTCTGGCTTGAGGAGTTCCACATAGACGGGCTGCGGGTCGACGCGGTGGCGTCCATGCTGTACCTGGACTACTCGCGTCCAGAGGGCGGCTGGCTGCCCAACAAGTACGGCGGCCGCGAGAACCTGGAGGCGGTCGCGTTCCTGCAGGAGATGAACGCGACGGTCTACAAGCGGGTGCCGGGTGTGGTGACGATCGCCGAGGAGTCGACCTCGTGGCCCGGCGTGACGCGTCCGACCCACCTGGGCGGTCTCGGGTTCGGGTTCAAGTGGGACATGGGCTGGATGCACGACACGCTCAGCTACATCGCGCACCAGCCGATCCACCGTCAGTACCACCACAACGAGCTGACGTTCTCGATGATGTACGCCTACACGGAGAACTTCGTCATGCCGCTGTCGCACGACGAGGTGGTGCACGGCAAGGGTTCGTTGCTGAACAAGATTCCCGGTGACCGCTGGCAGCAGATGGCGACGCTGCGCACGCTGTACGCGTACATGTGGGCGCATCCCGGCAAGCAGTTGCTGTTCATGGGGCAGGAGTTCGCGCAGGGTGCTGAGTGGTCGGAGGCGCGCTCGCTGGACTGGTGGCTGCTCGACTCCCCCGACCACCGCGGCGTCGCCCGGCTCATCGCGGACCTGAACCGCACCTACCGCGAGAGCGACGCGCTGTGGTCGCAGGACACCTCGCCCGAGGGGTTCCGCTGGATCGACGCGAACGATGCGTCCGGCAACGTGTATTCGTTCGTGAGGTACGGGGTCAATGGGGGTACCCCCGCCAGTGAGGGCGTAGCCGGCGGGGGAGGGGAATCCACGATCGCGTGCGTCGCGAACTTCTCGTCCGTCCCGCACGAGAACTACCGCCTCGGCCTACCGTTCGCCGGACGCTGGGACGAAGTGATCAACACCGATGCCGATCAGTACTTCGGTTCGGGCGTCGGCAACTTCGGCGGGGTGACGGCGGTCGACGAGCCGTGGCACGGCCTGCCCGCGTCGACCACCCTGCGCGTCCCGCCGCTCGGCGCCCTCTGGCTGCGCTACGCCGGCCCGCGCTGAGGGCCGGCACGGGTCAGCTAGGTTCTACGACACCGGTCGTTCGTCGAAGGGATCCGTCATGGCACTGTTCTCGCTCCGCAAGGTCGGCCTGCTCGTCGCCGCGACCGGCGCCGCGCACCTGGTCAAGCCAGAGGCGTTCGAGGGAATCAGCAAGGCGGCCTTCCCGGACGACACGCAGGCCTGGGTGAAGCGCAACGGCGCGACCGAGCTGGCGATCGGTGCCGCCCTGGCCGTTCCGAAGCTGCGCAAGGTCGGCGTGCTGGGCCTGCTCGGCTACGTCGGTTTCCTCGGCTCGCGCGCCAAGGCCAACGGCGCGTTCTGACGCCGCCCGGCACGGGGTCAGCCGCGGACCAACCAGCCGCGCAACAGGAGTGCGGCGGCCGGTATGCGTCCCCGCCGCTGCTCCTCGGAACCCGGCCGGGGCACTTCGCGCCGCTGCCGATCGCGCGCTGCCGAACGCAGTAGGTCGGCGTGGCGTTGCTCGGCGATCGCGGCGGAGATGATCGGGTGCATCGCGTCCTCCTCGGACGAAGTCAGGTGTCGATGCACTCACTGTTCGGCTAAGGGTCCGCTCGGGGCATCGGTAGTTCGCCGCATGCGTGAGCGCGGCGAGGACCTCAGCGAGCCTTAGCCGCCCTTAGCCCGGATGCCGGGCCTTAGCCCTCCGGACTCTCGGCCAGCCCCGTCGCTGCGGTGATCAGCGACAGGTGGCTCAGCGCCTGCGGCAGATTGCCCCGCAGCTGCCGGGAGTCGGCTGTCATCTCCTCCGAGTACAGCCCCAGGTCGGTGGCGAGCGAGACGAGTTCGTCCATCAGTTCGGCCGCCTCCGCGCGGCGGCCGATGTGGGTGAGGGCGCGCACGCGCCAGAACGAACATGCCAGGAAGCAGGCCTCCTGGCCGCGGGCCGACGTGTACCGGTAGAGCAGTGGCCCCTCGGCGAGCTCCCGGCCGATCGCGTCGACGGTGTCGTGGAATCTGGTGTCGTCCGGGGCCGCATAGCCGCTCCGGCTGGCGAGCAGCACGCTGGCGTCCAACTCGTCGGTACCGGCATAGAACGTGTAGGACCGCTTCTGCTCGGACCAGCAGTTCTCGTCCACCCACTCGCGGATGCGGGCCTGCTCGTGGCGCCACCGCTCGACGTGCGCGTCCGGAACCTGCCCAGCCTCGGCCAGCCGGGCGGCCCGGTCCAGCGCGACCGCGCAGCTGATCTTCGAGATCGTGTAGTGCTCGGTGTCACCGAGTTCCCAGATCCCGGCGTCCGGCTCGGACCAGATGTCGCAGGTGCGCTCGGCCAATTGGGTCACCAGGCGGGCCGTTCGCCGGTCCAGGACCGCGCCGTGGCGCACGAAGCGGGACACCGCCTCGAGCAGATCGCCGAGGCAGCCCAGCTGGGTCTGGGTCTCGGCGCTGTTGCCCGCGACCGCCGGACGCGAGTCCCGGTAGCCGCGCACCGGCAGCTTCTGCATGTCGCCGTCCGGCACCGAGCCGTCCAGGCGGTAGAACACCCGCACGTCCGGAGCCGTGGTTGCGACGGTGCGCAGCAGCCAGGACAGCGCGGCGTGCACCTCCTCGTGCAGGCCGAGCTCGGCGAACGCGTCGATCGCGAACGAGGCGTCGCGAACCCACGCGAAGCGGTAGTCGAAGTTGCGCTCGCCGCCGAGCGCTTCCGGCAGCGAGGTGGTGCCGGCGCCGGCCACCGCGCCGGTCGGGGCGTGGACCAGCAGCTTCAGCGCGAGCGCGCTGCGCTGCACCGCGTCCTGCCACCGGCCGCGGTAACCGATGCCGGCACACCAGCGCTGCCAGTCGGCCGCCGAACTGTCGATCCGCGCGTCGATGTCGGCACAGGAGGGCAGGAAGGTCGGCTCGCCCGCGGTGGCGACGAGCGCCAGCAGTCCGCGCTCGCCGGCGTGGACGGTCACGTCGCCGCGCACGGTTCCGCCGTCGACCACGGTGCTGCCCATGCCCTCGCTGCGGACCGCGAGGAGCTGGCCGGCGACGGTGAGCAGCACGCTGTCGTCCTGCGTCCACGCCCACGGATGTGCTGGCCCGAGCGCGCTGCCGGGATTGATCTGCCAGCGCAGAGGCACCGAGCCCTCCAGCGCCTCGACCCGACGCGCCAGTTCCGTCCACGGCAGGCGTCCCGCGCGCCCGGTATTGAGCGAGTCCGTGATCCGGACCGTTCCCTCCGCAGTCCGGAAGGTGCTGCTCAGGACGTTGCTGCCGTCGACGTAGCGCCGTTGCACCTCGAACGGCACCGCGGGCGCGAGGGTGATCGAGCCGCCGCGATCGGGATCCAGCAGCGCCGCGAAGGTGGGATGCCCGTCCAGCGCCGAAGTCGGGAACCAGTCGATCGCGCCGTCGCGGGCGACCAGGGCCACCGTCCGACCGTCGCCGAGCACCCCGTACGACCCGATCGGCACGAAGCCGTCGTCATCCCGGTCCGGACCTGTCGGACCGCTGGACCCTGCCGTCACGGCCGCCGCTGCCTCAGCGCCGGGCGAGTCGCTCGCCCAGCACGGCGAGGCCACCGACCGCGGCCGCGCCGCCGGACAGCAGCGCACGACGGTGCTTGGACAGGAACAGCTGCGGGTCGTGCGCGTGCGCCTGCCCGTCGAACGGGCCGTGCGCGCCGCGGTCGGCGGCCGCGTCGCGCGGCTCGTGCAGGTTCGAGCCGTAGCGTGGCGCGTCGGCGTCGGTCTGCTGGGACGAGACCCCGGTGCGTCCGAGGTACCAGTCCAGCACCTTGGGTGCCAGCCGCTCGCCAAGGATCGTGTACACCGTCGACACGCCGACCCACATGTTGCGCCGCGGGTGATCGGCCAGGAACGCGATCGCCCGGGCGGGCACCTCGGGCTGGAAGATCGGCGGCACCGGCATCGGGTGCTTGGCCATCTTGCTGAAGTTCCAGGTGAACTGCGGCGTGTTCAGGCCGGGCAGTTGCACCATGCACAGCCGGACCTTGCTCTTCTCGTTCGCCAGCTCGCACATCACCGATTCGCTGAAGCCCTTCACGGCGTGCTTGGCGCCGCAGTAGGCCGATTGCAGCGGGATCGAGCGGTAGGCCATCGCGGAACCGACGTTGATGATCACGCCCCGGTTCCGGGGCCGCATGCGCTCGAGCGCGGCCAGCGTCCCGTGCACCTGCCCGTAGTAGGTCACCTCGGTGATCCGGCGGAAGACCGCCATGTCGGTGTCCCAGGAGAACGCGAGCGAGCCGACGAACGCGACGTTCACCCAGACGTCGATCTCGCCGAGCTCGCGCTCGACCCGCTCCGCCGCCGCCTCGACAGCGTCCTGGTCGGCGACGTCCGTGGGCACGCCGAGTCCCCTGCCGCCGTGCTCCTCGACGTCGCGTACCGCGCCGTCCAGCCCGGCCTGCCCGCGGGCGAGCACGGCCACGTCGTAGCCGGATCGCGCCAGCTCCACCACCGTCGCGCGCCCCACGCCGGCCGTCCCGCCGGTCACCACCGCAACCTTGCGTCCTGATTCGTTCACCATGAGTCCTTCCCCACGCCGTCGCAACTGGCCTCCCCGCGATCGCGGCGGCCCTAACGCCGCGCGCGGGTGACCTGCGGCCCCTGCGCGACGGTGCAGCACTCGCGGAATGCACCGGACTCGGGCGGCGTTCTCTGCTACAGTTGACATGACAACAACTTGGAGGCCAGCATGCCAGCCATCACTGCGGACACCGTGACCCTGCCGCGCATCCCGGCGGCGGGCCTGGGTGACACCGAACGTCCGATCAAGCAGGTGAGCACCGGCCCGCGCGGGTTCGAGGGCGAGGGCTTCCCGGTGGTGCGCGCGTTCGCGGGCGTCTCGATGGCCGACCTCGACCCGTTCGTGCACATGGACCAGATGGGTGAGATCGACTACGCGCCGATGGAGCCCAAGGGCACCAACTGGCACCCGCACCGGGGCTTCGAGACCGTCACGTACATGATCGACGGGACGTTCGAGCACCAGGACAGCCACGGCGGCGGCGGCGTGATCAACAACGGCGCCACGCAGTGGATGACCGCGGGCGCGGGCGTGCTGCACATCGAGACGCCGCCGGAGGAGCTGGTCGTGTCCGGCGGGCTGTTCCACGGCCTGCAGCTGTGGGTGAACCTGCCCGCGAAGGACAAGTTCAGCCCGCCGCGGTACCAGGCGATCGAGGGCGCGGACTCCGCGCTGGTCGCCTCGACCGACGGCGGCGCGCTGATCCGGATCATCGCCGGCGAGATCGACGGACATCGCGGCCCCGGGTCCACACACACGCCGATCACCGTCGCGCACGCGACCGTACAGCCCGGCGCCCAGCTGTCGCTGCCGTGGAACCCGGAGTACAACGCGCTCGCGTACGTCCTCTCCGGCAACGGCTTCGCGGGCACCGAGGGGCGTCCGGTCACCGGCGGGCAACTCGTGGTGTTCGGACCGGGCGATCGCTGGACGTTCCGCGCGTCCGACCAGCAGGACTCGAACAAGCCGGCGCTGGAGCTCTACCTGCTCGGCGGCCAGCCGATCCGTGAGCCGGTGGCGCATTACGGGCCGTTCGTGATGAACACCCGCGAGGAGCTCCAGCAGGCGATCGAGGACTATCAGGCCGGCCGGCTGGGCGTGATCCCCGAGAACGCCCTGATGCCGCACACCGGCGTCTGACACACGGCCCACACGGCCCACGCGAGTGGCGCGTTAGCCCTGCGAGTGGCGCGAAATATCGCGCCACTCGGACCCAAACCGCGCCACCCGCCGAGTGTTCTCTTGCCTTGACCATACGCAGTATGCATACTCAGTATCCATGTCGATCCGCTACGGCTTGCTCAGCCTCCTCGAGCGACGGCCCATGTACGGCTACCAGCTGCGCCAGGAGTTCGAGGCCAGCACCGGCGCGACCTGGCCGCTGAACGTCGGGCAGGTCTACAGCACGCTCGCGCGCCTCGAGCGCGACGGACTCGTCGCCGTCAGCGACGACGAGACGGCCGACGCCGACCGCGAGAGCCAGCGCGTCTACGCGATCACCGACAACGGACGTGCCGAGGTGCGCACCTGGTTCGCCACGCCGGTGCGCAACACCTCTCCCCCACGCGACGAGCTCGCGATCAAGCTCGCCCTCGCCGTGCACACGCCGGGCGTGGACGTCCACGCGGTGATCCAGGCGCAGCGGACGGCAACGGTGCGGGCGCTGCAGGAGTACACCCGGGCGCGCGAGGCAGCCGCCGACGACCTGTCCTGGCTGCTGGTCGCCGACTCGCTCATCTTCGCGGCCGAGGCCGAGGTCCGCTGGCTGGACCACTGCGAGACGCGGCTCGCCCGCGCCGCCAGAACGCGCACTGACGCGGCGTCCGCGAAGCCCGCCGGATCCGTCCGCCGCGAAGATGCCCGCTCATGAGCAGCCCGGTACTCGAACTGCGCGACGTCGGACGCGAGCACGGCCGCGGCGAGGCGACCGTCCACGCGCTGGACGGGGTATCTCTGTCGGTTGGGCCGGGCGAGTTCGTCGCGATCATGGGGCCGTCCGGGTCGGGCAAGTCGACGCTGCTCAACCTCGCCGGCGGACTGGACTCGCCGACCCACGGCGACGTGATCGTCGAGGGCAAGCGCCTGGGCGGGCTGACCCGCTCGTCGCTCGCACAGCTGCGCCGGCGCGCGGTCGGCTACGTGTTCCAAAGCCTGAACCTGATCCCGTCGCTGACCGCGGTCGAGAACGTCATGCTGCCGCGCGAACTGGACGGCATCGCGTCCCGCCGCGCGCGCAGCGAAGCTCTGGACGCCTTGCGCGAGGTGGCGATGGACGAGCTCGCCGAGCGGTTCCCGGACGACATGTCCGGCGGCCAGCAGCAGCGCGTTGCGATCGCGCGCGCCGTCGTCGGTGACCGGCGGCTGATCCTCGCCGACGAGCCGACGGGCGCACTCGATTCGCAGACCGGCGAGGACGTGCTGCGCATGCTGCGCGCACGCTGTGACGCGGGCGCCGCAGCGGTGCTCGTGACGCACGACGCGCGGCACGCCGGCTGGGCCGACCGGGTCGTGTTCCTGCGCGACGGCGTGCTCGTCGACGAGACGGCGCCGCTGGCCGGGCCGGAGTCGCTGCTGAGCACGAGTCCGATCGAATGAACGCTGCCCGTTGGCACGCCGCGCTGCGCATCGCCCGCCGCGAGGCGTGGCGCGCGAAGGGACGCAGCCTGCTCGTCATCGCACTGATCGGGCTGCCGATCTTCGCGCTTGCCGGCGCCGACATCGCTTACCGCACCTGGCAGTTGAGCCCGACCGAGAAGTTGTCCCGCACGATCGGCACCGCGGACGCCGGCATCCGGTGGGCGGGCGCATCAGTGCAGCAAACGCCCGGTGGATACCTCAACTACCAGTGGACGACCATCGGCGACACCCACGGGTCCCGGCCGACGACCGCCGGACTGATCACGCAGCTACCCGCCGGCAGCCGCGTGATCAGCGACGACGAGTCGAGCCAGGGCGCGCAGGTGCGCACGCCGGCCGGTCTGGAATACGCGAGTGTGTTCGGGCTCGATTACGCCGATCCGATGGCACGCGGGATCCTCAAGCGGGTCAGCGGTCACGCACCCCGTTCAGTCGACGAGGCCGCGGTGACGGCGCGGATCGCGGAGAAGGCGGACCTGAAGATCGGCAGCACACTGCGGCTGGCCGACTTCGGAACCGCTACCGATTCCGAGCGGACGTTCAGGGTCGTCGGCATCGTGGACGATGCCGGGTCGCGGCACGCGGAGGCGGTCTATCTGGACCCGTCCGCACTCCCCGCGCCTCCGCCGTCGAAGGGGCAGGACTACGTCTCGCCGGGTGAGAGCGGCTGGCTCGTCGATTCGCCGGGACCGATTACCTGGCAGCAGGTGCTGAACCTGAACAAGCTCGGCTACGTCGTGGTGTCGCGCCAGGCCTACCTGCACCCGCCACCGTCGTCCGAGATCCCCTTCCTCGCATCGAGCAGCTCGATCGACGGTCAGGTGCTGTCGATCGCCACCTTGATCGTCGGCATGGCGCTGCTGGAGGTCGTGTTGCTGGCCGGCCCCGCGTTCGCGGTCGGCGCCAGGCGGCAGCGGCGCCAGCTTGCGATCATCGCGAGCACCGGCGGCCGCAGCTCGGACCTGCGCAACGTCGTGCTGGCAAACGGAATCGTGCTCGGCGCGGCTGCGGGCGTGATCAGCATCGTGCTGGCGGTCGCGGGCATGGCGATCGGCATCCCGACGTTGGGCTCGCTGGTCGACCAGGTCCCCGGGCACTTCGACGTCCGGCCGGCCGAGTTGGCACTGCTCGTGCTGGTCGCGGTGCTGACCGCGCTGGCCGCCGCAGCGTTCCCGGCGAGTGCGGCCGCCCGGACGGACGTGGTGGCCGCGCTGGCCGGGCGCCGTGGCACGCTGCGCACGCGCAAGCGGGTCGTGGTGCTGGGTCTGGTGGTCGGCGCAGTCGGTGCCGTGATCGCGATCGGCGGCGCAACGCACTCCTCCAACGGCGCGACGGTCATCCTGTTCGGCGTCGCCCTCGTCGAGCTCGGCCTGATCGCCTGCACGCCGGCGCTGATCGGCCTCATCGCCCGGCTCGGCCGGCGGCTGCCGCTGGCGCCTCGGATCGCGCTGCGTGACGCCGGCCGCAATCGGTCCGCCGCTGCGCCCGCCGTCGCTGCCGTGATGGCGTCGATCATCGGCGCGATGGCCGCGATCCTGGTCGTGGCGAGCACGACCGATCAGAACCGTCGCAACTACCACGCATCACTGCCGATGAACGCCGCTTGGACGGAACTCGACAGCAGCGGTCCGAACGTCGGTCCACAGGCGGTGGTGGACGCGATGCGCTCGACGCTGCCGGTCTCCGGCCTGGTGCTCGTGCGCGGCCCGTCCGGGTCATGTTCGTTCACCCGGCCGGACTGCGTCGTTGGCCAGATCGACTTCGCCAACATGTACTGGCAGGAGCGCCACCCGTCCCGGTACACGGGCGGCTACCTGCCGAGCACGCTTGTGGACGACGGCTCCGGTCTGAAGGCGCTGTTCGGCAAGCCCGAGCCGGCGGCCGCTGCGGCGTTGCGCGCGGGCAAGGCGATCGTCGTCGACCGGGCCGCCGTCGGAAACCAAGGCACGGTGCACTTGACCGGCTCCCAGGCGCCGATCTCCAGCATGAACGGCCCCTCAGCGGCGTCGGGCAGCAAGCAGGTGACCGTCCCTGCCGTGGTCGTGTCGGACGGCTATCCGGCCGCGCAGCTGATCGTGCCGCCCTCGGTCGCCGCGAAGTTGGGCGTCACACCGCGGGCGATCGGCGTCTTCGCGCGCGACACCCGGGCTCCTTCCGATCGCGAGAAGCAGGCGCTGGCAGGCAAGCTCAATGCGATCGATCCCGAGCTGTACTACTACGTCGAGTCCGGCTACCACGACGACCGCGCCTGGATGATGTACGGCTTGGTCGGCGTAGCGGCTGTGATCGCGATCGGCGCCGCGGTGATCGCGACCGCGCTCGCGGACGTGG
Organism: Jatrophihabitantaceae bacterium; assembly: GCA_035765515.1. Taxonomy (GTDB): domain Bacteria; phylum Actinomycetota; class Actinomycetes; order Mycobacteriales; family Jatrophihabitantaceae; genus DASRSS01. Next base: position 35,184 of record DASTXN010000013.1, on the reverse strand, counting down.
ACGGGCGGGCCGACCTGGTCACGCTCGGCGCCGTGGGTGCCGCACCGCGTACCCGCCGCGTGCTGTCCCTTTCTCGGGCCGGCGTTATCGCCGGGATCGGCGCGGTGCTCGGGACGGCCGCCGGCTTCGTCCCCGCCATCGCCTGGGTCCGCGCGCAACGGCAGCCTGCTGGGTTCGGCAGCGTCTACGACTCCGGCGGAGGCGGAGGCGGGACCCACTATTCCGTCGACACGTTGCCCGCGCAGCTACACCTGGTCGTGCCGTGGTTACTGACCGTTGCGGTCCTGATCGGCATCCCGCTGCTCGCCGCGGCGCTGGCCGGCGCGTTCAGTCGCTCACGGCTGCCGTCCGAGCGTTCTGCCGAATAAGGCTCAGTTGCCGAACTCGAGCAGCAGCGCGGCCAGCGCAACCACGAACACCTGGCGCCACCGCAACATCACGAAACGCTGCTGGTCGAACGAGTGGAACTTGCGCAGGTACAGGTAGAGCCGCTCGACGCGGATCAGCGGGTCCAGCAGGTGCACGGCGTGATACGCGAGCCGTTGCAGGGCCGAAAGGTGGTGCCGGTTGACGAACAGGTCCGGGAACGGCGCGAACGCCAGCGAGACCCGCTCGACGCCGTGCTCGCTGCCCCAGCTGACGACCTCGGCGATCAACCGTTCGTCCACGCCGTTGGGCGCACCCTTCGCGCGGATCGGCAGGTCGAGCGACAGGTCCTGCTTGCCGGCCCACAGGTACCGGTGTGCGCCGACGATCCGTCCGGTCTTGTCGCGCGCGACCATGACCACGGCGTCCGGCTCGGTGCCGTCGAAGAGCCGGCCGAGGATCATCGAGAAGCCGCGCTTGTCCTCGCGACCGGTAGCGGTCATCAGCGCGCGCAACTCGGCGACGTCACCGGCGGGCAGTTCGCCCTCGCGGAAGAACGCGACGGTCACGCCGGCGTTGCGGGTGCGCTGGATCGCCTGGCGCAGGTTGCGATAGCGCCGTCCCTGCACGCTGAAGTTCTCGCGATGCAGCACGACATCGCGCCCGATCGGGATCGTGTGCAGGCCGTGCCGCGCCCAGCTCGGCTGCGACCGCTCCCCCGCGGCCAGGACGGCCACCCGCAACCCGCGACGCTTCATCTCGCTCATGAACGCGTCGACGGCCGCGTCCCACGATTCGAGGTCACCGACCGGGTCGCCTGCCGCGACCGCGGTGCCGACCTTGACGCGGTAGCCGATCGCGGCCGCGCCGTCGGGCGAGAACACGTAGGCCTTTTCGGGCCGTAACGTGAAAGGAGCGAGGGGATCACCCTCGCTCAACGCCACCAGGTCGCGAACCCGGCGTCTTTCGTCCTCCTCGGCGGGCGGGACGGTGCGCGACGCCCGCCGCATCAGAACAGCGCCCTTGCCATCTGCCGGCGCGCTGGTGGCACCAGCGGATCCTCCGGGCCGAGCAGGTCGAAGTAGTCGACCAGCCGCAGCCGTACCTGGTCGCGCTCGTCGCCGGTCACCCGGACGATCAGGGCGAGCAGGCGCTGCAGCGCGGCCTCGGCGTTGCCGCCAGCCATCTCCAGGTCCGCCGCGGCGAGCTGCCCCGGCACGTCGTCGGGCGCCGCCGTGGTCGCAGCCGACGGATCCAGCTCCGCCACGCGGGCGAGCAGCGCGACCTGCCGTAGCGCGAGCGCGGCCTGGGCGTTGGCCGGCTCGGCGTCCAGGATCGCCTGGAAACGCTCGGCGGCAAGCGCGTAATCGCCCTCGGCCAGCGCCTCCTCGGCCGCGTCGAAGCGCGGGTCCTCCGGCTGCTGCGGCTCGGCCGCGTCCTGCTCGCCCGCGGGCTCACCGCCCCCGGTCAGGCCGGCCTCGCGCCCGGCCTGCAGCACCGCGTCGACGAACTCGCGCAGCTGCGGCTCCGGCAACGCGCCCTCGAAGCCGGGCACCAGTTGGCCGCCGATGACCGCGAACACCGCCGGCACGCCGCGCAGTTGCAGCGCCTGCGCGATGCCCATGTTCGCGTCGACCTCGATCTTGGCGAGGACGAGCGCGCCTGCCTGCTGCGTGGTGAGCTGCTCCAGCGTCGCGTTCAGCTGATCGCTTGCCGGGGAGCGCGCCGACCACAGCGAGAGCAACACGGGCAGTTGGAACGAGCGGTCCAGCACCTCGGTCTGGAAGCTGGCCTCGGTCACGTCGACGACGTATTGACCGGCCGCCGGTGCCGGAGCCTCGGCAGCGCGGGCCGCGGCCTCCGAGCGTGCCTTGACCGCGGCCAGGTCGACGGCGCCGGCCATCGCCGCGGTGAGCGCCGGGCTCGGCTGGGCGGGGCGACGTTGCTGTGCGGGAGCCATACCCACCAGTTTCCCAGATCCCGGCCACCCAGCTGACTGTTGGTCCCCGCAGCAGGTCGCCACCCGGCGTGTCGCCCTGCTACGGGGCCAACCGGATACGGTGCGGTCATGGCGGTGCGCGTGGAGCGGGACGGACCGGTGACCACTGTGGTGCTGGACCGGCCCGAGGTGCGCAACGCCGTGGACGGCCCGACTGCCGCCGCGCTGGCCGAGGCGTTCGCCGCGTTCGACGCCGACGAGTCGGCCTCCGTCGCGGTGCTCTGGGGGGCGGGCGGGACGTTCTGCGCCGGCGCCGACCTGCACGCCATGTCCAACCCGCTGAACCCCGACGTGACCGCGATCGGCCCGATGGGCGCGAGCCGGATGGCCCTGTCCAAGCCGGTCATCGCGGCGATCAGCGGTCACGCCGTCGCGGGCGGTCTGGAGCTGGCGTTGTGGTGCGACCTGCGGGTCGCCGAATCCGACGCGGTGCTCGGCGTCTTCTGCCGGCGCTGGGGCGTGCCGCTGATCGACGGCGGGACGGTCCGGCTCCCGCGCATCGTCGGGCTGGGGCGCGCGCTCGACCTGATCCTGACCGGGCGCGCGGTCGCGTCCGAGGAGGCGCTGGCCATCGGTCTGGTGAACCGGGTGGTCGAGCCCGGGCAGGCACGCGCCGAGGCGGAGGCGCTGGCGCACCAGCTCGCCGCGCTGCCGCAGGCGTGCCTGCGTTCGGACCGCCGCTCGGTCTACGACACGTTCGGCGGTGACGAAGCGACGGCGCTCGCGAGCGAGTTCGCGCACGGGCAGAGTGTGCTGGGCGACGCGCTGCAGGGCGCCGCCCGGTTCTCCGCCGGCGCCGGGCGCCACGGCGCGGCAGCCGACTGATCAGGCGCGCGCGTCGTCCAGCCAGCCCGTCGAGTGGGCACCTACGGGCCCAGTGGGCACCTATACCTGCCCACTCGCGCGATAAATGCCCACTCGGCGGTGAAATACCCTGGGGCGAGTGGCCGGACGTCCGCGCGAACGCGCGCACCATCGCGAGCGTGCCGCGCGGCGTGAAGAGCTGATCGCGGCGCGCCGCGCGGCCGTACCGGAGATCACGTATCCGGACCTGCCGGTCAGCGCGCTGCGCGAGGAACTCGCGGCGGCGATCGGCGAGCACCAGGTGGTGATCGTCGCCGGCGAGACCGGCTCGGGCAAAACCACGCAGCTGCCCAAGATCTGCCTCGAGCTCGGCCGCGGCGTCCAGGGCCTGATCGGGCACACCCAGCCGCGTCGCCTCGCCGCGCGCACCGTCGCCCAGCGGATCGCCGACGAACTCGGCACACCGCTCGGCGACGTGGTCGGCTACTCGGTCCGCTTCACCGATCAGGTCAGTGACCGCACGCTGGTCAAGCTGATGACCGACGGCATCCTGCTCGCCGAGATCCAGCGCGACCGGATGCTGCGCCGCTACGACACGCTTATCATCGACGAGGCACACGAGCGCAGCCTGAACGTCGACTTCCTGCTCGGCTACCTGCACGACCTGCTGCCGCGCCGTCCCGACCTCAAGCTGATCATCACGTCCGCGACCATCGATCCGCACCGCTTCGCCGAGCACTTCGCCGCGCCCGGGCGCTACGTCCCGGTCGTCGAGGTGTCCGGGCGCACCTATCCGGTCGAGGTCCGTTACCGCCCGCTCGAACCGGACGCTCCGCAGCGCTCGGACGATGACGACAGCGACGCGGACGATCCCGATCACGACATCGTCCGCCGCGAACCGCGCGACCAGATCGAGGCGATCACCGAAGCCGTCCGCGAACTCGACGCCGAGGGAAGAGGTGACGTGCTCGTCTTCCTGTCCGGCGAGCGCGAGATCCGCGACGCGGCCGAGGCGCTGCGCGCAGCCGACTTCTACGACACCGAGGTGCTGCCGCTCTACGCGCGGCTGCCGACGGCCGAGCAGCAGCGGGTGTTCGACGCGCATACGCGAAGACGGATCGTGCTGGCCACCAACGTCGCCGAGACGTCGCTGACCGTCCCCGGGATCAAGTACGTGATCGATCCGGGAACCGCACGCATCTCGCGGTACAGCCGGCGGACGAAGGTGCAGCGGCTGCCGATCGAGCCGATCTCGCAGGCGTCCGCGGGGCAGCGCGCCGGACGGTGCGGGCGCACCGCGAACGGCATCTGCATCCGGCTCTACTCCGAACAGGACTTCGCGTCGCGGCTACGCTTCACCGAGCCCGAGATCCTGCGTACCAACCTGTCCGCGGTGCTGCTGCAGATGGCCGCGCTCCGACTCGGTGACGTCGCGAACTTCCCGTTCCTCGACCCGCCGGACCGGCGCAGCGTGCGCGACGGCGTGGCGCTGCTGCAGGAGCTCGGCGCGTTCGACAGCGACGGCAAGATCACCGAACTCGGACGGCGGCTGGCCCGGCTGCCGGTCGACCCGCGCATCGGCCGGATGATCCTGCAGTCGCAGCGAGAAGGCTGCGTGCGCGAGGTGCTCGTGATCGCCGCGGCGCTCACCATCCCCGACCCGCGCGAGCGCCCGTCCGAGCACGAGGACGCAGCGCGGCAGAAGCACGCGCGGTTCGCCGACGAACACTCGGACTTCCTCGCGTACCTCAACCTCTGGAACTACCTGCGCGCGCAGCGCCGCGATCTGTCCGGCAACCAGTTCAGGCGGCTGTGCCGGGACGAGTTCCTGCACTACCTGCGCATCCGCGAGTGGCAGGACCTGGTCGGCCAGCTGCGCACCATCGCCCGCAGCATCGACATCGTCGAGTCGTCCGACGCGGACGAACCGGCCGACCCGTCCCGCGTCCATGCCGCGCTGCTCGCCGGGCTGCTCGGCCACATCGGCATGCGCGAGGCCGAGTCCAGGCAGTTCCTCGGCGCGCGCAACTCGCGGTTCGTGATCGCGCCGGGCTCGTCCCTATCAGCGAGGCCGCCACGGTGGGTGGTGGTGGCCGAGCTGGTCGAGACCAGCCGGCTGTTCGGACGCATCGCGGCGCGCATCGATCCCGTGGACGTCGAGCGGCTGGCCGAACACCTCGTGGCGCGCACGTACAGCGAGCCGCACTGGGACTCCCGGCGCGGCGCCGCGATGGCGTACGAGCGGGTGACGCTCTACGGCCTGCCGCTCGTGCCGCGGCGCCGCGTCGGCTACGCGAGCGTCGAGCCGGCCGAGGCGCGCGAGCTGTTCATCCGGAACGCACTCGTCGAGGGCGACTGGATGAGTCGGCACCATTTCTTCCGCGACAACCGGGCGCTGCGCGAGGAGCTGGAGACGCTCGAGGAGCGCACTCGCAGGCGGGACCTTCTCGTCGGCGACGACACGATTTTCGCCTTCTACGATCAGCGGATTCCGGCGAACGTGGTGTCGGCACGGCACTTCGACGCGTGGTGGAAGAAGCAGCGCCACCGCACCCCGGACCTGCTCACGCTGACACGCGACGACCTGCTCGCACACGAGACGCCTGCCGAGGCGACGGATACGTGGCAGGCGGGCGATCTCACGCTGCCGGTGAGCTACCGCTTCGAGCCCGGCACCGAGGACGACGGCGTGACCGTGCACGTGCCGGTGGACGTGCTCGCCCGCCTCGGCGGCGAACAGTTCAGCTGGCAGGTACCGGCGCTGCGGGAGGAGCTGGTGATCGCGCTGCTGCGCTCGCTGCCCAAGGAGCTGCGCCGCTCGTTCGTCCCGATCCCCGATACCGCGCGCGCCGTGCTGACCGCGCTGGACCCCGGCCAGGAACCCCTTTTGGACGGGCTGCAGCGCGAGCTGCACCGGCGCACCGGCGTGCTCGTGCCACTGGACGCGTTCGACCTGGACAAGCTGCCCGCCCACCTGCGCATGACCTTCTCGGTCGAGGACGCGTCCGGCGAGGTGATCGCGCGCGGCAAGGACCTGGCCGCGCTGCGCGAGGAGCTCGCCGCACCCGTGCGCGCCGCCGTCGCCGCAGCGGTGGCCGGCGAGCTGGAACGCACCGGCCTGCGCGACTGGCCGGACGACCTCGACACGTTGCCCCGCGAGGTCGAACGCACACACGCCGAGCACGTGGTCCGCGGCTACCCGGCGCTGGTCGACGAGGGCGCGACCGCGGCCGTCCGGGTATTCGCCACCGCGTCCGAGCAGGCCGCAGCGATGCCGCTCGGTGTGCGGCGCCTGCTGCGGCTCACCACGCCGTCGCCGGTGAAGGCCGTTGAGCGCTCGCTGGCGACGCGGGCCCGGCTGCTGCTGAGCAGCAATCCGGATGGGGGCCTCACACCTCTGCTGGACGACTGCGCCGACGCCGCGGTCGACGCGATCGTCGGCGAGGCGCTCCCCTGGACGCGCACCGAGTTCGCCGCCAGGCGCGCAGCGGTCGCCGCGGACATCGTGCCCAGGACGCTCGCGGTCACCGCCCTGGTCGAGCGCGTGCTCGCTGCCGCGCACGACGTCCGGCGCGCGTTGCCGGCGAGGCCGAGTCCCGCTCAGGCGCACGCGGTCGAGGACATCCGCGAGCAGTTGCAGCGGCTGCTGCCCGCCGGTTTCGTCGCCGCGACCGGAGCTGCGCGGCTGCGCGACCTGGCGCGCTACATCAGCGCGATAGGTCGGCGGCTAGAACTGCTCCCGCGCGATGTGGACGTGGACCGCGGTCGCATGCAGCGCATCGCCGCTGTCACGCAGGCCTACACCGAGCTCCGCGCCGCGCTACCGGCCAGCCGCGCCGCCGCTCCGGACGTGACCGACATCGGCTGGCTGATCGAGGAGCTGCGGGTCAGCCTGTGGGCGCAGCAGCTGGGGACGGCGCGTCCGGTGAGCGAGCAGCGCATCTACCGCGCCATCGACGCGATCGCACCCTGACCAGGTGTCAACTGCCCACGCGAGTGGCGCATTACCCCTTCGAGTGGTGCGAAATATCGCGCCACTCGGCACCCAAACGCGCCACTCGCGAAGGCCTTGTCCGTAACGCTCAGAAGCGGGCGGGTTCGCGGTACTCGCCCCAGAGCGGCTTGAACGCGTTGCAGATCTCGCCGAGCGTGGCCTCGGCGCGCACCGCGTCCAGCATGTGCGGGACGGTGTTCTCGTCCGCCTCGGCGGCCGCGACCATCCGGGCCAGGGCCGCGTCCACCGCAGCCTGGTCGCGCTGCGCCCGTCGGGCTGCCACCACCTCGCGTTGCGCAAGCTCGACCTCGTGCGAGACGCGCAGGATCTCCAGCGGCGCGCCGACATCGCCGGTCAATGTGTTGACGCCGACCACGCGCTTGTCGCCCTTCTCCAGCGCCACCTGGTACGCGAACGCGGAGTCGGCGATCTCGCCGATGAACCAGCCCTCCTCGATGCCGCGCAGCAACCCGGACGTGATCGTGCCGTCGCCGCCGAGCTCCTTGATCCGCGCGAAGATCTGCTCCGCCTCGGCCTCGAGGCGGTCGGTCAGCGCCTCCACGTACCACGAGCCGCCGAGCGGGTCCGCCACGTTCAGGACGCCCGTCTCCTCCGCGATCACCTGCTGCGTGCGCAAGGCGATCTGCGCCGCCTTCTCGGACGGCAGCGCCAGCACCTCGTCGAGCGCGTTGGTGTGCAGCGAGTTGGTTCCGCCCATCACTGCGGCGAGTGCCTCGATCGCGGTGCGCACGATGTTGTTCTCCGGCTGCTGGGCGGTCAGCGACACGCCCGCGGTCTGGGTGTGGAACCGCAGCCACTGCGCGCGATCGGTCTTCGCGCCATAGACGTCACGCATCCAGCGCGCCCAGATGCGTCGCGCCGCGCGCAGCTTCGCGATCTCCTCGAAGAAGTCGATGTGCGCGTCGAAGAAGAACGACAGGCCGGGTGCAAACCGCTCGATGTCCAGGCCGCGGGACAGCCCGAGTTCGACGTAACCGAACCCGTCGGCGAGCGTGAAGGCCAGCTCCTGCGCAGCAGTCGAACCGGCCTCGCGGATGTGATACCCCGACACCGAAAGGGGTTTGTACGCCGGAATGTTCGCGTCGACGTACTCCATCAGGTCGCCGATCAGCTTCAGGTGCGGCTCCGGCGGATAGATCCACTCCTTCTGCGCGATGTACTCCTTGAAGATGTCCGTCTGCAGCGTGCCGTTCAGCTTGGACGTGTCCGCACCCTGCCGTTCGGCGGCGACGACGTACATGCAGAACACCGGGACTGCCGGTCCACTGATCGTCATCGAGGTCGTCGTCGCAGCCAGGTCGATACCGTCGAAGAGCACCTGCATGTCCGCGGCGGAGTCGATCGCGACGCCGCAGTGCCCGACCTCGCCGAGGGCGCGGGCGTCGTCCGAGTCGCGTCCCATCAGCGTCGGCATGTCGAACGCGACGGACAGCCCGCCGCCGCCTTCGGCCAGGATCATCTTGTAGCGCTCGTTCGTCTGCTGCGCGTTCCCGAAGCCGGCGAACTGACGGATGGTCCACGGCTTGCCGCGGTAGCCGGTCGGGTGGATGCCGCGCGTGAACGGGTACTCCCCCGGCCAGCCGATGCGCTCGAACCGGTCGTCCGCGCCGGTCGGGCCGTACAGCGGCTCGACCTCGACACCGGACAGCGTGGTGAAGTCGCGCTCGGCCTTTCGGGCGGCGTCATACCGCTCCTGCCAGCGTGCGCGGCCTGCGGCGATCTGCTCAGCGTCCATGATCCTCGACCCTAGAGAAGTAGGTACTCGGCATTCTGCGCGGGACGCCGACCAGTTTACTAGGACGTCCTACTATCTGCCCAACAGCTGCTCGATGCGGTTCAGCTGGGCCCGCAGTTCCTCGACGTCGCGCTTGGTGGCCCCCTGCGCGGATTCCTTCAGGCTCAAGATCAGCTGACCGCCGGGATCGAAGACGCCCGACTCAACCTGGCGCAGGTCGTCGCCGTTCTGCAGCCGCACCGCGTGATCCAGGTCGTGCCGGCGCAGCCCGAGCCGGCGGACGGCGCGTTCATCGACCCTGCCGTTCACGATCACCGGGGTATCACGGCCGTCGAAGATCCTCGAGAACCGGTCACTGCGCAGCGCGGCGCGGTTCACGACGGAGTTCACCACCACGAGGGTCACGGCGCCGATGATGCCGCCGGTGATGCTGTTGTCCGGCCCGATGATGGCGTTCTGCACGACGTTGGACAGCAGGAACATGACCACGACGTCCAGGCTGTTCAGTCCGGACAACCCGCGCTTTCCGGTCGCGCGCAGCAATACCGCGACGAGCGCGTAGATGGCGACCGTCCGGATCAGCTTCTCGTCGAACGGGATCTCCTGGGCGAACATGTCGTGCCACATGGCTGGCCTCCTTGATCAGGCGCCCTCGCCGCACCGTCGGGCCGCGGGGAGCGCGCCTATCCTGGCAGGCGATGAGGCGACGCGGCTGGCAGGTGACTGCGACGACGTGCGCCGTCGCGGTCGCGGCGGTGCTCACTGCGCTCGCGCTGCGACCGGGGCACGCTCCTCCCGCGGCGGCCCACCAGCCGGCGGCTGCACCGACGAGTGCTGCGCCGGTTCACGTCGCCAGCACGCCACCGCCGGCTCCGCGGCTCGACGCGGTCGCACCGGCCACGCCGACCGCGTTCGTGATGGCCGGCCCGAAGTTCCGCATCGCGGCGCACGTCTGCCCGATGCCGTACGTACGACCGCTGGACCCACCGGGCGAGCAGCACCACACGGTCTGCTGGGTCAAGAAGGATTTCGGCGTCGCGCCCGGCAACCCGTCGCGCGGCACGAGCTACGTGCTCGGCCATGCCTGGGCGGAGGACCCGAACGAGGTGCTGAACCCGATGTCCGAGCTCGCGATGCGCCAGGTACGGCTGCGGCACCCGCACCACGAGAACGGCGTGCCCATCTATCCGGTCACGAACCTCGACGGCTACACGATCACGCTGCGGACCCCGAACGGGCGGCTCACGTATCGCGTGACGCGGGCCTTCGCCGTCAGCAAGGAACGCGCGGCGGACGTGCACTCGGTGATGAACGAGCGCACGCCCGGCCGCATCGTGCTGATCACCTGCGGAGTGCGCGACGGCGTCGACGTGGACGTCAACGTGATCGCGTACGCCACGCTGGTCCGCGCCGTCGCCGCCCCCGCTTGAGTCAGCGCGTACCCGAGGTGTGGTGGTGCCGGTCGGGCGCTGCCTTGGACGCGGACGTGTCCGGGGGCGCGGAGGTGGGCGTTGCCGCGTCGGGCGAGGCGGACGGCGGCGTTGCCGAGGCCGGCGCCTCGGGCGTCGCGGCGGGCGTCGCGGCGGGCGCCGCACCGACAGCGCCCGGGCCGGCGCAGGGTGCCGTACACCGAGGCGTCGCCGACTAGCGTGTCGCGGTGAGTGCGTGGCGCTGGGGCTCCAGCTACAACGGCGTGTCGCCGGCGCAGCGTCGCCACACACTCAGTCGGACGCGAAGTCCTCGGCGTCGATCCGCAGCGAGCGCAGCACGTCGAACAGCACGCCCAGTTGCGGCTCGTCCAGCGCGCCCAGCGCGAACCGGGCGGCGTTCAGCTCCGCAGTGGCCTTCGCGGCGACCGAACGCCCCTCGTCGGTGATCACCGCGAGCACGCCCCGGCCGTCCTGCGGGTTCGGCTCGCGGCGCACCAGTCCGGCCGCCTCCAGCCGGTCAATCACGTTCGTCACGGATGTCGCGTGCACCTGCAACCGCTCACCGATCTTCGACAGCGAGAGCGCGCCGCGCTGCGAGTGCGTCAGCAGCACCAGCGCCTCGTAACGCGAGAACGTGATCCCGTACGGACGCAGCATGGCGTCCAGCCGCGCGAGCAGGATCTGGTGCGCGCGCATGATCGACGTGACCGCCCGCATCGAGGCGTAGACCTCCGGCGGCTCGCCGGGCCAGTGCGCCTCCCACAGTTGCGCCGCGCGCGCGATCGGGTCGAACTGCAGCGGCGGTACTCGCGTCACGCACCGAAGGGTATCGGCTACACAGCGTCCGCGCCGCGCGTAATGTCGCGCGCATGAGCGATGCGCTTGACCGCCTGGACCTGTTGGACCTCGACGACGACCTGTCCGACGAGGACCGCCTGCTGCGCGACACCGTCCGCAAGTTCGCCGACGACCGCCTGCGCCCGAACATCCGACAGTGGTTCGAGGACGGCACCCTGCCCGCTCGCGAGCTCGCTCAGGAGTTCGGCGCACTCGGAGTCCTCGGCATGCATCTGCACGGCTACGGCTGCCAGGGTGCCCGGCCCTCGCAGTACGGCCTGGTCGGCGCCGAGATCGAGGCGGTCGACTCCGGGCTGCGCTCGCTGGTCAGCGTGCAGGGCTCGCTGGCGATGTACGCGATCTACGCCTTCGGCAGCGAGGAGCAGAAGCAGCGCTGGCTGCCCGAGATGGCCAAGGGCAATCTGATCGGTTGCTTCGGCCTGACCGAGCCCGACTCGGGTTCCGACCCGGGATCGATGCGCACGAACGCCCGTCGGGACGGCGACGATTGGGTTATCAACGGCAACAAGATGTGGATCACGAACGGCTCCATCTCGGACGTCGCCGTCGTGTGGGCACGCACCGACGAAGGCGTCCGCGGCTTCCTCGTCGAGAAGGGCATGCCCGGGTTCTCGACCCAGGACGTCCACCACAAGATCTCGCTGCGAGCGTCGGTCACCAGCGAGTTGATCCTCGACGACGTCCGCGTGCCCGCCTCCTCGATGCTCCCCGAGGCGCGCGGCCTGCGCGGGCCGCTGTCCTGCCTGACCGAGGCGCGCTTCGGCATCATCTGGGGGGTCACCGGTTCGGCGCGCGACGCGCTCGCAGCCACCCTGGACTACGCCGGCAGCCGGACCCAATTCGGCAAGCCCATCGCCGGCTTCCAGCTCACCCAGCGCAAGCTCGCCGAGATGGCCGTCCAGCTGCAACAGCTGCAGCTCACCGCGCGGCGGCTGGGCGAGCTCAAGGACGCCGGCAAGATCAAGCCGCACCAGATCAGCTTCGGCAAGTTCGCCAACGTGCGCGGCGCGCTGGAGATCTGCCGCGAGGCCCGCTCGATCCTCGGCGGCAGCGGCATCACCACCGAGTACCCGGTGCTGCGCCACGCGGTGAACCTGGAGACGGTCTACACGTACGAGGGCACGCACGAGGTGCACACCCTGGTGCTCGGTTCGCAGCTCACCGGCCTCGACGCGTTCCGCTGACGGCGGGCGCCCGAGCAGGTCAATCCAGTTCGGCCAGCCGCTGCTGCAGGAACCGTCGCTCGACCTCGTTCTCGGTCAGCAGCAGCGCCTCGCTGTATGCCAGCCGGGCATCAGCGGGCCGGTCGAGGCGGCGCAGGAAGTCCGCGCGCGCCGCCGCGAGGTAGCCGTAGCCGGCCAGGTGCGGTTCGGCGGACAGCGCGTCGAGCGCGGCCAGCCCCTGCTCCGGTCCGTGCGCGAAGCCGACGGCGACCGCCCGGTTCAGCGCGACCACGGGCGACGGCCAGCGTTGCAGCAACACGTCGTACAGGCCGACGATCTCGTGCCAATCTGTCTCGTCCCAGCTGGGCGCGGCTGCGTGCACGGCCGCGATCGCTGCCTGTAGCGCATACCGGCCGGCCGGACGTGCGCGCAGCGCCTCGCGGACGAGCGCGATCCCATCGCCGATCGCCGTCCGGTCCCAGGACGTTCGGTCCTGATCGCGCAGCAGCGCCAGCGCACCCGACGCGTCGAGGCGGGTCTCCCGCCGCGCGTCGGTCAGCAGCAGCAACGCGAGCAGACCGGCAACATCGGCGTTCGCGGGCAACAGGGCGCGAAGCATCCGGCCCAGGTCTAGCGCGCGCTCGACCAGCTCGGCGCGGACGAGCTCGGCCCCGCGCGGTGCCGTGTGCCCGGTGCTGAAGATCAGGTACACGACCGCCAGCACCGACTCCACCCGAGCCGCGAGATCGTCCGCGGACGGCACCCGATACGGGATGCGCGCCGTCGCGATCTTCTTCTTCGCCCGGGTGATCCGCGCGGCCATGGTGGCTTCGCTGACGAGGAACGCACGGGCGACGTCCGCCGTCGACAGGCCGCACACCAGCCGCAGCGTGAGCGCGACCTGCGTGTCCCGGCTCAGCGCAGGGTGGCAGCAGGTGCAGATCAGCCGCAGCCGGTCATCGGGGAACTGGTCGACCGGGTCCGGAGCGGCCTCGACATCGTCCACGACGAGTTCGGGCATCGCCCGGCGGAACAGCACGTCGCGCCGCATCTGGTCCAATGCCCGGCGACGTGCGGTCGTCGTCAGCCACGCACCCGGCCGGTCGGGAATGCCCTCGCGCCACGACGTCAACGCCCGCGCGTACGCGTCCTGCACGCACTCCTCGGCCAGGTCGAGGTCGCGGGTGACGCGCACCGTCGCGGCGAGCGCGAACGCCCACTCGCGACGGTGCGCCTCGGCAACCGCGGCGCTGACGGCCGCGGCGTCTGCGCCCATCCGCTTACTCGAACACCATGATCGGACGGACCTCGTTGCCGCCGGACTTCGCGGCGACCGGCACCTGCTTGGCCATCTCGATCGCGGCGTCCAGATCGGGGGCCTCGACGAGGTAGAAGCCGCCGAGCGCTTCCTTGGTCTCGACGAACGGCCCGTCCGTCACGTCGAAGCCGCCCGCGCCGTCCGGTCGCACGGTCGTCGCCGTGGCGACCGGCTGCAGGGCGTGGCCGCCGAGGATCGCGTCGGCGTACTTCTCGCCGAACGCGCGGTGGCCGGCCATCAACCGCTCGGTGTTCTCATTCTGGACGCCGACCCACTCGGACTCGTTGTCGTACAGCAGGATCAGGTACTTGGACATCACGGACTCCTCTCTTGGGCGGCCCGCCGATCGGTCCGTCCACCACTACGACGAACGGACCGGGCGCGGATCGACAACACCCTAATGACGAATTGCCGGGACCGTCTCGGGCAAGATCGCGGCTATGCCCGACGTCCACGGTGACCTGCTGCCGCTGCTGCACCAGCGGTTGCGCGGGGTCTACTCCCCGCTGCTCGCGGACGCCGACGCGACCCTGCTGTTCGACGCCGGACGCCGGGCGCAGTGGACGGTGACGGTCGACCACGGCCGGGCCGCCGCACGCCGCGGCCGCCCGAGCGCGCCCACGACGACGATCCGCGCGGCACTGCCCGTGCTCGATGACGTGGTGTCCGGGCGCCGCAGCGGCATCTCCGCGTTCCTGGACGGCGAACTGACCGTGCGCGGCAACCTCTCGCTCGCGCTGCAGCTGGACGGGCTCTTTCCGGGCGACCCCGCGGACGTTTCGCGCACCTACACCCGCTCCGTGGTCGCCGGCGGCGTGGAGACGTTCTACCTCGAGTCCGGTCCCGCGGACGCCCCGCCGATCGTCCTGGTACACGGCCTCAGCGCCACCAACGCCTCGATGCTCCCGCTGATCCCGGCCCTGTCGCGAGACTTCCACGTGCTCGCCCCGGACCTGCCCGGCCACGGCGGCACGGCGACCCGGCGCGGCGCCTACCGTGCGGAGGTCCTCGGCCGCTGGCTGACGGCGTTCCTGCGGGAGACGTGTGCGGAGCCTGCCGTGCTCGTGGGCAACAGCCTCGGCGGGCGCACCGCACTGCAGGCCGCCCTCGATTCACCGGACCGCGTGCGTGGCCTCGTACTGCTGTGCCCGGCGGTCGCGTTCCGCCGGCTGCGCCAGCTCGTCCCGGTCGTGCGGCTGGTGCGTGACGAGCTCGCGGTGCTGCCGGTGCGCATCCCGCGGCGAGCGGCAGTACGCGGCCTGCGCGCGCTGTTCGCGGATCCGAGCCGGCTGCCGCAGCCCTGGTATGACGCGGCCGTCGACGAGTTCCTGCGCATGATGTCCGTGCGCGCCAACCGCCTGGCGGTCTTCTCGGCGTTGCGGCACATCTACCTGGACGCGCCGTTCGGCGAACGCGGATTCTGGAGCCGGCTGCCGGGCCTGCAGCCGCCGGCACTGTTTCTCTGGGGCGATCGCGACGTGCTCGTGCCAGTGGGCTTCGGACGGTTCGTCGCCGAGGCGCTTCCGGACGCAGGCTCGGTCGTGCTGCCCGACTGCGGTCACGTGCCCCAGTTCGAGCATCCGGAGCGGACCGGGCAGCTGATCCGGGACTTCCTCGCCGGGATCTAGAGCGAATCGACGAGCTCGTCCGCGGCCGTGTACGGATCCGTCTTGCCGGCGACCACGCGATCGGCCAGCGAGCCCAGTGCTGCCGAGCCGTGCACCGACTCCAGCCGGCGCCGCACCAGCCCGAGTGCGATCGCCTCGATCTCGGTAGCAGCGCGCTCGCGGCGCCGCTGTGCAAGCACCTCGTGGCGCGTCATCCAGTCGCGGTGCTTGTCGATCGCCGCGGCCAGCTTGTCGATCCCGCTGTCGGCCGTGTTCCCCTTTGCCGCCGAGGTCTTGACGATCGGCGGACGCCACGCGCCGGCCTCCGAATGCCGGCCGCCCAGCGACTGCATGTAGCGCAGATCGCGGGCGACCTGATCGGCGCCGTCCCGGTCGGCCTTGTTGACGACGAACACGTCGGCGATCTCGATGATGCCGGCCTTGGCGGCCTGGATGCCGTCACCCAGACCGGGCGCGAGGACGAGCACGGTCGTGTCGGCCATCGAGGCGATCTCCACCTCGGCCTGCCCGACACCCACGGTCTCGACGAGCACGACGTCGCAGCCGGCCGCGTCCAGCACGCGCAACGCCTGCGGGACCGCTGCGGACAAGCCCCCGAGTTGGCCGCGCGAGGCCATGGAGCGGATGAACACGCCGTCGTCGGTGGCGTGGTCCTGCATGCGCACCCGGTCCCCGAGCAGCGCACCGCCGGAGAACGGGGACGACGGGTCGACCGCGAGCACACCGACCCGCTTGCCGTCCGCGCGCAGCGCGCTCACGAGCGCGGACGTCGTGGTCGACTTGCCGACGCCGGGCGAGCCGGTGAGGCCGACTACCTGCGCGTGCCCGCCGTGCGGAGCGAGGGCGGCTGCGACTTCGCGCAGCACCGGCGCCGATCCCCCGCCGGCTACTCCCCCAGAGGGGGCACCCCCAGCGGGACTGGCGGGGGTACCCCCACGCTCCACCAGCGAGATCAGCCGCGCGACGGCGCGGGCGCTGGCCGGTCCCCCGGCCCGTGCCTGCTCGACCAGCTCGGCGACATCTACCGCGCGCCGAGAAACTGCCACCGGATCAGGATGCGGCGGGCACGTGCAGGATCAAGGCGTCGCCCTGGCCGCCGCCGCCGCACAGCGCAGCCGCGCCGGTGCCGCCACCGCGGCGGCGCAGCTCGTACGCGAGGGTCAGCGCCAGCCGCGCGCCGGACATCCCGATCGGGTGGCCGAGCGCGATCGCGCCGCCGTTGACGTTCACGATGTCGTCGTTCACGCCGAGATCCTTCATCGACTGCACGCCCACCGCCGCGAACGCCTCGTTGATCTCGACCAGGTCGAGGTCGGAAACCTGCAGGCCCTCCTTGCCCAGCGCGTGCTTGATCGCGTTGGACGGCTGCGACTGCAGGGAGTTGTCCGGGCCGGCGACGTTGCCGTGCGCGCCGATCTCGGCCAGCCAGGTCAGGCCCAGCTCCTCGGCCTTGGCCTTGCTCATCACCACGACGGCGCATGCACCGTCGGAGATCTGCGACGACGAACCCGCGGTGATCGTGCCGTCCTTGGTGAAGGCCGGACGCAGCTTGGACAACGACTCGACGGTGGTGTCGCCGCGGATGCCCTCGTCCTCGCGGAACTCGATCGGGTCGCCCTTGCGCTGCGGGATCAGGACGGGGCAGATCTCCTCGTCGAAGATGCCGTTCTTCTGCGCGAGCGCGGCGCGCTGGTGCGAGCGGGCGGAGAACTCGTCCTGCTCCTCGCGCGTCAGCGACAGCTTCTTGTTGACGTTGTCGGTCGACTCACCCATCGGGATGTTCTCGAAGATGTCGGTGAGGCCGTCGAAGGCCATCGCGTCGAGCATCTCGATCGCACCGTACTTGAAACCGCTGCGCGACTTGGGCAGCAGGTGCGGCGCGTTGGTCATGGACTCCTGACCGCCGGCCACGATGATGTCGAACTCGCCGGCGCGGATCAGCTGGTCGGCCAGCGCGATCGCGTCCAGGCCGGACAGACAGACCTTGTTGATCGTCAGCGCAGGGACGTTCAGCGCAATGCCGGCCTTGTGCGCGGCCTGGCGTGCGGGGATCTGGCCGGCACCGGCCTGCAGCACCTGGCCCATGATCACGTACTGGACCTGCTCGGCCGAAACGCCTGAGCGCTCCAGTGCCGCCTTGATGGCGACGCCGCCGAGGTCGGCTCCGGAGAAGTCCTTCAGCGAGCCGAGCAGCCGGCCCATGGGCGTCCGAGCGCCGTTGACGATGACCGAACCAGCCATGGAACTTCCTCCTGGTTAGCGACTCCGGGCAATTCTCACCGGGGAACAGCCAACTGTAACCACGCTCCACGTGCAAAGCGGGTGTGAGCGTGCGCACGCCGGACTCGCCCGGACCGCGCCGGCTTGCCACGATGGACGAATGCCTGCAACCAGCCTTTTCACGAAGATCGACCACGTCGGGATCGCGGTGCCGGACCTCGATGAGGCAATCGCGTTCTACGCCGAAACCTTCGGGGTACAGAGCGTGCACGAAGAGGTCAACGCCGAACAGGGTGTCCGCGAGGCGATGCTGGCCGTCGGTGACGGGGCGACCCGCATCCAGCTGCTCGCGCCGCTCTCGCCCGAGTCCACCATCGCCAAGTTCATCGACCGCAACGGGCCGGGCGTGCAGCAGGTCGCGTACACCGTCGAGGACATCGAGGCGGTCAGCGCCGAACTGCGGGCCAAGGGGCTGCGGCTGCTGTACGAGCAGCCGCGCCGCGGGACGTCCGACAGCCGGGTCAACTTCATCCACCCCAAGGACGCCGGCGGCGTGCTCGTCGAGCTTGTCCAGCCAGCCTCGTCACACTGAGGCCGCAGTCCTGTTACCAGCGGGTAACGTCTGCCCGCAACGACGCCCGCCCGCTCACCTTTGTAGAAGGGTTCATCGTGGACGACATCCGTAGCGCCATCCTGAACGACGACCTCGGCAAGCTGGCCGAACTGCCCGTGCCGGACGCCTACCAGGGCATGGTCGTGCGCGCCGACGAGGTGGATATGTTCGAGGGCCAGTCCACCAAGGACAAGGACCCGCGCAAGAGCCTGCACCTGCAGGAGGTCGCGACTCCCGAGCTCGGCCCGGGCGAGGCGATCGTGGCGGTCATGGCCAGCGCGATCAACTACAACACGGTGTGGACGTCGATCTTCGAGCCGGTGTCGACGTTCTCGTTCCTGGAGCGGTACGGGCGCTCGTCCGAGCTGGCCCGCAAGCACGACCAGCCGTTCCATGTCGTCGGCTCCGACCTCGCCGGCGTGGTGCTGCGCACCGGTCCGGGCGTGACCAAGTGGAAGGCCGGCGACGAGGTCGTCGCGCACTGCCTGTCCGTCGAGCTCGAGGACCCCCAGGGCCACGACGATACGATGATGGACCCCCAGCAGCGCATCTGGGGCTTCGAGACCAACTACGGCGGCCTGGCCGAACTGGCACTGGTGAAGGCGAACCAGCTGATGCCCAAGCCCGCGCACCTCACCTGGGAGGAGGCCGCCGCGCCCGGCCTGGTCAACTCGACCGCCTACCGCCAGCTGGTGAGCCAGCACGGCGCCGGCATGAAGCAGGGCGACACCGTGCTGATCTGGGGCGCGTCCGGGGGCCTGGGCGGCTACGCGACGCAGTACGCGCTCAACGGCGGGGCGGTCCCGGTGTGCGTCGTGTCCTCGCCGGAGAAGGCCGAGATCTGCCGGTCGATGGGTGCGGAGCTGATCATCGACCGGTCCGCCGAGGACTACAAGTTCTGGAAGGACGAGAACACCCAGGACCCGCGCGAGTGGAAGCGGCTCGGTGCGAAGATCCGCGAGCTGACCGGCGGCGACGATCCCGACATCGTGTTCGAGCACCCCGGCCGCGAGACGTTCGGCGCGTCAGTCTACGTCACCAAGCGCGGCGGCACCGTCGTCACCTGCGCGTCCACCACCGGGTACATGCACCAGTACGACAACCGGTACCTCTGGATGACGCTCAAGCGCATCGTCGGCTCGCACTTCGCGAACTACCGCGAGTCGTGGGAGGCGAACCGGCTGATCGCCAGGGGCGCGATCCATCCGACGCTGTCGCGGGTGTACCCGCTCGCCGACACCGGCCAGGCGACCTACGACGTCCACCGCAACCTGCACCAGGGCAAGGTCGGCGTGCTGTGCCTCGCGCCCGAGGAGGGGCTCGGTGTCCGTGACCACGAGCTGCGGGCCAAGCACCTGGATCAGATCAACCGCTTCCGCGGCGTCTGACACGCACTCTGCGGCAGCCGTCAGCTGGACGTAAGGGCGAGGTTGAGGTCTGACCACTCACGTTGGGTTCTCGCGGCCGGGGTGCCAGGATCAGACACATGAGCGAACGCAGTGAGCGAATCATGGGCACAGCGTCTGTAGAGCCTCATGTCAGCCCGAGGAACGAGGGCTGACATGAGTACGGAGCACGCGTCCGACGTTCTGCCGATCCTGAGCGACGCCCACCACGGCTTCGATCCGGCGCTTCGCGGCTACGACCGGGCGCAGGTGGACCAGTATCTCGGCCAGCTCGAGGAGGAGGTGCGCGCGGCCGTCGCGGACCGCGACCGGGCCGCTGCGCGCACCGCCGACCTGGCCGCCCAGTTGGCCAGCGCGCAGGCGCAGATCGAGTCGCTGCGCCGCCAGCTGCGCGCGGCCGCAGAGACGGTCACGCCCGAGAACGTCGACGCCCGGGTCCGGCAGACGATGGAGGCAGCCCAGGCCGAGGCGGCCCGGATCCGCAGCGAGGCCGAGACGCAGGCCGAGGCCGTCCGCAACGGAGCGTCGGACGGCGCCGCCCGCACGCGCGCGGCCGCGCACGCCGAGGCCGAGCGGATCGTGGCCGAGGCCACGCAGCGCCTCGCGGGCGCGGACGAGACGTTCCGCCGCCGGGTCGAGGAGGCGCAGCAGCACCGCGAGCGGGTCGAGCAGGAGCTGGCCGAGAGCATCGAGCGGGTGCGGTCCGAGGAGGCCGCGCTGACGGCCGAGGCCGAGGCCGAGCGCAACCGGCTGAACGCCGAGGCCGAGGCGGAGCGGGCCAGGCTGGAGGCCGAATCCGCGGCCCGCCGCGCGCTGGCCGACGAGGACTTCGAGATCACCCTGCGCGAGCGGCGTTCGCGTGAGAACGAGGCGATCGAGACCGAACGGGCCGCGGCTCACGCCGAGGCCGAGCGCATCGTCGACGAGGCGCGCGCCACGGCCGACCAGATGGTCGCGGACGCAACGAACGAGGTGCGCCGCCTGCATGCACATCGCGACGAGACGCACGCCGTCCTGCGTGAGCTGCACGCCAAACTGAGCGCCGCCCTCGACGAGTCCCTGAGCGCTACTCCCCCGGCCCCGTAGCAATCGGAACGGCCCACGCGAGTGGCGCGTTAGGCAGTCGAGTGGCGCTATATTTCGCGCCACTCAGAGGTAAACCGCGCCACTCGGCGGGAATTTCAGTGGCCCTTCGGAGCCCGGCGATCGCGGGCCGGCCAGCAGGCGGTGTGCCAGTGCCGGCGACCGGACGCGTCCAGGTCCGCGGCGGGCCAGGTGACCACGTGCGGCTGACCGGCGCGCACCAGCTGGTCGCACCCGGGACAGCGATAGTCCTTCGCCGCGGCTGAACCGGTCACCGAACGGACGGCGTAGCGCTCACCCCGCCAGTCCTCGTACCGCTCGACGCCGCCCGTCGAAGGAGGCCGCGCCGGGTCGACTCGGCGCCGATTCCGGCGGGCCATGCCTCAGCCGTAGTCCCTGAAGCCCTTGCCGGTCTTGCGGCCGAGGCGGCCGGCGGTGACCAGCTGCTCCAGCAGCGGCGCGGGCGCGAACCCGGGCTCGCGGAACTCCAGGTACAGCTCGCGCTCGATGGCCAGCGAGACGTCGTTGCCGACCACGTCCAGCAGCTCGAACGGGCCCATCGGGTAGCCGCAGCCGACCTTCATCGCCGAGTCGATGTCGTCCGCCGTGGCGTAGTGCGCCTCGAGCATCTTGATCGCGTCGTTCAGGTACGGGAACAGCAGCGCGTTCACGATGAACCCGGACCGGTCGCCGCAGCGCACCGCGTGCTTGCCGATCTTCGCGGTCACGTCCAGGACGGTGGCCTCGACGTCCGGGGCCGTCGACACGGTGGTGACCACCTCGACCAGCTTCATCACGGCGGCGGGGTTGAAGAAGTGCATGCCGATGACGTCGGCCGGCCGCGACGTGGCCATCGCGCATTCGATCACCGGCAGGCTCGACGTCGTGGTCGCGAGCACGGTGCCGGGTGCGCAGATGTCATCGAGGTTCGAGAACAGCGCCTGCTTGACGGTGAGGTCCTCGACGACGGCCTCGACCACGAGCTGAACCGGTGCGAGGTCGTCGAGCTTGGTGGTGCCGCTGATCCGCGCGAGGGCGGCGTCGCGGTCGGCCTCGGCCAGCTTGCCGCGCTGGACGGCCTTCTCCAGCGACCGGGTGACGGCCTTGATGACGCCCGCGCACTTCTCCTCGCTGCGCGCGACAAAGGTGACGTCGTAACCGGCCTTGGCGAAGACCTCGACGATGCCGGTGGCCATCGTGCCGGAGCCGACCACGCCGACCTGTGAAATCGCGCGCGCTCCGGACGGAACTGCGTCCGCGGTGGGCGTCAGCGCGTCCGCCACGACCGTCGGAGAGCCCTCGGCGTCGTACGTGTAGAAGCCCCGTCCCGACTTACGTCCGAGCAGGCCGGCGGTGATCATCTGCTTGAAGATCGGCGTCGGCGCGTGCAGGCGGTTGCGCCCCTGCTTGTACATGGTGTCGAGGATCTCGTAGGCGGTGTCCAGACCGATCAGGTCGAGCAGCGCGAGGGGGCCCATCGGCAGCCCGCAGCCGAGCTTCATTGCCGCGTCGATGTCCTCGCGGCTCGCGTAGCGCGACTCGTACATCGACGCGGCGTGGTTCAGGTAGCCGAACAGCAGAGCGTTCGCGATGAAGCCGGCGCGGTCACCGATCGTGACGTCGGTCTTGCCGAGCTTCTGCGCGAAGGCCTCCACGTCGTCGACGACGTCCTGCTCGGTGACGACGCTGCGCACGACCTCGACCAGCTTCATGACCGGAGCCGGGTTGAAGAAGTGCATTCCGACCACCTTGCCCGGGCGGCCGGTGGCGACGGCGATCTCGGTGACGGACAGCGACGAGGTGTTCGTTGCGAGGATGGCCTCGGGCTTGCAGATGCCGTCGAGGGCGCTGAAGATCGACTTCTTCAGCTCCAGTTGCTCGGGGACCGCCTCTACTACCAGGTCGACCTCGGCCAGCGCGTCCAGAGAGGTGGCGTAGGTGACCCGGCCGAGCAGCGCCTGCTGCTCCTGCTCGCTCAGCTTGCCGCGCGCCACGGCGCGACCGGTGGAGTTCTCCAGGTGGGCACGTCCGCGAGCGACCGCCGCGTCGTCGACCTCGACGGCGACCACCGACAGTCCGTTGCGGGCGAACACCTCGGCGATGCCTGCGCCCATCGTGCCGAGCCCGATCACGCCGACCTGCTGGAACTCCCGTGCCATGAACCGTCCTCCTGTGGCTCGTGCTGGTGGCTCTAGTCTGCCCGGTACCGCACGTAACGGCAGTTCGGGGGCCCGCTCACGCCGGGATTAGAGGCGTAGCTCACGTCGCCTAGAACAGGCGCTGACTCGGGTCATCCACGCCGCGCAGCGCCTCGTAGTCCAGGACCACGCAGGTGATGCCACGATCCTCGGCCAGGGTGCGCGCCTGCGGCTTGATCTCCTGCGCCGCGAACACGCCGCGCACCGGCGCGAGCAGCGGGTCGCGGTTGAGCAGCTCCAGGTACCGCGTCAGCTGCTCGACCCCGTCGATCTCACCGCGCCGCTTGATCTCCACCGCAACAGCGACCCCGGACGCGTCCCGGCACATGATGTCGACCGGGCCGATCGCGGTCGGGAACTCGCGGCGCACCAGCCGGTAGCCGTCCCCCAGCGTGTGGATCTGCTCGGCCAGCAGCTTCTGCAGGTGCGCCTCGACGCCGTCCTTGACCAGGCCCGGGTCCACGCCCAGCTCGTGCGACGAGTCGTGCTCGATCTGCTCGATCGTGACGATCAACTGCTCGCCGGCCTTGTTCGTGACCGTCCACGTGCCGTCGCCCTCGAGGAGCGTGCACGGCGGGCTCATCCAGTTGAGCGGCTTGTACGAGCCACCGTCGGAGTGGACGAGCACGGAGCCGTCCGCCTTGACCAGCAGCAGCCGCTTGGCCATCGGCAGGTGCGCGGTCAGCCGACCGACGTAATCCACGCTGCAGCGGGCGATGACCAGGCGCACAGCACGCGAGACTACCGTGGGGTCAATGACCGATCAGCCAACCGTGTCCCTTAGCAACGGCGTGCCGATCCCCCAGCTCGGCTTCGGGGTGTTCAAGGTGCCGCCGGCCGAGACCGCCGAGATCGTCGCGCGGGCCCTCGCCGCCGGCTATCGGCACATCGATACCGCGGCCATGTACGGCAACGAGGCGGGGGTCGGTCAGGCGATTGCCGAATCCGGGATTCCGCGCGACGAGCTGTTCGTGACCACCAAGTTGAACAACGACGCGCACGGCACGGACGACGCGCTGCGCGCGTTCGAGGACAGCCGGCGCAAGCTCGGCCTGGACGTCGTGGACCTCTACCTGATCCACTGGCCGCTGCCGAGCCAGGACCGGTACGTCGAGACCTGGCGCGCGCTGGAGAAGTTGCGCGACGACGGGGTGGTTCGCGCGATCGGCGTCTCGAACTTCCAGCCCGCGCACCTACGGCGGCTGCTCGACGAGACCGGCACCGTGCCCGCGCTCAACCAGATCGAGCTGCACCCGTACCTCACCCAGGACGAGCTGCGGCGCTTCGACGCCGATCACGGCATCGCGACCGAGGCCTGGTCGCCGCTGGCCCGTGGCGGGGCGCTGCTGCGCGATCAGGTGGTCACGTCCACCGCGGAGAAGTACGGGCGCACGCCGGCACAGATCGTGCTGCGGTGGCATCTGCAGCTGGGCAACGTGGTCATCCCGAAGTCGGCCACGCCGTCGCGCATCGAGGAGAACTTCGCGCTGTTCGACTTCGAACTCGCCGACGACGACGTGGACGCGATCAGCGGGCTGAACCGCAACGAGCGCACCGGCCCCGACCCGGACGCATTCGGCTGAGCGCTGACCGCGTGCGGGATGGAGCCCTACGCGCGGGCTTCCTCGATGGCGTCGACGATCTGGCCGAGCACGTCGGTGATCGCGAAGTCCTTCGGCGTGAAGATCCGCGCCACGCCGGCAGCCCGCAGCGGCTCGACGTCCGCCTCCGGGATGATCCCGCCGAGCACGACCGGCACGTCTGACAGCCCAGCCTCGCGCAGGCCGTCGATCACGTCGGGGACGGCCGACAGGTGCGAGCCGGACAGGATCGACAGGCCGACCACGTCGACGTCCTCCTCGACGGCGGCGCTGACGATCTGCCGCGGCGTGAGCCGGATGCCCGAGTAGACCACCTCGAAGCCAGCATCGCGTGCGCGGACGGCGATCTGCTCGGCGCCGTTGGAGTGCCCGTCAAGGCCGGGCTTGCCGACCAGGAACTTCAGCGGGCGGCCCAGCTGCTCGCCCAGGGCGCGGACGCGCTCGCGTACGGCGGTCAGCTCACCCTCGTGGCCGCCGCCGGTCGCGCCGGCCACTCCGGTCGGCGGCCGGTACTCGCCGAACACCTCGCGCAGCACGCCGGACCACTCGCCGATCGTCACGCCGACGCGCGCGCACGCGAGCGAGGGTTCCATCAGGTTCGCGTCCGTCTTGGCGGCGTCGCGCAATGCGTTCAGGGCGTCGTCGACGGCCGCTGCGTCGCGCCCGGCACGCCATTTCGCGATGGCCTGCTTCGCCGACTCCTCGACCGCCGGATCGACCGTGAGGATGCCGCCGTCCGTCCCGCCGACGAGCGGGTTCGGCTCGGTCTCGGTGAACTTGTTGACGCCGACGACAATGTCCTCACCGGCCTCGATCCGCCGGCGCCGAAGCGCGTGCGAGCTCACCAGCGCGGACTTCAGGTATCCGGACTCCACTGCGGCTACGGCGCCGCCGAGCTCGAGAATGTGCTCGATCTCCTTGCGTGCGCCGTCCTTGATCTCGGCAACCTTGGCCTCGATCACGGTCGAGCCGGTGAAGATGTCGTCGTACTCGAGCAGGTCGGACTCGTACGCGAGCACCTGCTGCATCCGCAGTGACCACTGCTGGTCCCACGGGCGCGGCAGGCCGAGCGCCTCGTTCCACGCCGGCAGTTGGACGGCGCGGGCGCGGGCGTCGCGCGAAGCAGTCACCGCCAGCATCTCCAGCAGGATCCGGTAGACGTTGTTCTCCGGCTGCGCCTCGGTGAGCCCGAGTGAGTTCACCTGCACGCCGTAGCGGAACCGGCGGTGTTTCGGGTTCTGGACGCCGTAGCGCTCCAGCGTGATCTCGTCCCACAACTGGCCGAACGCCCGCAGCTTGCACATCTCCTCGATGAACCGGACGCCGGCGTTGACGAAGAAGGATATGCGCGCGACGACCTCGCCGAACTTGTCCGCGGGGACCTGCCCTGAGTCACGCACCGCGTCCAGGACCGCGATCGCGGTGCCCATCGCGAACGCGACCTCCTGCACCGGCGTCGCACCGGCCTCCTGCAGGTGGTAGCTGCAGATGTTGATCGGATTCCACTTCGGCACGTTCGCGACCGTGTAGGCGATCATGTCGGTGATCAGCCGCAGCGACGGCGCCGGCGGGAACACATACGTCCCGCGCGACAGGTACTCCTTGATGATGTCGTTCTGCGTGGTGCCGGCTAGATTCTCGCGCGCCTGCGCCTTGTCCAGCCCGGCAGCCTCGGCGTGCTCGTCAGCAACCGTGAGGTAGAGCGCGAGCAGGTACATCGCGGGCGCGTTGATCGTCATGGACGTGTTCATCTGATCCAGCGGGATGCCGTCGAACAACGCGCGAACGTCCCCGATGTGCGACACCGGCACGCCCACCTTGCCCACCTCGCCGCGCGCGAGTTCGGCGTCCGGGTCGTAGCCGGTCTGCGTCGGCAGGTCGAACGCCACGGACAGGCCCGTCTGGCCCTTGGCCAGATTGCGCCGGTACAGCGCGTTCGACTCCGCCGGCGAGGAGTGCCCGGCATACGTGCGCATGAGCCACGGCCTGTCGCGCTGTTCGTCGGTCGGGAACGGCATCGTGCACCTCCAGCACCCGCGGGGTGGTCCCCGGGAACCTCAACAGCTTGCCCGCTCGGCCCTACTCCTGAGTAACTGATGTGGCCGACCTCGCAGCGGCGTCATACCCCGAACGCCTCGGATTCGATCCGCTCGACGTCCGCGCCGAGTGCCCGCAACTGCTCCTCGAACCGGACGTAGCCGCGATCGATGTGATGCACCTCGGCGACCTCGGTCACGCCTTCGGCGACCAGGCCCGCGATGACCAGGCCGACGCCGGCGCGGATGTCGGTGGCCCGCACCGGAGCACCGGAGAGCTGGTCGCGTCCGCGCACCACCGCGTGGTGGCCGTCGGTGCGCACGTCCGCGCCCATCCGGGCGATCTCGTCGCAGAACATGAACCGGGCCTCGAAGAGGTTCTCGGTGATCATCGCGGTCCCGTCCGCGATGGACAGCAAGGCGATCGCCTGCGGCTGCAGGTCGGTCGCCAGACCCGGGTACGGCAGCGTGACGACGTCGAAGCTGCGCGGCCGCTCGTTCATCGCGACCCGGAAACCTCCCCCGCCGAGGAGCTCGATGTCGGCGCCGGCGCCGGCCAGCTTGTCCAGGGCGATCTCGAGGTGTTCGGCGTTGGCGCCGCGCACGGTCACGTCCCCGCGGGTGGCGACCGCGGCTATCGCCCAGGTTCCCGCCACGATCCGGTCGGCGACGGCGCGGTGCGAGGTCGGCGCCAGCGCGTCCACGCCGGTGATCTCCAGAGTGGACGAGCCGATGCCGTCGATCCGCGCACCCATCTGCTCCAGCATCCGGCACAGGTCCACGATCTCCGGCTCGCGCGCGGCGTTGTCCAGGACGGTCGTCCCCTTCGCCAGAACGGCCGCGGTGAGGATGTTCTCGGTGGCCCCGACGCTCGGGAAGTCCAGCCAGATCTGGGTGCCACGCAGTTCGGGCGCTTCGGCCACGACGTAGCCGTGCTCGACCCGCACGTCCGCGCCCATCTTCACCAGACCGGCGAAGTGCATGTCGAGCGGACGCGAGCCGATGGCATCGCCGCCGGGCATCGCGACGCGGGCGCGGCCGGTGCGGGCCAGGAGCGGGCCGAGGACGCAGATCGAGCCGCGGATCCGGCGCACGAGCTCGTACGGCGCCTCCGATTCGGGCAGGTCCGGGACGGTGATGCGTACCTCGTCGGTCGAACCGGAGCCGGATTCGTCGACCGCGCAGCCGAGCCGCTCGAGCAGCTGCCGCATGATCGCGACGTCCGAGATGGCCGGCAGGTTGCCCAGGGTGGTGCAGCCTGGCGCCAGCAGCGCGGCGGCCATCAGCTTGAGCACGCTGTTCTTGGCGCCCACGACGTCGACCGAGCCGGCCAGCCGCGCTCCACCGTTCACCCTCAGGACCTGCACGTGCCCAGGCTACTTGCGCGCCGGTTATGGTCTCTCACATGGCGGTTCACCTGACGCGCATCTACACCAAGACGGGCGATGACGGGACGACCGCCCTGGGCGACATGTCCCGCGTTCGCAAGACCGATCCGCGCGTGGGCGCGTACGCCGACTGCGACGAGACGAACGCGTCCCTGGGCGTCGCACTCGCGTTGGGTGCCCTGCCGGAACGTATCGCTGCCGTGCTGGGCACGATCCAGAACGACCTGTTCGACGTCGGCGCGGACCTGTGCACGCCGGTCGACCCGGCATTGACGTATCCGCAGCTGCGCGTGACGGCCGACTACGTCGAGCGCCTCGAAGGCTGGTGCGACGAGTTCAACGCCGAGCTGCCCAAGCTGAACAGCTTCATCCTGCCGGGCGGGACGGCCGGCGCGGCGTTGCTGCACCAGGCGCGCACCCTTGCCCGGCGGGCCGAGCGCAGCGCGTGGGCGCTGTACGAGGCCGACCCGCAGCGCACCAACCGCGACGCGCTGCTGTACCTGAACCGCCTCTCGGACCTGTTGTTCATCCTGGCCCGCTGCGCCAACCCCGACGGCGACGTCCTGTGGAAACCGGGCGGGGAGCGTTGACCGTCCTCGTCCTCATGGGCGTGTCGGGTTGCGGGAAGTCCACGATCGCGGCGCTGCTCGCCGGACGACTGAACTGGCCGTTCGCCGAGGGCGATGACCTGCACTCACCCGAGAACGTGGCCAAGATGCGCAGCGGGCATCCGCTCAGCGATGCGGACCGTACGCCTTGGCTGGAGCGCATCGCGGCCTGGATCGACGCCCAGGTCGGGGCCGGCCGCTCGGCGATCGTCACATGTTCGGCGCTCAAGCGCAGCTACCGCGACGTGCTGCGGCGCGAGCAGGTCACCTTCGTCTATCTGCGTGGCGACCGTGAGCAGATCGCCGCGCGGCTCGCGACACGGCAGGGACACTTCATGCCGGCCGGCCTGCTGGATTCCCAGTTCGCGGACCTCGAACCGCCCGCGGCGGACGAGCGGGCACTGACCGTGGACATCGGGCCCACGCCCAGCGCGCTGGCCGACGAGATCATGTCCGCACTCAACCTGCGGGCGAAGACGCTTCCACCCAGGAGATGAATCCGGTGAACGCGTTCTCCCCCAGGGCGAAGACCAGCGGTGTGCCACCGACGAGGCAGTCGACGATCACCGCGCCGGCGGGCAGGGAGCGCAGCTCCTCCGGCCGCGGTTGCCGGTGCGCGCTCACCCGCAACTCGCCGCGTCGCAGGACCCGCGACGGGCGGGTGCCCAGACCGAGCGAGCGGTACCAGCGCAGCTCGCCGCCGGCGTAGCGCGCGATCCCGTACAGCCAGCGGTCGCCGCCCGAACGAATCGCCATGGGGATCGCCCCGACGACCCGCAACAGGTAGCGCTGCCGGGCGAGCACCGCGGCACACGCCACGAGAGCGACAACAGCCGCGCACACCGCGACGATGTCGACGGCGTGCACGGCTGCGTCCTCTTCTGGCCTGTGCCGACTACCGCGCGATCAGACCGATTCGCCGGCCGCGCGCAACCGGGCAAGTGCCCTGTTGCGCGCCGCGTGCCCGCTCGGGCTGTCGTCGCTCTCGGCGCGGTGCAGCGCCTCGCGGGCGCGTGCCACGTCGATGTCCTCGGCCGCTTCGGCCGTTTCGGCGAGGACGGACACGCCGTCCTTGCGCACGGACAGGAACCCGCCGTGTACCGCTACGCGCAGCTCCGGCTCGCCCTCGCGCTCGATGCGCACGATCCAGCCCTGCGCGAGCTCGCCGAGCAGCGGGGTGTGGCCGGGCAGGATGCCCAGCTCACCCTCGGTGGTGCGGGCGAAGACCGCGGAGGCCTCGCCCGACCACAGCTTGCGCTCGACCGAGACAAGCTCGACTGACATGGTCGCCATGAGCAGTGCCTACGCGTTCCGGAGCTCGTGCGCCTTGCGCTCGAGGTCCTCGACGCCACCGCACATGAAGAACGCCTGCTCCGGGTAGCTGTCGAACTCACCGGCGGCCAGCCGCTTGAACGCGTCGATCGTCTCCTCGACCGGCACGAACGAACCCGGGATGCCGGTGAACTGCTCGGCAACGAACGTGTTCTGCGACAGGAAGCGCTCGATGCGCCGCGCCCGGCCGACGATGATCTTGTCCTCCTCGGAGAGCTCGTCGATACCGAGGATCGCGATGATGTCCTGGAGCTCCTTGTAGCGCTGCAGGATCTCCTTCGTCCGGTTCGCCACGTCGTAGTGCTCCTGGCCGACGTACTGCGCGTCCAGGATCCGCGAGGTGGAGTCCAGCGGGTCCACAGCTGGGTAGATGCCCTTCTCCGAGATCGGCCGGGACAGCGTCGTCGTCGCGTCGAGGTGGGCGAACGTGGTGTGCGGCGCCGGGTCGGTGATGTCGTCGGCGGGCACGTAGATCGCCTGCATCGACGTGATCGAGTGACCGCGGGTGGACGTGATGCGCTCCTGCAACTGACCCATCTCGTCTGCCAGCGTGGGCTGGTAACCCACGGCCGACGGCATGCGGCCGAGCAGCGTCGAGACCTCCGAACCGGCCTGCGTGAACCGGAAGATGTTGTCGATGAACAGCAGCACGTCCTGGCCCTGAACGTCGCGGAAGTACTCCGCCATCGTGAGCGCCGAGAGTGCGACGCGCAGGCGCGTGCCCGGCGGCTCGTCCATCTGGCCGAACACCAGCGCGGTCTTCTCGAGGACGCCGGACTCGGTCATCTCGGTGATCAGGTCGTTGCCCTCACGGGTGCGCTCGCCGACACCGGCGAACACCGACACACCACCGAAGTTCTCGGCGACGCGGTAGATCATCTCCTGGATGAGCACCGTCTTGCCGACGCCGGCGCCGCCGAACAGGCCGATCTTGCCGCCGACCACGTACGGGGTGAGCAGGTCGATGACCTTGATGCCGGTCCAGAACGGCTCGGTCTTGGACTCGAGCTGGTCGAACGGCGGCGGGTCACGGTGGATCGGCCAACGCTCCTTG
This sequence comes from Jatrophihabitantaceae bacterium, assembly GCA_035765515.1. GTDB lineage: Bacteria > Actinomycetota > Actinomycetes > Mycobacteriales > Jatrophihabitantaceae > DASRSS01. The sequence continues at coordinate 4,329 of DASTXN010000013.1, read as the reverse complement.
ACGTCCAGCGTGCTGATCGGCGTGTCGAGCGACTCGCCGAGGGCGTTGAACACGTGGCCCTTGGTGACGTCGCCGACCGGCACGCTGATCGGGGCGCCGGTGTCAGCGACCTCGGCGCCGCGCACCAGGCCGTCGGTCGGCTGCAGCGCGATGGCACGAACCATGTCGTCGCCGATGTGCTGGGCGACCTCGAGGGTCAGCGTCTTGGACAGCGCGCCGAGCGTGATCTCGGTCGTGAGCGCGTTGTAGAGGTCCGGGATCGCGTTGCGGCCGAACTCCACGTCCACGACCGGGCCGATGACCCGGACCACACGGCCGGTGGCAGAACCGGGCGCGTCATTGACGGTCTCACGGTCGAACAGAGTGGTCATTGCTCGTCACTTCCTGCTGCGGCAAGGGCGTCGGCGCCGCCGACGATCTCGCTGATCTCCTGGGTGATCTCGGCCTGGCGAGCTTGGTTCGCCAACCGGGTGTAGGTCCGGATGAGTTCGGTCGCGTTGTCGCTCGCGGACTTCATCGCGCGCCGCCGTGCCGCCGACTCCGAGGCCGCCGACTCCAGCAACGCCGAGAAGATCCGGGCGATGATGTACCGCGGCAGCAGCGCCGCGATCAGCTGATCCGGCTCGGGCTCGAACTCGTACGACGCGCTCTCGGCGGCACTGGCCTCGGCCTCCTCGTCGCCGCCGGCGAGCTCGGCGACCAGATCCTTGACCGGCGCGACCAGCGCGGCGACCGGGGTCTGCGTGACGCTGTTGCGGAACTGGGTGTAGACGACGTACAGCTCGTCGATGCCGGGCTCCCCCGTCTCGCCCTCGTCCGCCTCGGTCGTGCCTGCGGAACCGGCGAGCAGCGCCTGCACGACCGCTTCCGCGGCCGGACGCACGTGCTCGAAGTCCGGCTGCTCGGAGAAGCCCGACCAGGTGCCGGCGAGCGCGATGCGGCGGAAGTTGTAATACGCCGCGCCCTTGCGACCGATCACGTAGCGGACGACCTCGCGGCCCTCGCGCTGCAAGCGGTCGGCGAGCTCGTTGGCCGCCTTGATCGCGTTGGCGTTGTAGCCGCCGGCCAGGCCGCGGTCGCTCGTGACGAGCAGGATGCCGGTGCGGCGCGGCTCGTCCACCCCGCTGAGCATCGGGTGCCGCAGCGCGCGGTCCTTGCTCAGCTCACCGAGGGCTCGAGTGAGCTCCTCGGTGTACGGACGGGACGCGAGCATCCGCGACTGTGCCTTGACGATGCGAGAGGCGGCGATGAGCTCCATCGCCTTGGTGATCTTCTTCGTCGACTCGACCGACCGGATACGTCGGCGATAGACGCGAAGTTCGGCACCCATCGGTCAGCCTTCGGCCTTCACGGACGGCTGGAACTGGTTCTTGAACTCGTCCACCAGCTTCGCCATCCGGGCCTCGGTGTCCTCGTCGAGGGACTTCAGCGTGGGCAGCGTGTCCAGCAGTTCCTGGTCGTGGTGCGCAACCCAGGACAGCAGGTCGGTCTCGAAGCGGCGGATGTCCGCCACCTCGATGTCGTCCAGGCGGCCGGTGGTGCCGACCCAGATGGACACGATCTCGCGGCCCGCCGAGAACGGCGAGGACGCCGGCTGCTTGAGCAGCTCGACCAGGCGCGCGCCACGCGCCAGCTGCTGCTGGCTGGCCTTGTCCAGGTCCGAGCCGAACGCGGCGAACGCCTCCAGCTCGCGGTACTGCGCCAGGTCGACACGCAGGCGGCCGGCGACGGCACGCATCGCCTTGGGCTGGGCCGAACCGCCGACGCGCGAGACCGAGATACCGACGTTGATCGCCGGACGGACACCGGCGTTGAACAGGTCGGTCTCCAGGAAGCACTGGCCGTCGGTGATCGAGATGACGTTGGTCGGGATGTACGCCGACACGTCGTTGCCCTTGGTCTCGATGACCGGCAGACCGGTCATGGACCCTCCGCCGAGCTCGTCGGACAGCTTCGCGCAGCGCTCGAGCAGCCGGCTGTGCAGGTAGAAGACGTCGCCCGGGTAGGCCTCGCGGCCCGGCGGGCGGCGCAGCAGCAGCGACACGGCGCGGTACGCCTCGGCCTGCTTGGTCAGGTCGTCGAAGACGATCAGCACGTGCTGGCCCTGGTACATCCAGTGCTGACCGATGGCCGAGCCGGTGTACGGGGCGAGGTACTTGAAGCCGGCCGAGTCGGACGCGGGGGCCGCGACGATGGTCGTGTACTCCATCGCGCCGGCCTCTTCGAGGGTCTGCTTCGCGGCCGCGATGGTCGAACCCTTCTGGCCGATCGCGACGTAGATGCAGCGCACCTGCTGCTTCGGGTCGCCGGTCTTCCAGTTGTCGCGCTGGTTGATGATCGCGTCCAGGCAGACCGTGGTCTTGCCGGTCTGCCGGTCGCCGATGATCAGCTGGCGCTGGCCGCGGCCGATCGCGGTCATCGAGTCGATGGCCTTGATGCCGGTGAGCATCGGCTCACGGACCTCCTGGCGCTGCACCACCGACGGGGCCTGCAGCTCAAGCGCGCGCCGGTCGTCAGCGGCGATCTCGCCCTGGGCGTCGATCGGCTGGCCGAGCGGATTCACGACGCGGCCGAGGTAGCCGTCGCCGACCGGCACCGAGAGGATCTCGCCGGTGCGCTTGACCTGCTGACCCTCTTCGATCTTGGTCGCGTCACCGAGGATGACGACACCGATGTCGCGGACGTCCAGGTTCAGGGCGATGCCCAGCGTGCCGCCCTCGAACTCGAGCAGCTCGTTGGTCATGGCGCTCGGCAGACCCTCGACGCGGGCGATGCCGTCGCCGGTCTCGGCCACGACACCGACCTCTTCGCGGGAGGCTTCCGGCGAATACGACGCGACGTAGCTCTCGAGCGCGCTCCGGATCTCGTCTGGGGAGATCGTCAGCTCAGCCATCAATGTCTTCCTTGCCTCGTACGGGATTCAATGGGTTGCCTGCTTTTGTGCGCGCCCAGGGCGAGCTCTGCCGACGCGAGTCGCGCCGCGACGCTGCCGTCGATGACCTCGTCACCGATGCGAATGACCAGACCGCCGCGGATGGCCGGAGCGACCGCCGTGCGGATCGTGATCGGACGGCCGTACATGTCGCTCAGCGTCCGGGTCAGCTCCGCCGTCTGCGCGCTGGTCAGTTCGACGGCGGAGATGACTCGTGCCATCGATTGCGCCTGGCGCGCCGCGGCCTCCTCGAGCAGGTCGTCGATCGCCATCGTCAGCGTGTGCTTGCGCTGGCTGCGGACGGCGTGCTCAAGCAGCGAGCAGGTGATCTGGTGCGCCTTGCCGCCCAGCACCGTGTGCAGCAGCTCGGCCCGCCGCGACGGGTCGACCGGCTTCTCGTCGAGCAGGACGGTCAGCTCGGACTGCGAGTCGAGGATCCGTTCGAAGCGGAACAGCTCGTCGACGACTCGGTCCAGGACCTGGTCGCGTTCGGCCGCCTCGAACAGCGCGTCGTCACCGGCGGTCTCGAAGGCGTCGGTCATGTCCCACGGCGAGGACCACCGTTCCGAGACGACAGCCTCGGCGATCTCGCGCGCGGACTCGCTGACCTGGGCACCGAGCAGATCGCCGATCAGCTTGGCGCGTCCCGCCGCGGGGGTGGCCGCGTCGCCCAGCGCCCGACGCAGCCGCGGGTTGTCGACCAGCATGTCCGCGACGGAGTAGAGCTCGGCCGCTAGCGAAACCAGTCCGCCTTCGGACCGTTCGCGCTCGATCGCGGGACGCTTTCGCGCGCGCACCTGTTCCGCCGCGAGCCGGCTGGCCGATCGCATCATGCGTTCGGACCCTCGGCGTTGTCACGGTTGCGCAGGTCGGCGAGGAACGCGTCCACCGTGGCACTGATCTGCGCGTCGTCGGAGAGCCGCTGGTTCACGATCTTCTCCGACAGCTCGACGGCCAGCGATCCGATCTCACCGCGCAGCTCGCGCACGATCGAGCTGCGCTGCAGCGCCAGCTGCTCGCTGCCCCGGGCCACGATGCGGGCGGACTCCTCCTGGGCCGCCGCACGCAGTTCCTCGACGGTCCGCTGCGCCTCCGAGCGCGCGTTCTCGCGGATCTTCGCAGCCTCCGTCCGCGCCTCGGCGAGGGCCTCCTGGTACGCCTTCTGTGCCTCGGCGAGCTTCTCCCGAGCCTCCTCGGCGTCCCGCGCCTGCTGGCGGATCATCTCCTCGCGTTCGCGCAGCGGGTTCTGGATGTAAGGAACGATGTACTTCCAGATGATGCCGAGAATGATCAGGAACGCGATGACCTCGGCGATGAACGTGCCATTGGGCAACAGGAAGTTGTCCGAAGCGAGCACGTGCTTTGCCATGACGGGACCGGATCCTTACTTGGCGAGG
>DASTXN010000012.1:0-10013 GCA_035765515.1 Jatrophihabitantaceae bacterium | reverse complement strand
CACGACCGCGGTCGCGTCGGCAGCACCTGAGCTGCTGGAGTGGGCGCCTCTCGTGGGCGTCGTTCTCGGAATCACCCTGCCCGAGACGGACCAGACGCGTTCGCTCGCTCCGGAGTTCCGCCGCGCGAGGGCGCACGCCGCCGTCCAAACCCTGCTGGAGCGGTTGCTGCACGGTGCGTCCGCGGTGCTCGTCGAGGACGCGCACTGGCTGGACGAGGCGAGCGGCGCGCTGCTGGCCGGCGTCGCCGCGTCCGCGCCGGCGCAGGGCTGGGCGATGCTGGTGACCCGGCGCCCGGCGGACAGCGCGAACCTGGCGCCGGAGCACGGCACTGTGCTGACGCTCGGGCCGCTCGCGCCCGAGGACCTGCAACACCTCACGGCGACCGCGCTCGGCGAATTGCCCGGCCACGTCCGCACGCAACTGGTCGAGCGCAGTGGCGGCAACCCGCTGTTCCTGCTCGAACTGCTCACCGCGGCCCGCCGTGGCACCGACGCGGAATCGCTGCCGGACACCCTCGAGGCGCTCGTCGCGGCCCGCATCGACGCCCTGCAGCCGGGTGAGCGCTCGCTGGTGCGCCACGCCGCGGTGTTCGGCCACCGGTTCACCACGGCGCAGCTCGCAACGCTCACCGGCGCGGCGGAGGAATCCGTTGTGCACGACCTGGCGCGGCTCGACGCGGTCGTCGTCGCGGAGCAGGGCGGGTACCGGTTCGTCCACGCCCTGGTGCGCGACGCGGCATACGCCGCGCTGCCCTACCGGCAGCGCCGGGTGCTGCATCGCCAGGCGGGCGAGCTCATCGAGCGGCAGGGCCGAGCGGACCTGGTGGAGTGGGCGGACCTGCTGTCGCTGCATTTCGAGCAGGCGCGTGATCACCAGAAAACGTGGCACTACGCGGGCATCGCGGCCGCGCGGGCGCGCGTCCAGTGGGCACCCGCCGACGCCTGCACGCTCTATCGGCGGGCGCTGAGTGCTGCGCGGGCGCTCGGCATCTCCGATGCCGAACTGGCGTCGACGTACGAGGAGCTCGGTGACTGCGCCGAGCTGGCCGGACGATACGTCGAGGCGGCGGACGCCTACCGCGAAGCGCGTGCCCGGGTGCGCAAGGACCCGGCGCGGGCGGCCGAGCTGTGCCGTAAGGAGGGCTGGGTCCGCGAGCGTTCGGGTAGGTATTCGGCCGCGCTGCGGTGGTACCGGCGCGGTGCCAATGCGCTCGGCGACCGCGACGACGGATCGCTCGTCCGGACGCAGCTGGTGCTTGCCGAGGGAGCCGCGAGGCTGCGGCAGGGCCGCTATCGCCAAGCCGTCCCGCTGCTGCGTGCGGCGGTGCAGGGCGCGCAACTGCACGAGGACGAGGCGACCCTCGCGCACGCCTACTACCTGCTCGACTGGGCCTACACGGATCTGGGCAGCGACGAGGCACTGCACTACCGCGAGTTGTCGCTGCCCATCTACCGGCGGCTCGGCAACCTGGCGCGCGAGGGTGTCGTCGTCAGCAACCTGGGCATCGACGCCTACTTCGAGGGACGGTGGGCGGAGGCCGTCGAACTCTACGAACAAGGACGGGTCGCCTCGAACCGCGCCGGCGATGTGGTGCAAGCCGCGACCGCCGCGAACAACATCGGTGAGGTCTACTCCGACCAGGGCCGGCTCGACGCGGCCGAGGCGATGTTCCGCGACGCCCTGGCGACATGGCAGCGCGCGCCCTTTCCGGTCGGCATCTGGCTGGCGACCAGCAACCTCGGTCGCGCGGCGGCCCGCGACGGACGGTTCGCCGAGGCGGCCGACCTGTTCGCCAAAGCGCGCGAAGGCTTCGGGGTGATCGGCGCGGACGGGTACGTGGTGGAGACACAGTCGCGTGAGGTCGAACTCCATGTGCTTGCCGGCCGGTCCGCGGCCGCAGAAGAACGTGCGACGGAAACCCACGAGCGGGTCCGGCGCATCGGCGGACTCGGCCACCTGAGCGTCATGCTGCTGCGGCTGCGCGGGTACGCAGCCGCGCAACGTGGTGACCGCTCGCTCGCCGATCAACTGCTGCACGAAGCCCTGGCCGCGGCCGACGGTTCTGGCCAGCTTTACGAGCGGGCGTTGACCCTGGAGGCGCTCGGGCGGATCCTCGACGGCGCCGACGCCGAGGCGCACCGAAGCGCCGCGGCGGCTCTGTTCCAACGCTTGGACGTCGTCCGGACGCCGCAGTTCCCGCTGCCGGCGAGAGATGGGGGGATCGAGTTATGACGGGCTTCTTCGACTACGGATCGGCCGGGGCAACGGAGCAGCACGTCGTTGCGGAGGACAGCGAGACCGTCCTGGCCGGGCTGGACGAACAGGACTGGCAGCACATCCGCGACCACGCCGAGATCCGGCGGTACCGGGCGGGCGAGGTCGTGATCGAGGAGGGTGATACCGGCCGGGACCTGTTCATCGTCCTCTCCGGCGAGGTGAGCGCCCTCGTGCGCGTCGGACGCCTGGGTGCCCGCCGACGGCGGCAGCCTATGCAGACGGGTGCGGTGTTCGGGGAGATCGCGTTCTTCGCGGGCGGCCGCCGGACAGCGGCGATCGTCGCCTCGACCGACGCGGAGTTGTTGCGCCTGCGCTTCGAGAGCTACCAGAACCTCGCGGCACAGGACCCGCATCTCGCGCAGCGGATCGTGTTCGACCTCGGTCGCGTGCTCGCCGCCCGGCTCGTGCGTGCCGAACGAGCCGAAGGCACGGAGGCGTCCCGGTGAGCTCGTCCTCGTTCCCGAACTACCTGCAGGCCCGCCGCCGGCTGCCGATCCGCGCCTGGTGGCCGATCCGGGTGGTCAGCATCGCCGCCTACCTCGCCATCGCCGTCGGCGCGATCGTGCGCCCGGCGGGCGGACTGTTCACGTTCTGGTCGGTCGTCATTCCCACGCTGCCGTTGCTGTTCTTCATCGCGCCGGGCCTGTGGCGCAACATCTGCCCGCTCGCCGCAGCGAACCAGACCCCGCGCGTGCTGCGCTTCTCCCGCGCGTGGAACCCGCCGCGCCTGGTCCGCGAGCGCGGCTATGTCGTCGCCGTCGCGCTGTTCCTCGGCATCGTCGCCGCGCGCAAGCTGCTGTTCAACACCAACGGCACCGCGCTCGGGGTGCTGCTGCTGGTGACGATCGTGACCGCGTTCGGCAGCGGCATGCTGCTCAAGGGCAAGAGCGGCTGGTGCAGCAGCATCTGCCCCCTGCTGCCGGTGCAGCGCATCTACGGCCAGACGCCGCTGGTGCTCGTGCCGAACGCGCATTGCCAGCCGTGCGTGGGTTGTGCGAAGAACTGCTACGACTTCAACCCGCGAGTCGCCTACCAGGCCGACATCGGCGACGACGACCCGAAGTGGTCCGCCGCCCGCAAGCTGTTTGCCGGCGTGTTTCCCGGCCTGGTCTTCGGCTATTTCACCCTGACGGCGCCACCGGCCACGTCCGACGGACGGTTCCTGTGGCACCTGGCGGCCTCCGTCCTCGTGTCCGCGGGACTGCTGTTCGCTGCGGACGCGGTGCTGCCCGTCGCGACGAGCCTGCTTGCCGTGCTCTGGGGCGCGGCCGCGATCAACCTCTTCTACTGGTACGGATCGAAGATCACCGCGCACGCCGTCGACGTCGTGTTCGGTGCCGATGTCGACCCCTGGCTGCCGTGGGTGGTGCGCGGTGTGGTCGCCGCGCTGACGCTGCTCTGGCTGACCCGGACGGTGCGGCTGCGCCGCCGCTATCTGGACACGGTGTCGAACGCAACGCAGGCGCGTGTCGATCTCGCGTCGCTGCGCAAGCGGACGGCGGCACAGGGCAGCTCGGGCAGCGACCCGGTGGTCGAGTTCGACCCGGACGGCGACCTCGTGGTGGCCGCGGCCGGCGAGACCCTGCTCGAGGTCGCCGAGCGCGCCCGGCTGCCGATCGAGGCCGGCTGCCGGTTGGGCGTCTGCGGCGCCGACCCGGTGACCGTGCTCGACGGCTTCGCCCGCCTCTCTCCCGTCGAGGAGGACGAGGCGAACACCCTGCGCCGCCTGGGCCTGGCCGACAACTGCCGGATGGCCTGTTCGGCCAAGGTGATGGGTGGCTGCACCGTGTCGCTGACCCCGACGAAGGCGAAGCCGGGCGCGGCCGGCGCGCCGCTCGCGGCCTACGACAAGGAGGTCAGGAGCGTCGTGGTGGTCGGCGGGGGGATCGCGGGCATCACGACCGCAGACTTCGTCCGACGCATGCACCCGGACTGCGAGATCCACGTCGTCGGACGCGAGGCGCACGCGCTGTACAACCGGATGGGCATCTCGCGACTGATCTACGGCCGGTCGGCGATGCACGGGCTCTACCTGCTGGCGGAGGACTGGTTCGACGAGCACCGGATCACCGGCTGGCTCAACACCATCGCGACCCGCATCGACCTGGCGGAGCGGGTGCTCGAGCTCGGTACGGGTGAGCGCCTCGCCTGGGATCGGTTGGTCCTGGCCACCGGCAGCAGCGCGTTCGTGCCCGACCTGCCGGGCTACGGCATGCCGGGCACGTTCGTCATCCGCGAGGCCGACGACGGCATCCGGATCCGCGCCTACGTTCAGGGGCAGGGCGCGCGAACCGCGGTCGTCGCCGGCGGTGGCCTGCTGGGCCTGGAGGCAGCCCACGCGCTCGTCGAGCTCGGCCTGCAGGTCACCGTTCTCGAGCGCGGCGAGCGCTTGCTGGCGCGGCTGGTCGATCAGCGGGCGTCCGAACTGCTGCAGTCGTTCCTGGCCAACAGCGGCGTTCGCGTGCGGACCGAGGTCACGGCAACGGCCCTGGGCGGGAGCGACCGGTGCCGCTCGGTCGTCTTGGACAACGGCGAGGAGCTGTCGGCCGACGTGTTCGTGGTGGCCGCGGGCATCCGTCCGAACGTCGAGCTGGCAGCGGCGGCAGGGATCACCGTCAACCGCGGCGTCGTGGTCGACAGCACGCTGCGGACCAGCGTTCCGGAGGTGTTCGCGGTCGGCGACGCGGCTGAGGTCGACGGTGCCGTGTACGGCCTGTGGCCGGTGGCGGTGACGCAGGCCGAGGTCGCGGCGACCAACATCGCGGGCGGCGAACGGCAGCTGGACCCGTACGAGCCGGTCGCGATTCTGAAGGGGGTCGGCATCGACCTCGCGGCCGCCGGACGTATCGATGGCGGTGACGGCGACGAGGTGATCGTCGCGGAGGATCCGGCGCGCCACGTCTATCGCAAGCTCGTGGTCCGCGACGGCAGGGTCGTCGGCGGCATCGTGCTCGGCGTTCCCGGACTGGTGCCGCGGCTCACCGCCGCGGTCCGGCATCGGCGCGACGTGAGCGCGATCCTGCCCGGCCTGCGGTCCGGCTCATGGGACGAATTCGACAGCGACAGCAAGTCACCGGCAGCGGCCGCCGGCGACTTCTCGTCGGGCGAGCCGGTGCTCGTCTCCTGAGCGGCGACGGTCAATACGGGCGAACCCGCTGCGCTCGCGTCAACGCGTCAGGTGGTCCAGGGCCGGAGCTTCTCCGGATTGCGCATCACCCAGATGCGGCTGATCCGCTCGCCGACGAGGTCGAAGGCGAAGACAGTCACGGTGACGCCGTCCTGCACGGCGACCAGGCCGGGCTGGCCGTTGACGGTGCGTTCCAGGATGCTCGTGCCCGACGTGGCCCGCTCGGCGATGGCGATCCACGCCGCGGCGATCTGCTCGGCGCCCGCGATCGGCTCCACGAAGGTCACCGCCAGCCCGCCGCTGTCCGCGACCGCCGTCGCGTCCGGGTCGAGCAGGCCGATGAGTGCGGTGATGTCCTTGGCCTGCCATGCCTGCTTGAACGCGCGGACGATCTCCGCCCGTTCGGCGGCCGGCGGCCCGGGTGCGCGTGCGCCACGCAGCCGGCGGCGCGCGGAGGAGGCGAGTTGCCGGCTGGCCTCGACCGAGCGGCCGACGATCTCGGCCACATCCGCGAAGGGGTAGCCGAACACGTCGTGCAGGATGAACGCGACCCGCTCCGCCGGCGTCATCGAGTCGAGCACCACGAGGAACGCCATGCTGACCGACTCGTCGAGCGTCACCCGGTCCGCTGGATCGGCCGTCGCGTCGGGCCGTCCCATGATCGCGTCCGGCAGCGGCTCGGGAATCCACTCGCCCACGTACCGCTCGCGGCGCGCACGCGCGGAACCGAGCAGGTTCAGGCAGATCCGGCTGGCGACCGTGGTCAGCCAAGCTCCGGGGGAATCGATCGCATCCCGCTGGGCGGGCGACATCGTGTACCAGCGTGCGTACGCCTCCTGCACCACGTCCTCGGCCTCGGCCAGTGACCCGAGCAGTCGGTAGCCGAGGCTGAGCAGCTGCCGGCGCTCACCCATGACCGCGTCGAGCGCGCGGTCGCCCTGCGCGGGCGTGCTCATCGCTGCCTCCTCACTCGAACGCCCCACCCTTCCGACCGAACACCTCGGCGGAATGTGAGGTGACGCACCGCGCCTCACATCGGCGCACGCTGCCCGGTCGGACTGCTGAGACGGATCAGCCGAACACAACCAGCCCGGGAGCAGCCTTGAGCACCGCGATGCCGACCACATCATTCACCGAACCCGCAGACGACGACCGCCTGCAACGGGCCGCGGCGGCGCTTCGCGAGCACCGCTTCGTGGTCGAGATCCTGGACGACGTCGCAGCGGCCCGCGCGCGGCTCGGCGAACTGATCGCCGACGGCGCGAGCGTGTTCACTGGGGCGAGCGAGACGCTGCGGCTGTCCGGCATCGACGACGACCTCAATACAAGCGGCCGCTACGACGCGCTGCGCCCCCGCGTGCTGGAAATGGACCGCGCCACGGAGGCGGACGCGATCCGGCGGATGATCGCCAGCCCGGACGTCGAGGTGGGCAGCGTCGCCGCGGTGACCGAGACCGGGTCGCTGGTGATCGCGTCCGGCAGCGGCAGCCAGCTGCCGGGATACGCGGGCGGCGCCGCGAAGGCGATCTGGATCGTAGGCGCGCAGAAGGTGGTGCCGGATCTGGACGCGGCGCTGCGGCGCGTCTACGAACACTGCCTGCCGCTGGAGAACGAGCGCGCACTTCGGGTGTACGGCGCTCCCAGCGCGGTCAGCCGGTTGCTGATCCTCAACGCCGAGCCGCACCCCGGACGCGGCGTCGTGCTGCTGCTCCGTGAGGCCTTCGGCTTCTAACGGACCGCGACGGACGCGCACTCGTAGAGCGGCTTCTGACTCGGCGTCGCATGTCGTCAGGTCATCCAGCGCGCGTCGAGGGAAGTGATGACACTCGGATCCGGATCGGCGCCGGCGGCGATCCGTCGGCGGAGGTCTGCGTAGGTTCGGGCCCGCGCGATGTCCTTGGCGCGCGGCTTGGCCGGCAACCGGTCCAGCACGTGCCGGGGATCGCAAATCGACACCTGGATCCCGGCGATCTGCACCGTCCACGCGGTGGCCATCAGGTCTTCGTAGGATCCGGTGAGCACGGGTGGGATGTCCAACATCCCGAGTGTGGTGACGAACAGGTGGTCCAACTGGGACGCCGTGGGCGGATCTGGACGCCAGGCTCGGCACTGCTCCAAGGTCGGGCCCTTGTACGGCGGCGGGACGAACGCCGGGACGGCCTGCAACTCCTCGAGCACCGAGCAAGCCGCCCGAGGTTGACCTCGTCCAGGGCAGGGACCACATCGAGGTCGTTGGGTTGAAGGTCCGCACCGAACAGCGCGGGCACCGTGGATCCGCTCATCACCCACTGGACGCGATACCGCTCCAGGGTTTCGACCAGGGGCGCGATCCGCGGAATCGGTCGGTCAGTCGGGTCCAGCATCGGCACTACCCTAGCCACGACCGCAAGCAGAGGGATTCCTCGGCCTCCAGCGCGCGGGCCTCCAGCGCGCGCATCCCCCATTGCGCAGCTGCTAAACATGGCTGATGGCACTCATCGTGACCGACGACCTGGCGCCGGCCGACTGGATCGCGAACAGCACGCTGGACTGGTCGCGGCTGATCGAGTTCGGCCCGTCCGGCTTGTGGGGACGGATACGGCGATCACGGCACGACGAGCGTCGAATACGGCACGGAGCGCGAGCCGACGGACGCGCGGCAGCGCATGCCCTTGCAGTACCGCGATGACCCGACCGGCCACTGGGCCGTTGCGCCGATCGCTCCGCGGAGGTATCCGCACTGGGCGGGGATCGGCGCGCCCCGCGATGTCATCGAAGCCCTCGTCGCGAACGAGAACCTCGACGCGGTGCGCGCCGACCCGGCTGCCCGGCAGCCCCGCCGACGACCGCGACCTCGCCCAGCGCTGGCGCGCCGCGGGCTGACACCTTCAGGTGCCGGACAGCCGGTCGAGAACGGGCGCGAGTTCGCCGACATCGCCGAGGAAGATCGACGAGATGCCCAGCTCCTCGCGCAGTTGCTGGAACTTCTCGACGAGCCGGTCGACCGAGCCGATGAAGATGTGCGGGGAGTCGATGATCTCGTCCTCGGTGAGCTCGACGCCGGTCCGCTCGCGCAGCGCGTCGACGACGCGGCGGGCCTCGCCGCGCAGGTCGTCGGTGATCGCCGCGGGCCACGCGGACGGATAGGTGTTCAACTCGATCGCATCGAAGCGATCCCCGGCGGCTGCGCGCACCCAGTCGATCTTCTCCCGGGTGGCGTCGAGCGTGAGCGATTTCGCGTCGAGTTTCCCGCCGGGCAGGATGCGCGGCGCGAGACCGACGATGTCGGCTTCGCGTCCGGCCAGTGCCAGCGTGCGCCGTCCACCGCCGCCGATCATGAACGGTGGATGCGGACGCTGCACCGGAACGGGCTGCGCGTCGTAGTCGGTGATCGTGTAGTGCTCGCCGGCGAAGCTGAACGGCGCACCGCTGAACAGTCCCTTCAGCACGGTGACCGCTTCCGCGAGCCGCGCCTGCCGGACCGGTGTCGGATCGAAGGCGATACCGATCGCGTCGTACTCGGGCTTGTTCCACCCCGCGCCGATCGCGACGTCGACCCGGCCGCCGGACAGCTCGTCGATGCTCGCAAGATCCTGGGCGAGCAGGGCCGGGTGCCGAAGGTCGTTGTTCAGCACGAACCCGGATACGCGCAGGTTCGACGTCGCCGCCGCGACGGTGGCCATCGCGACCACGGGGGACAGCTGGCCGATCAGATGATCCGGTATGACCAGCGCGGAATAGCCGGACTGCTCGGCCCGTCGCGCACGCTCGGCCAGCTCCTCGCCGGTCACGATCGCGCGGACTTCGGCGAGGAAACGGAACGGGCGCATGGTGATCAGTATGGGGTGGCGGCCCTATCGTGGGGCGGTGGCTGACGATCTCTGGGCGGCGCTGGCCGACCAGTTCGCCGACGAGGCGTACGCATCGGTGAAGGGCTACGTCCGCACCTACGTGATGCACCACCAGCTGCTGGAGAACCTACCGCCGGCACCGGCCCGCGTGCTCGACGTGGGCGGTGGCGCGGGGCACCAGTCGTTCCCGCTGGCACAGGCCGGCTACGAGGTGACGCTGCTCGACTCCTCGCCCGCCATGCTGGCCAAGGCGCGGCAACGGCTGGCACGCCTGCCGGACGACGTGCAGCGCCGAGTCACGTTCGTGCAGGCCGACGGTGCGGACGCGGTACGCGCGACCGGTGGCCGTCGCTTCGACGCGGTCCTGTGCCACGGCGTGCTCGGCTACCTGGACCGTCCCGAGCCGATGGTCGAGCAGTTGTGCGCGTGCGTCACCGACGGCGGCATCGTCTCGATCATGACCGGCAACGCGCATGCGTCGGCGGTCCGTCCCGCGCTGGAGCGCCGTTGGGACGACGCGCTCGCATCGTTCGACACACGCACCGAGATCGGCGTGCTCGGCGTGCCCGGGCGTGCCGACACGGTCGAGGAGCTGAGCGCAGTGCTGCGCGACAACCGGGTGGAACCGGTGCGCTGGTACGGGGTCTGGCTGTTCGTCGACTGGCTTGAGTTCAGCGGCGCCGTGCTCGACGTGGGCGGTGGCGCGGGGCACCAGTCGTTCCCGCTGGCACAGGCCGGCTACGAGGTGACGCTGCTCGACTCCTCGCCCGCCATGCTG
>DASTXN010000011.1:0-13352 GCA_035765515.1 Jatrophihabitantaceae bacterium | reverse complement strand
GACGCTGCGGGCGTGGCTGGACGCGTTCGGCGACGTCATCGCCGCGTCCGCTGCCGTGTACGTCCACCCGAACACGTTCCGGTACCGGCTGCGCCGCCTCGCGGAGGTCGGCCAGATCGACCTGGCCGATTCGCAGGCCCGGTTCTCGGCGATGCTCCAGCTGCGGATCGTGGCCAGGCCGTAACCTCGCCGGCGTTTGGGTCGCGCCCCGAGCGGGTAGGCAGTGCGGGTAGTCATCTGTAGTTCTTGCCTATCGCCGAACGGATTCCACTGTTGACTGCCCACACTGGCGCCATGACCACGACCGCCGTACGCCGCGCGGTCAGCCGCACCCGCGACCGGAGCGAAGCGGTCGCCCGATTCGCGCTCCCCGCGCCGGCCCTCGCCGGCCTTGCCGGTGCCGTGATCGGCGTCCTGCTGGTCCTCGTCGCGCCGCTCGTCGCCGCGATCGCCGCGCTCGTCGTCGCCGGGGTCGGCATCGGCCTGTCGGAGGCGCGCCGCCGCGAGCGCGCCGCTGTCGTGCTGTACGCCAGCCTCGGCATGATCCTGCCTGCGCTCGCCGACCTGATCGCGCAGCTGGTGCGCCTGCTCTGACGCACAGCGCCTTGGGCTAGCGTCGCGTGATGTGACTACCGAACGCGCATTCATCGCCGACCACCGTCAGGACCTGCTGGACGACCTCGACCGCTGGCTGCGGATCCCCGGCATCAGCGCCCAGCCAGAGCACCACGGCGACGTCGAGCGCAGCGCCGAGTGGTTCGCCGACGCCGCGCGCCGCACCGGCTTCCCGACCGTCGAGATCTGGCCGACCGCCGGCCTTCCCACGGTGTACGCCGAGTGGCCCAGCGACGACCCGGGGGCACCGGTCGTGCTCGTCTACGGGCACCACGACGTCCAGCCGGTCGACCCGATCGAGCTGTGGCACACCGACCCGTTCGACCCGACGGTCACTGGAGGAGGCGACCTGCTGCGGGCCCGTGGCGCGTCCGACGACAAGGGCCAGCTGCTGTTCCACCTGCTCGGCCTGCGCGCGCACCTGGCCGCGACCGGACGCACCAGCCCGGGGGTCACCCTGAAGTTCCTGATCGAGGGCGAGGAGGAGTCCGGCTCGCCGAACTTCGAGCAGCTGCTCGCCGACCGGCGCGACCGGCTCGACTGCGACGTAGTCGTCATCACCGACACCGGCATGGTCGCGCCCGACAAGCCGACCACGGTGACCGGTATGCGCGGCCTGGTGAGCTGCACAGTGCATTTCCACGGACCCGACCTGGACCTGCATTCGGGCGTCTTCGGCGGTGCGGTGCCGAACCCGGCCACCGCGATCGCCCGGCTGGTCGCCGCACTGCACGACGCGGACGGGCACGTGCAGGTGCCCGGCTTTTACGACGACGTGCTCGAGCTGACCGCGGCCGAGCGCGAGCTGTTCGCAAAGGTGCCCTCGGACGACGCGGAGTTCCTGGCCGTCGCGCAGTCGCGGGCACTCGCCGGCGAGCGCGGCTACTCGACCCTGGAACGGATCGGCGCACGCCCGACCGCGGAGGTCAACGGCATCGGCGGCGGCTACCAGGGCGACGGCGGCAAGACCATCATCCCGAGCGACGCGTTCGTGAAGCTGTCCTTCCGGCTGGTCGCCGCGCAGGTGCCGTCCAAGATCATCGCCGGGGTGGACCGGTTCGTCACCGAGCACACCCCGGACGGCATCACCGCGAGCGTCGAGTGGGAGGGCGGCGGTGTCGCACCGTGCCTCGTGCCGCTGGACACGCCCGCTTACCGCGCGTTGACCGAGGCGATCTCGACCGCGTTCGACGGTTTGCCGGTGCTGCCCACGCGCGAGGGCGGCAGCGGTCCGGAGGCCGCGCTGCAGCAGGTGCTCGGCGCGCCGCTGGTGTTTCTCGGCGTCGGGCTTCCGGACGATCAGATCCACGCACCGAACGAGAAGGTCAGCGTTCCGATGCTCTACAAGGGCGCCGAGGCCGCCGCACTGCTCTGGTCCGGATTCACCCGGCTCGGCCGCGACGGGCTGCGCGCCGGCTGACCGGCGGCGGCTCGCGCTCAGGGGCAAGCGATGCGTCGGACGCTGATCGCCGCAGTGCTGGCGGGCTGCGGCCTGCTGTGCGGCTGCACCGCGGCGGTCAGCGGCGCCGGACACGTCGGTCTGCCCGCGAGCGCACCGACCGTTCCCGACCAGCCGACCGTGCCGAACACTCCCAACCAGCCGGCACCGACCGTCGACTGCCCGCGCGTGAGCGACCCGCAGGCCGGGCTGACCTATCGCTGCGTCACCTCCGGGATCGTGCAGTCGTCCGACCTGCTCTGGACGGTCAACCTCGGCAAGCAGGTGGAGCCCGGCTGGCTGCTCGGTGAGGGCAGCACGTCCGCACCACTGTCCGCGGCCGTGCCGCTCGAACGCGTCGCGAGCCTCGTGCGCCGCGAGATGGTGCAGCTGAACTACTGGGGCCCCAGCCCTGCCGTGCGGACGTTGTCGAGCGCGGCGAGCAAGGTGTCCGGCGCCGATGCGTGGGTGCTCGCCACCAGCTTCACCATCGACGCGAAGTTCCGCAGCCAGGAGCATCTGAAGGTGCGCACCGAGCGCACCTGGATCGTGGCGATACGCGCGAGCCGCACGAGGGTCGCGCTCTGGTACGTCACGCTGCCCGACGAGGTGCGGCGGCTGTGGCACACCGTCCCCGCGCTGATCCGGAGCATCCAGCTGCGTTGACGCCGCAGTCACCCACACGGGGGTGCGTTCGGCGCTTGGTTAGGGTGACGGTGTGCCCTCATCCGCCACACTGGCAAAGCTGCCTGCCCCGTCCTTCGAACTCGTTCAGCACACGCTCGACAACGGCCTGCGGGTCGTACTGGCGCCGGACCGCTCCGCGCCCGTCGTCGGAATCGCCGTGCTGTACGACGTCGGCATGCGTTCCGAGCCGGAGGGACGCACCGGCTTTGCGCACCTGTTCGAGCACCTGATGTTCCAGGGCTCGGCGAACCTGGAGAAGCTGGAGCACTTCCGGTACGTGCAGTCCTCGGGCGGGATGTTCAACGGCAGCACGCACCTGGACTACACCAACTACTTCGAGGCGCTGCCGTCCAACGCCCTCGAGCGCGGCCTGTTCCTGGAGGCCGACCGGATGCTCTCGCCCCGCATCACCGAGGAGAACCTGGCCAACCAGCTCGACGTGGTGAAGAACGAGATCCGCGTCAACGTGCTGAACCGGCCGTACGGCGGCTTCCCCTGGATCTACCTGCCGGCCGTGCTGTTCGACAGCTTCGCCAACTCGCACAACGGCTACGGCGGCTTCGAGGATTTGGAAAGCGCCAGCGTCGGCGACGCCAAAGACTTCTTCAACCGCTACTACGCGCCGGCGAACGCCGTACTCGCCGTCGCCGGCGACCTTGCGGTGGACGAGACGCTGGAGCTGATCGAGCACCACTTCGGCCCGATCACCAAGCGCCGCAAGCCGCGCCGCCCGAACTTCGGCGAGCCGCCGTTGGACGGCGAGCGCCGCGAACGGCACGACGACGCGCAGGCCCCGATGCCGGCGGTCGCGATCGGCTACCGCGTCGGCGACCCGGTGCGCGGGCTGAGCGGGCACCTGGCGATGCTGCTGCTCGCCGAGGTGCTCAGCGACGGCGACGCTTCGCGGCTGCAGCAGCGACTCGTGCAGCGCGATCACCTGGTCACGGACGTGTCCGCCTACCTCGGCGAGTTCGGCGACCCGTTCGACGAGCGCGACCCCTCAGCGTTCACGATCACGGCGCACTACCCGGACGCCCGCTCCTTGGACGCGATCCTGGCCGCTGTCGACGAGGAGCTCGACCGGATCGCGACCGACGGCCTGGAGCCCGGTGAGCTCGACCGGGTGCGCACCCGGCTGGTGTCGGTGTTGATGCGCGAGCTGGACTCGGTGCTCAACCGCACGCTGGAGTTCGCCAAGTTCGAGCTGATCTACGGGCGCGCGGACCTGGTCGCCGAGCTGCCGGGCCGGCTGGCGGCGGTGAGCGAGGGTGCGATCCGCAAGGCCGCGGCGACGCTGCGTCCGGATCGACGAGCCGTACTCGAGCTCGTGGCAGGTGGTGCGCAGTGACGACCCCCGTCCCCGAGCTGACGAAGCCGCGGAAGGCACGCAAGCTCAGCCTGGCCGAACGCACCCTGGACAGCGGGCTGCGGGTGGTCGCCGTCCGCAAGCCCGGCGTCCCGCTCGCCGAGGTGCGGCTGCGCGTGCCGACGCTGTCGGCCCGCCCGACACATCCGGCGCGGATCTCGCTGCTCTCGGACGCGATGCTGACCGGAGCCGCCGGGCTCGACCGCTCCGGATTGGCCGCGTCCGTGCAGGCGCTCGGTGGCGACCTGTCCGTCTCCGTCGACGCGGACCGGCTGCTGGTCGGCGGCAACGTCCTTGCCACGAACCTGCCTGCCTTGCTGCAGCTGATCGCCTCGGTGCTCATCGAGCCGACTTACGCCGCGCGCGAGGTCGCGACCGAACGCGACCGCTTGCTCGAGCGGCTGACGATCGCCCGCTCGCGCCCGGGCGTGATCGCGAGCGAGGCGCTGGGTCTGCGCATTTGGGGGCGCCACCCGTACGCGGTCGACCTGCCGCAGCCGGAGGCCGTCGCCGCGACGACCGCGGCTCAGGTGCGCCGCCTGCACGACGAGCTGATCCGTCCGGACGGCGCGACGCTGGTGATCGTCGGTGACCTCAGCCCGAACCGTGCACTGGGCCAGGTCGAGAAGGCGCTCGCCGGCTGGACGGGCGCGCCGCTCACCGGAAGGGTGCCGGCGCTGTCGGCTTCGCCGGCCGGTCCGCTGCTGATCGTCGACCGCCCCGGCTCGGTGCAGTCGTCGCTGCGCCTAGGTGGCGAGGCGGTGCCGCGTTCGGATCCGCGCTACCCGGCGCTGCAGCTCGCGAACCTCATCTTCGGCGGTTACTTCTCCTCGCGCTGGACGGAGAACATCCGCGAGGACAAGGGCTACACATACGGGCCGCACAGCCGCATCGACCACCACGTACTCGGCTCCACGTTGATGTTCGACGTCGAGGTCGCCACCGAGGTGACTGCGCCGGCGGTGCTCGAAACCCGTTACGAACTAGGGCGAATCGCGTCACTACCGGTGACCGAGTCCGAGGTTGCCGCGGTGCGTCAGTACGCGATCGGCACGCTCGCGCTCGGCACCGCGACCCAGGCAGGGCTGGCCTCCAACCTGTCCGCGCTGGCTGGCGTCGGCCTGGGCCTGGACTGGATCCTGGAGCACCCTGCGCGGCTGACGGCGACGGGAGTCGATGACGTGAGTGCGGCCGCCGCCGAGTTCTTCGCGCCGGCGCGGCTCACCGGCGTCGTCGTCGGCGACGCCGAGCGCATCGCGGAGCCGCTCGCCGCGCTCGGTGACGTCGAACGGTGACGCGGCCACAGCTCAAGCTGGCGGCATCCGCCTACGACCGCGCCTCGCACCGCCGCGGCGACGACGCGTGGCTGGCCGACGCGTGGACGCGGGCGCGTGTCCTGCTGGTAACGCCCAAGTCCGCGACCGCGGTCGAGGCCGACGCCGACGGTGGCGAGCGGGTCGCGTTCGGCTCGCCGGCGGACGTCCCGACCGATGCAGCCCGGCGCTTCCTGGGACTGGTCGGCGACGAGCCATACTTCGCGGCGACCGTGGATTCGGACGACAGCGGCTGGCGCACCCTGCGCGACCTCGGCGGCAGCATCGACGATCTGCGCGCCGGGCTACTGACGTCGGCGATCGCGCTGGAGCAGTGGCACCAGCGGCATCCACGCTGCCCGCTGTGCGGCACACCCACCGTGGAGTCGCACGCGGGCTGGACGCGAACGTGTCCCGCGGACGGCAGCGAGCACTTCCCGCGCACCGATCCGGCCATGATCACCCTCGTGCACGACGGCAGCGACCGGTGCCTGCTCGGACGCAACCGCGGCTGGCCGGAGCACCGATACTCGACGCTCGCCGGGTTCGTCGACGCCGGCGAGTCGCTGGAAGCCGCAGTCGTGCGCGAGATCCAGGAAGAGGTGTCGGTCGAGGTCACCGACGTGCGGTACGTGGCCAGCCAGCCCTGGCCGTTCCCGTCCTCGCTGATGATCGGCTTCTCCGCGCGCGTCGAGGGCGAGCAGCCGGTGCGGCCGGATCACGTCGAGATGGCCGAGGCCGGCTGGTTCACTCGCGAGCAGGTGCAGCGCGCCGCCGACTGGACGGACGGCCGCGGCGAGCCCGATCCGGACGCCGAGCTGCAGCACATCTCGCCGCCGCTGTCGATCTCCCGCTACCTCATCGACCTCTGGCTGGCCGGGCAGCTCTAGCCCGGGTCGGACGGTCTGGTGTTCAGGCAGGCGCGCGGCCGTAGGTGACAGCATGGACCGGGCTGAGCTGGACGTTCCCCAGTTCGGTGAAGCCGTGCCGGCGAAGTAGCTCGTCGTACGTGCCGCGGGGCAGGAGTTGATCGTCGATCTGGGCCTCGAAGAGCTGGATTCCCGCCATCAGCCGGCCGGGGACGGTACGCAACCCGTCCACCGTTTCGGGGAACGGGAAGTCCGAGATCACGAACCAGCCGCCCGGACGCAGCGCGGCGCGGACGTTCTCGGTCACCCGGTCTATGTCCCGGCATTCGTGCATCGAGATGTTGTTGATCACGCAGGTGGCGGGCTCGTCGAGTGCGAACTCCTCCAGCGGGCTGTGCACGAGCACGCAGCGCTCGCGGAGCCCGGCTGCCTCGAGCCGCCGGCCAGCCTGCTGGATCGAGCGCTGGTCCCCGTCGACGCCGACGACAATGCAATCCGGAAACGCCGTCGCCAGACGCACCAGGCCGGCCCCGGATCCACAGGCGATGTCGACGACCCGGCAGCCGGCAGCCAGCTGCGTGCCGAGTTCCGGAACCTGGGTGAGGCCCGCCGGTACCAGCCGGGTGTAGAACGGCAGGCCGGTGGCGGCCACCCCGTCGATCCAGTCCGGGCTGCAGCCGTCCCACCACAGCCGTTCGCCGGTCGCGAGGCTGCGTTCGAACCGGCCGAAGATCTCATCCTGTTCGAGCACGGTGAACAACCCGCCGACGTAACCGGGATGGCCGGCGTCCAGCAGCAGCGTGGCCGCATGCGGCGCCAGTTGGTACCGGCCGTCCAGCCCGGCGGGTTCGGTGAGCGGCTCGCCCTGGGGACGCTCGCAGAGTCCGCCCGCATGCGCGGCTCGGCACCAGACGGCCACGTAGTACGGATCGAGGCCCAGCCGTTCGGCCAGCTCGTCCGCGCTCACCGGCTCGCCTGCTTCGGCCAGAGCCCGGACCAGTCCGGTCCGCAGGCCGATCGCGACCACCCGGTGGGCGATGTAGCCCGCGGCGTGCCCGAGCAGGCGGCCGGCCTGGTCGGGAAGCGTTACCGCCGGCTGCTCCCCGGTGGGCGGGCTCTGGGCGATGTCGACGGTCGTCATGGCGACCCCTCTCAGCGAAGGTTCGGGATTCGAAGGTGCGGGATGCGACGAGGGTGCGCGCTGCGCAAGCGCGGTGCCTAGTTCTGGCTCTGTACCGGACCGGTTCAATTTCTGTACTGGCCGCGGCGTGCGGTGCGGTCTACCGTCGGCCGTACCGACCCGGCACGAAAGAGGCGCCATGGCGGAGTACGCGCAGTTCTGCCCGGTGGCCAAGGCGATGGAACTGCTCGACGAGCGCTGGACCCTGCTGGTGGTTCGCGAGCTGCTGATGGGCAGCCGGCACTTCAACGACGTGCGTCGCGGCGTTCCGCGGATGTCCCCGGCCCTGCTGTCGAAGCGGCTGCGGACGCTGACGCAGGCGGGGGTAGTCGAGCGGCGTGTCCACGGCGGCCGGGTGAGCTACGTCCTCACCGAGGCGGGCGCCGAGCTGCGGCCGGTTGTCGAAGCCCTCGGCCGCTGGGGGACGCGCTGGGTCCCGGAGCTCGGCGACGAGGACCTCGATCCGCACCTGCTGCTGTGGGACATGCACCGCAACCTCGACCTCGACGCGATGCCCGACGGGCGCACCGTGCTGCACTTCCAGTTTCCGGACGTTGCGCGTCCCGCCGGCTGGTGGTGGCTGGTCGTCGACGCGGCCGGCGTGGACGTCTGCGACGTCGATCCCGGCCACGACCCGACGCTCACGATCTCGGCTCCGCTGCGGACCCTGGTCGATCTGTGGCGCGGCGACACCGACTGGGCGGGCGCCCGACGACGAGGGCTGCAGATCGACGGCCCCGCCTGGGCCCGGCGGGCCCTGCCGCGCTGGCTGCGGCTGTCCGCGTTCGCTGCAGTGCCCCGGCCGGCCGCGCATCGTCGCGCGAATGAATCCGCCTGACGCTCGTTACCGGGTCGAGCCGGCGAGCTCGAAGGTGCGCCACATGGCGGCGTACTTGCCGTCCAGCTCGAGCAACGATTCGTGCGAACCGCTTTCGATGACGGCGCCGTGCTCGAGCACGGCGATGCGGTCCGCGGTGCGCGCGGTCTGCAGCCGGTGCGCGATGACGATCGAGGTGCGCGCGCTGGTGATCTGCCGCATCGCCGCGCTGACTCGCGCCTCGGTCGCCAGGTCGAGGTTCGACGTCGCCTCGTCCAGCAGCAGGATCGCCGGGTCGACCAGTTCTGCGCGGGCCAGCGCGATCAGCTGGCGCTGCCCGGCCGACAGCGACCGTCCGCGCTCGGACAGTTCGTGCAGGTAGCCGCCCGGCAGCGAGGCGACGAACTCGTGCGCGCCGACGGCACGAGCCGCCGCCTCGACCTCGGCGTCGGACGCGGACGGGCGGCCGTACGCGATGTTGTCGCGGACGGTGCCGCTGAACAGGAACGACTCCTGCGGCACGTACCCGAGGCGTGCACGGAACTGTGACAGGTCGAGCGTGCGCAGATCGCGCCCGTCGACGCAGACAGTGCCGGTGCCCGGGTCGTAGAAGCGGGCGAGCAGCTTCATGACCGTGGACTTGCCCGCGCCGGTCTCGCCGACGAGCGCAACCGTCTCGCCGGCAGCGACCCGCAGCGTGACACCGCGCAGCGCCGCTTCGGGCTTCGCCGGGTACGCGAAGTGGACGTCCCGCAGTTCGAGCTCACCACGCAGCGAGCCCACCGGCTGTGGCGAATCCGCCTGCGGCGTAAGGGGATCGAGCTCCATCAGCTCGGCGATCCGGCGCACCGACACGCGGGTCTGCTGCCACGAGTCGAACACCTGCGACAGCTGCTGGATCGGCGAGAAGAACATGTCGATGTAGAGGATGAACGCGATCAGCGCGCCAGGGGTCAGCGAACCCTCCGCGATCAACCGAGCACCGACGCCGAGCACGATGGCGTCCGCGATCGAGGACAGGAACTGCACGAACGGGAAGTAGCTGGCCACGAGCCGCTGCGCCGCGACCCGGGAGTGCAGGTACCGTGCGCCGAGCCCGTGGAACCGCGCGACCGTCGCTGCCTCGTGCGCGAACGCCTGCGACTCCCGCACGCCGGACAGGCTCTCCTGGAAGTCCGCGTTCACGATCGCGATGCGCTCGCGCGACTGGTCGTACAGCCGTGCGGCGCGGCGCCGGAACCAGACGGTGGCCGCGGCCAGTGGGACCGCGACCGTCAGCGTCCACAACGCCAACTCCAGGTTCACCAGCAGCAGCGCGGCACCCACCCCGACGAACGTCACGATCGAGACCAGCGCGTTGAGCAAACCGTTCTCGATGAGCGACTCGAACTGGTCGACGTCCGTCGTCATCCGGGTCATGATCCGGCCGGCCATCTCGCGCTCGTAGTAGTCGAGCGAGAGACGCTGCAGCTGCGCCCAGATGCGAACGCGGAGCGACAGCATGGCGCGCTCCGCGGTGCGGCCGGTCACGAACGTCTCGCCGATCTGGTCGAGCAGGTCGGCCAGCGTGATCACCAGGTAGATGGCGGACGCGGTGAACAGCACGGACGTGGATCCGGCCGTGACGCCGTTGTCGACGCCGGTCTTCACCAGCACCGGGCCGGCCAGCCCGGCGACCGCGTCCAGCACGACGAGGACGAGACCGAGCAGCAGCGGGCGGCGGAACTCGCGCAGCAACCGGCCGAGCGTGAAGCTCTTCTCGCGCCGCGACTCGGCGTCCAGGTCGAGGTCCGGCTTGTCGCGCACCGGCGGGAGCGCGTCCACGCGCGCCAACAGCTCGGGCGTCGGAGCCAGGTTCAACCGCCAGCCGCCGGCACCTCCGCCGCCTCCGCCTCCGCCGCCGAGTCCAGGGCCGAGACCGGGCGTGGCGAGCCGCGCGGCCGCGGCCGAACCCCGCGCGCCGTTCGAGGACGCGGCGGCCGTCCACGCCGACGCGGTGACCTCGTTCGCCGCCACGGCCAGCGCCTCGATACGGCCCGCGGCCTGTTCGGCCTGCTCCTCGGTCAAGCCGGACAGCAGCGCTCGGTAGGCGGAGCTGCGCTCGCTGAGCTCCTCGTGCGTGCCCTGATCGATCACCCGGCCCGCATCGAGCACTACGATCCGGTCGGCCAGGCGCAGCGAGGACATGCGGTGCGCGATCAGCAGCGTCGTGCGACCCGCGAGCACGCTCCGCAGGGCGTCGTGGATCGCCTCCTCGGTGGACGCGTCGACGGCGCTCGTTGCGTCATCAAGGATCAAGACCGCCGGGTCCGCGAGGATCGCGCGGGCGAGCGCGATGCGTTGCCGCTGCCCGCCGGACAGCGTCAGTCCCCTTTCCCCGATAGGGGTTTCGTACCCGCGGGGGAGGGCGGTGACGAACTCGTGCGCCTGTGCAGCCCGTGCCGCCGCCTCGATCTCGGCATCAGACGCGGACGGACGCCCGTACGCGATGTTCGCGCGCACCGTGTCGGAGAACAGGAAGCTGTCCTCGAACGCCACGCCTACGTGCCGGCGCAGCGACTGCAGGGCGACGCGGCGCACGTCGTGGCCATCGACGAGCACCGCTCCGCTGCCCGGATCGTGGAAGCGCGAGACGAGCGCCGCGAGAGTCGACTTGCCGCTGCCGCTCGCGCCGACGAACGCGACGCGCTCCCCGGGCGCGATGCGCAGGTCGATGTCACGCAGCACCGCAGGCTCGTCGCCGTAGCCGAAGGTGACGCCGCGGAACTCGATCTCGCCGCGCTCCTCGTCCAGGACGACGGCGTCCGGCTCGTCGCACACGGCAGGGACGAGGTCCAGCAGCTGGAAGATGCGCTCGACGCCGGCGCGCGCCTGCTGGCCGACGGTCAGAATGCCGGCGAGCATCCGTGCCGGAGCGACGAACTGCGCCACGTACGTCGAGAACGCCAGGAACGTGCCGATGCTGATCGTCCCGCGCAGCGCCAGCCAGCCGCCGAGTGCGAGGATCGCGACCTGCGCGAGCGACGGGATCGTCTCCAGCAGCGGGCGGTACCGCGCCTGCAGCCGCACCGCGCGCATCCGGGAGCCATAGAGCACGCCGGCCGCGTCCGCCAACCGGGACAGCTCGCGGCGCTCCTGACCGAACGCCTTGACGATCCGCACGCCGTTGACGGCCTCGTCGACGATCTGAGCCACATCGCCCTCGCGCTGCTGGCCGTCCCACGACGCGGGGAAGACCCGCCAGCGCATCCGGTACGAGACGATCACCAGCGCCGGGAGGACGATCACGCTCACGATGGCGAGCAGCGGCGACAGGTACAGCATCACCGCGAGCGAGAGCAGCATCAGCAGCACGTTGCCGCTCATGATCGGCAGGAAGCTGAGCAGTCCCTGCACGAGCGTGGAATCGGAGTTGGCGCGCGAGACGAGCTGGCCGGTCGGCATCCGGCTCAGGTTCTCCAGATCCATCGCCAGCAGGTGATCGTGCATGGCGTTGCGCAGGTCGTACTGGACGTTCAGCGCAACCCGTCCACCGCGGTACCGGCGCAGGTACGCCAGCGCGAAGCTCAACCCGGCCAGGGCGATCAGCAGCACGAGCCACGGCCACAGCGGGGAGTTGTGCGCGACGATCACGTTGTCCACGATCTGCCGCGCGATCAGCGGGACGACGGTCTGGCAGGCGCTGCCGAGCACTGCGGCGGCTAGCGCGATGACGACGTCGGCACGGTGCTGCAACACGTAGTGCAGCAGGCGCCGGATCCAGCCCGGCTGCTCGCTATCGCTCATCGCGGATCCTGCGCGCGGCCGTTGAGCCGGGACGCAAGCCGTTCGTCGGCCAGCGCGTCCAGTACCGGGCCGAGCTCGGCGAGCCCGCGCACCGTGGACGCAGGCTCGGGCAGCCGCTCGAGCACCTGCCCGAAGCGGGCGAGCATGGCCGCCTCGGTGTCGGCGAGCAGTCGCTCACCGGCCGGCGTCATGCGCAACGCGACCGCGCGCTGATCCGCGGCGACGTGCTCACGCACCAGCAGGCCGCGCTGGCACAGCGCCTCGACGGATGCCGAGATCGTCGGCTTCGCGAGCGCCAGCCGCGCAGCGACCCGGGACGCCTGTTGATCGCCCGCCGCGACCGACGCCAGCACCCGGTAGTGCGCAAGGCTCAGGTCGGCGAAGGTGCGTTCGAACATGCGCGAGAGCCGGATGATCGTCCGCGCTGCGTCGATCAGTTCCGGGGAATCGTTCACCGGTTCACAGTAGCGCAAAGTGGTTAGGGCCTCGAACCTTTCGTTCGGCTAACGATTGAAGCTGGCGGCTGGCCGGTTCGGGTCGTCCCACCGGACCACGACGTCGGCCAGTTCGGACGGGGCCACTTCGGCGTCGTAGCGCTCGTAGGCGGGCAGCGTCCACGCCTCCGCGGCAGGGGTGCGGCGGGCCCGGGCAGCGGGGGAGACGGCCAGGTGGACGACCAGGTCGAACGGCAGCCCCAGCCCGAGCAGCAGCGGCCCGCTCACGATCACCACCGCGTCGGGCGGGACGGGCCGTGCGGTCTCGTGCGTCGAGCGGTTGGTGATCGGGTCACGCAACGACGGCAGGATCGTGCCGGCGTGCACGGCCGCGTCCAGAACCTCGCGCTTGAGCGCGACCGCGTCCAGCCAGGTGAGGTAGGAGTCGACGTCCTCGCGGCCGTACTCCAGACGCAGCGACGCGTCGTGCCAGAACGTCTCGGCGCCGACGAGGTGCGCCGGGCGCCCGAGCACGCGAAGCGGTTCGACGAGCGAGTGGGCCAGGTCGTGTGCCGGCGCGCAGGGCGGGCCGTCGATCGCGACGCGGACGATCCCGGGCGCGGCAGCAATGCGTTCGGCCAGCAGTTGGACCAGCCGCTCCGGCGCGACCGGCGAAAAGCGCGGCAACCTTCAGGCGGCCAGTTCGGCCTTGACCTGCGCCAGAGTCGGGTTGGTGAGCGCGGTGCCGTTCGGGAACACGACCGTCGGGACGGTGCGGTTGCCGCCGTTGACCGACATCACGAGCTCGGCGGCGGCGTCGTCGGTCTCGATGTTGACTTCCTGGTAC
>DASTXN010000010.1:0-16563 GCA_035765515.1 Jatrophihabitantaceae bacterium | reverse complement strand
GTGCGCGGCGCAGGTCGTCTCGGCGTGCGCGGTCGGGCCGGTGATGTTCACTCGATGTTCGTCGACGACGTGCCGGGTGCGGTCGAATCCGCTGACGCCGTCGAGGACTCGCACGATCTGCGGGCCGCGCAGCTCGGTCGGCAGGACGCTCCCCGCCAGCGCGTCGGGAAGCGTGACGACGGCGCTCGGCGCAAACAGCTCGGCGAGCGCACCGGCGTCGCGCGCGTCGATGGCCCGGGCGTACCGGTCGACCAGCTCGCGAATCGCGTCCGCGTCAGCGTCCATGGTCGAGACCCTAGGCATTCGTCGCCGACTCGGCGCGCTGCGAGCCCGGCCAGCGGGACCGTCGCGCGCGGCGGCGCCGCCGATGCGGGAAGCTGTCGCGCATGAAGATCGGCGTCGTTCTACCGTCCGAACTCGCAAGCACGGCCGACCCGGACTGGGTCAGCGCGTTCGCGACCCGGGCCGAGGCGCTCGGCTACGACGAGATCTCGGTGGTCGAGCACTCGGTCGTCATCGCCGACACGTCGAGTACGTACCCGTACGCGCCGGACGGCCGCTCGCCGCTGCCCGACGACTGCCCGTTGCCCGATCCGCTCGAGCTGCTCGCCTTCGTCGCTGCGCGCACGGAGCGATTGGGCCTGGCGACGGGCGTGCTGGTGCTGCCGAACCATCACCCGGTCGTGCTCGCCAAGCGGCTCGCGACGCTGGACCGGCTGTCCGGCGGACGGCTGCGCATCTGCCTGGGCGTCGGCTGGATGCGCGAGGAGATCGAAGCGTGCGGCGGCGACTTCGAGCACCGCGGCGCGCTCGCCGACGAGGCGATCGCCGCGATGCGCGCGTTGTGGCGCGACACGAGTGCCGCGGGCGCCTCCTTCGACGGCACGCGATACCGCTTCGCCCGCGCGCACAGCTGGCCGAAACCGGTGCGTCCCGACGGCGTGCCGCTGTTCATCGGTGGGCACAGCACGGCGGCGGCGCGCCGCGCGGGGCGGATCGGTGACGGCTTCCAACCGCTCGGCCTGGCCGGTGACGACCTCGCCGCCGCGGTCGCAACGATGCGGGATGCCGCGCGCGAGGCGGGACGGGATCCGTCCGAGGTCGAGCTGGTCCTCGGCGCGACCCTGGGCCGCGTCGACGCCGAGCGGGTCGAGCAGGCGGCCGCACAGGGCGCGAGCCGGCTGCTGTTGTCCGTCTCGCGCGGCGCGTCGACGCCCGAGGACGTGCTGGGGCAGCTCGACTCGGCCGCGCAGCGTCTGGGGCTCGCGCGATGAGTGAGCGTCGCTACCTGCAACCCCAGGCCGATCCCGGAGCCAGCCGGCTCGCCCGCAACGAAGCACAACCGCTGCTCGCCCGGCGGCGGGCCGTCGTCACCGGGGGAGCGTTCGGAATCGGCGCCGGGATCGCGCGGGCGCTCGTGTACCACGGCGCGCGCGTGCTGATCGTCGACGTCGACGAGGCCGTGCGCACGACCGCTCGGGCGCTCGGACCGCAGACCGAGGTGTTGATCGCCGACGTGACAGCGCCGGCCACGGCCGAACTCGTCGCTGATGCCGCGGCACGGCTCGGCGGCGCGGACATCCTGGTGAACAACGTGGGTGACTTTCGCCCCGCCGGGCCGTTCGCCGGCTCGACGCCGGAGCAGTGGCGGCGGATGTACGACTTGAACTTCGGGCACGTCCTCGCCGTGACGCACGCGCTGCTGCCGACCATGATCGAGCGCGGCCGCGGTGCGATCCTCAACGTCTCGTCCGTCGAGGGCATGCGCGGCATCCCCGGCAACGCCGTCTACGGCGCGATGAAGGCGGCGGTCGTGTCCTTCACCGCCAGCCTCGCGGCCGAGGTGGGCCAGTACGGCGTGCGGGTCAACGCGATCGCGCCGGACTTCACGGACACGCCGCAGACGCCGATGTGGGCGAGCACTGACGAGCGCTACGCAGACCACGTCGGCAAGTGGGTTCCGGCCGGGCGCTTCGGGCACCCGACCGATCACGGCGACGCCGCGGTGTTCCTCGTCAGCGACCAGTCGGCGTTCATCACCGGCGAGACGCTGCGCGTGGACGGCGGGACGCTGGCCGCGCCGGGCTGGTTCCGCCGCGACGAGGCGCGCTTCACCAACCTGCCCCGCCCGCTGACCTGACCGTCCCCTTCCGTGATCAACAGCAGATTCTGGCTGCCAGGGCGACCAAAGTGCGCTGTTGATCAGCGGGATCTACTCGGGGATCTGGATGCTGCCCGCCAGTGCGGCCTTGGTGATCGAGCGCTGCAGCGCCGGGCAGCCACGTACCCGAGCGACCATCGACTCGTGCGGGACTGCAGCCGACAGCTCGGGGCAGCCGGACGTCCCGCAGTCGGGCCACTGCACGCTCGTCTGCTGCCAACTCGTCTTGCCGACGAGCACCTCGGTGCCGCACCGGTCGCACTGCACCGGCACGGTCGCGCGGGTCGGCAAGCCGGTCGGGATCGCGACCATCAGTGCGCGGCCACACCCGCCGCCGCGTCGGCGGCGGCGCGGGCGGCCATCGTCTCGGCGACCTCCTGCTTCCACGCCTCGACCGGACGCGTCGTGTCCAGCTCGAACTCGAAGCGGTTCGTCATGTCCGGTGACACGTCCGCGGCGTCGACGTAGAACTGCTCGTACCAGCGGCGCAGCTGGTAGACCGGGCCGTCCTCCTCGCACAGCAGCGGATTGTCGATGCGCGTCTTGTTCTTCCAGATCGCGATGTCTTGCTCGAAGCCCTTGCCGATGTGCTCGGCGCTCGCCGCGGCCAGCCGCTCGGCCGCGTCACCGGACAGGTGCGACGCCTTCTTGACGATTATCCCGTACTGGAGCATGAACGAGGTCGGGCTGATCGGGTAGTGGCAGTTGATCAGCACGTTCTCGACCGACGAGCCGTCGTCGTAGTTGTAGGTCAGCTCGTCGATCATGAACGACGGCCCGTAGTAGGACGCGGTGGACTCGTTGTCGATCAGCGTCGGCTCACCCGGCTTGGCCGGCGGTCGGACGTCCTCGCGACCGCTGCCGCGCTGGTACTGCGTCGCGACATGGTTCTCGAAGACGTTCTTGAAGTACGTCGGGAACGAGAAGTGCACGTAGAAGAAGTGCGCCATGTCCACGACGTTGTCGACGATCTCGCGGCAGTTGCTGCCGTCGACGACCAGCTTCTTCCAGACCCAGTTCGTCCACTCGTCGCTTTCGGCACCCTCGATGCGAGGGATCGCGACCTCCGGTGGCGGCGGATTGCCCTCCGGGTCGTTCCACAGGAACAGCAGCTTGTCCTGGACGGACGTGGTCCAGGCCTGCGTGCGTGCGCGCGGCGGGACACGGCGCGAGTAGGGGATCTGCTTGCAGCGTCCGTCGCCGCCCCAGCGCCAGTCGTGGAACGGACAGGCCACCTCGTCGCCCTTGATCGTGCCTTGGGACAGATCGCCGCCCATGTGCCTGCAGTACGCGTCCAGCACGTTGACCTTGCCGTCGCTGCCCGCGAACACCACCAGCTTCTGCCCGAACGCCTGGATCGAGTGTGGCTTGCCGTCGAGGAATTCGTCGACCGGCCCGAGGCAGTGCCAGCCGCGCGCGAACCGGGTCGGCGCCGCCCCGCTGTCGATGCTGCGGACCTCGTCCTCGGCCTGTGAGACGGTCACGATCACCACGTCCTTCCACGACTGTGCTGCTCGCGCCAGGCTAGGAGCGAAGTCGGTGCCCCTCGGCGCGTCGTCTCACTCACCGGGAGGTCGTCGCGACGCGCGCCATCCGCCCGCGCGAGCATGAGTTTCGTGCGCAACGCGGTGCTCGACGCGGTCGGATCGCTGCTTCCCGGAATCGCCGCACGGTCCGCGCAGGCCGATCGGGACTGCCGTCTGCCGGACGACACGATTGCCGAACTCGCGGATGCGGGCGTGTTCCGGATGCTGCAACCGAAGCGCTACGGCGGGATGGAGTCCGAGCCGGCGCGCTTCTACGAGGTGGTGCGCGCGATCGCGGCGGCCTGCGCGTCCACCGGCTGGGTCAGCGGCGTGCTCGGCGTGCATCCGTGGCAGCTCGGCCTGTTCGACGTGCGGGCGCAGGACGAGGTGTGGGGCGCCGATCCGCGAACGCTCGCGGCGTCGTCCTACGCCCCGCTCGGCCGGTTGACGCCGGTGGACGGGGGATTCCGGCTCAGCGGCCGCTGGGGGTTCGCGTCCGGCGTCGCCCACGTGTCCTGGTGCCTGCTCGGTGCGGTGATCGTCGGTGCCGAGGGACGCCCCGTCGACTTCATGACGGTGCTGGTGCCCGCGTCGGACTATCGCGTCGAGCAGGTGTGGGACGTCGTCGGACTGCGCGGCACCGGCAGCGACGACGTGATCGTGCAGGACGTGTTCGTGCCGGAGCACCGCACGATGCGCAACTACGAGCAGGCGCAGCTGCGCGGTCCCGGGCAGAAGGTGAACACCGGGCCGCTGTATCGGCTGCCGTTCGCGACGATCTTCACGTCGGCGGTCGCGGCTCCGGTGATCGGCGCAGTGACCGGCTGTTATGACCGCTACCTGGGGCGGATGCGTGATCGCAGCCGGCTCAGCCTGGGCGGCGGCCGCTTCGCCGAGGACCCGTTCGCGCAGGTGGCGGTCGCCCGCGCCGCCTCGCAGCTGGACGCGGCGGTCCTGCAGACGGACCGGAACGTGGCCGAGGCGTGGGCGCACGCGAGCGCGAGTCGTCCGATTCCGTCGGAGCTTCGGCTGCGCGTCCGGCGCGATCAGGTGATGGGCGTCGAGCGCGCGATCGAGGCCGTCGACCTGCTCTTCAAGACGGCGGGCGGTAACTCGCTGCGCTCCGGCGACCCGGTCGAACGCGCGTGGCGCGACGCCCACGCCGGTAGCGTGCACGTGGCCAACGACGTCGAGCGCACGCTCGCGTTCTACGGGCGCGGCGAGTTCGGGCTGACCGTGGAGGACAACCTTGTCTGAGTCGCAGTCCTGGTCGTCCTCGTTCGTCGACGTCGGCGGCGGTATCACGCTGCACGTGCTCGAGCAGGGCAGCGGCCCGGCGGTCGTGCTGTGCCACGGCTTCCCTGGCCTGGGCTATTCCTGGCGGCATCAGCTGCCCGCCCTCGCCGCGGCCGGCTACCGCGTCATCGCGCCGGACCTGCGCGGTTACGGGCGTTCGAGCGTGCCGCCGGACCCGTCCGACTACGACCGCGCGCACACGGTCGCGGACATGGTCGGCCTGCTCGACGCGCTCGGCATCGAGCAGGCGGTGTTCGCCGGCCACGACTTCGGTGCCGCCCTCACCTGGGACCTGCCGCAGTGGGCTTCCGGCCGGGTGCGCGCGCTGATCCAGTTGTCCGTGCCGCGCGCCACGCAGTCGCCGGTGCTGCCGTCGCGCGCCTTCGCGGCGCTGGCCGAGAAGCACTTCCTGCACCTGCACTACTTCCAGCGGCCGGGCGTGGCCGACGCCGAACTCGACCGCGATCCCGCCCGCTCGATCGCCGCGATCTACTGGGCGCTGTCCGGCGGGTACGAGTACGTAAAGATCTTCACCCATCCGTCCGCGCCACTGGGGGCACCTCCCGCTTGCGGGGGAGGGTACCTGGACGTGCTCCCGTCGCCTCCGCCGCTCCCATGGCCGTGGATGAGTGCCGACGAACTGGCGCACTACGCGACCGAGTACGCGCACGCGGGGTTCACCGGTGGGCTGAACTGGTATCGCGCGTCGGACGCGGTGTGGCACGAGAAGCAGTCGCGCCCTGACGAGCCGGTCACGGTGCCGACGCTGTTCATCACGGGCGGTCGCGACCCGGTCCGTGCCGTGATGGGCGCGAGCGGGCGCCGTCCTCTCGACGAGACGGTGCCGGGACTTGTGGGCGAGCACGTGATCGAGGGCGCCGGCCACTTCGTGCAGATGGAGGCGGCCGCCGAGGTCAACCGGCTGATGATCGACTTCCTGGGTTCACTCGACTGACTCGGTTCAGAACAGTGACAGCTGGTCCACGGCGGGGACCAGGGCCGCCGCGCGCGGGACGGGCCTCCGCCGCTCGCGGCGCCGGAGCACCGGACGCTCGGCCCACGGTTCCGGCGGACGTTCCCGCGGCATCGACTCCGGGGCGCCGGCGAGCAGATGCGCGGCGCGGGCGGCCGTCCACACCAGGTGCTGGGCCGCGAACACCGCGTCGACGGCGTCAGCGGCGACCGGCAGCGCGCCCGGCCCCGCGACCAGGTCCGTGCCCAGCGGGACGTCGTCGTGCATCGCCATGACCTGGCAGTTCAGCTCCCAGGCGGCATGCGCGTCGTCGGCCGCCAGCCGCGTCGCGACGCCCGCGCCCAGCCGCGCGCGGACCGCGGCGAGATCGGCGAACGCCGCGGCCGCGGAGCCGAACTCGGCCAGCAGGCGCGCAGCCGTCCGCGGGCCGACGCCGCGCACGCCGGGCAGGTTGTCCGACGGGTCGCCCCGCAGCGCCGCGAAGTCGCGGTACTGCTCCGGACGCACGCCGAGGAGCAGCACCAGCCGTTCCGGAGTGATCAGCGGGGACGCGTCCACGCCGCCGTTGATGATGCGCAGCACGCTGGTGTGCTCGTCGATAAGCGCGAACGCGTCACGGTCGGACGTCACGATCACGCTGCGCCCGCCGGACTGCCGGGCGAGGGCCGCGGCCGAGGCGCTCACGTCGTCGGCCTCGAGACCGTCCGGGACCACGACGGCGAGCCCCAGCTCGCGCATCACCGCGACAGCGCTGGCGAGCTGATCGACCAGGCTCGGCAGCTTCTCGATCCGGTTCGCCTTGTAGCTCGGCCAGCGCTCGCGTCGCCGCGAGCGGTCCGCGTCGTCGAAGCCGACCACGACCGCGGTCGGGCGCACCCGGTCGACGGCCGCGACCAGTTGCGTGAGCAGCCCGCGCACCGCCCAGTCCGGCTGTTCGCTGGACGCCATCGCGTGGAAGCTGCGGTGGACGAGCGAGTTCCCGTCGATCACGAGCACGACCGGCGAGTCCACGGCACAACTGTGCCACGTCGCGCAGACAACACCCCTCAGCGACCCGGGCACGTGGCCCGCCGATCCGTTCGTATCTGACTTCGTCTCTGGTTCTGTCGGGGGAACCGCCGGAGACGAACTGAACACGGCAGCACGGGCCCGCAGCATCCTGAAACTGGGCGATCCCGACGCGAGTCAGAAACGGCGGCCTCGCCCCGGATCTGGACCTACGTCGTGATGATCATGGGTAAAACCCCCGGATTCGGGGGTTCCGGCCATGATCATCAGGCGGGATGCGGTCCCAGCCCTAGCCGCAGGTCAGCCTCGCGCCCGGCCAGCCAGGCCCGAATGTCGCGGACGAAGCCGGCCTCGTCGCGCAGGGCTGATGGCGGACGATGGATCACCGAGGTGCCCAGCGCGGTGACCTGCAGGTGCCGGTCGAGCGTGGCGACGTACTGCTCCCGGGCGAAGTGGTACTCGACGCTGTCGATCTCCAGTGCGGCGCGCAACGCCGGCCAGTAAAAGTCGAGGTACCGGCGACCGCCACCGGGCAGATCGACGCGCGCGTTCTGCTCGAAGCCGCCGATGCCGGCGCGGTGGAGGATGCGGGCGGCACGAGCCTCGGGGGCCGACGCGGAGCCCCAGCCGACCTCTTCCAGGGCCGTCCGCAGGTGCGCGCTGCCTCGGCGCGGACAGGATGCGAGTTCAGCGGCCAACTCGTCCAGGGTGCAATGCCCGTCCTGCACCACGCGGGCGACAAGTGCACGCACGTCGTCCAGACTCCGGCGAGCGACGGCGAGATCAGCGGTCGCGCGCGCGACCTCCACGCGTCGCGGGCCGGGCGCCAGTTGCACCGTGAATGGTCGCGCCGTCGCCCGCACCTGCACCCAGGTCCGGGACCGGCCGTCCCCGCCGGGTGGTACGAGCACCAGCACCGCGTCGGGCATCGAAATCTGACGGACCCCGCTTGCGTAGAGCGCGGCGGCACCCGACAGCGCGGCCTCGGGGCCGGCGAAGATCAGCGCTGCGTTGAGGCGATCGAGGGAGGTGAGGGTGCCGGTCGTCAGGTAGGTCCGCGGCAGCACCCGTCGCCAACGTCCCCGGGCGACGCGATGGTCGACCGCTTTGGCCGTGAAGCCGCGCCGCAGCGCCTCGTCCCGGCCGATGACCCGAGGCAGCGCATCGGGATCGGGCCAGAACCCGTCCGGGACGTCAGGCAGAGCCGACGGGTAGCTGATCGGCATCCACCGACTCTGGTGCACGCGCGCTCACTCTGGGTGAGCAGAGCAGAATCTGTGGACAACCGGTGATGATCATGGGCAGAACCCCCGGATTCCGGGGTTCCGACCATGATCATCAAGGAGTCATGTGCAGGGCGGCGCGGTGGGCGAAGACGATCGCGGTGCCGATCGGGCTGCCCGGCGCGGGATAGTACGAGCGCATCACCGACGCGCTGGTGTTCCCCGCCGCGTACAGGCCCTCGATCGCCGTCCCGTCGGCCCGCAGCACGCGCGCGTCCGGGTCGGTTACCAGCCCGCCCTTCGTGCCGAGATCGCCGAGCACGACGCGCGCCGCGTAGTACGGCGGCTGGTCGACCGGCACGAGCACCGGGTTGTCGCCGACGAAGTAGCGGTCGTACTCGTCCGTGCCGCGGCGGAATGCTTCGTCCACGCCGGTCTTGGCGAACCCGTTGAACCGCTCGACGCTGTCGCGCAACGCCCCGGCGGGGACGTCGATCAGGGCGGCCAGGTCGTCCAGCGTCTCGGCCCGCACCCACGCGCCGGACTCGAGGTACTGCTGCGGCTTCGCGCCCGGCACGCAGTTGATCGCCGGCAGGTGCCCGCGCTCGCGCGAGTCGAACACGAAGTGGCAAGGGATGCGCCGCGTGGCATCGGCCGCGAGTTCGCGACCCATCCGGTCGTAGGGCAGCGACTCGTTCGCGAACCGTTCGCCGTGCGCGTCCACGAACAGCCCGCCGCGCAGGCCGAGGAAGAACGCCGCAGAACCGTCCGGCTGCACCAGCCCGGGACACCACCACGCCTGGTCCATCAGGTCGGTCGCCGCGCCGATCGCGACGGCCGCCTCGATCGGCTCGCCGGTGTTCGTGCCGCGCGGACCCATCGTCCACTCGGACGAACCCGGCGTGCCGCTGGCCGCACGCAGATCCGCGTTGCCCTCGAAACCGCCGGCCGCGAGCAGCACTCCGCGCGCCGCCCGCACACGGAGCGGTCCGTCAGCCGTCGAAGCCTCGACGCCGGCGACACCGCCCTGCGCGTCGGTGACGAGGGTGTGGACGGCCGCGCCGGTGCGCAACTCGGCGTTGCCGGTCGCGGTGAGCGCGAGCAGCAGCCGCGCGATCAGCGCCTGGCCGCCGCCCAGCGTCTCGCGCGGGACGTCGACGCCGTTGCGCTCGGCCGCGATGGTCGGACGCAGCCGCGCGAGCAGGTCCGCGCCGAGTGCCGAGCTCGGTAGCGGCACGGGGACGATGTGGCCGCCGCCCGGCAGCCGTCCCTCGACGCCGTAATAGTCCGGGAAGCTGTAGTACTGGAACTCGATCGCGGGATCGCGCTCCAGGAACTCGACCACGGCCGGCGCGGTGGTCAGGAACGCCTCGCGCCGCGCTGCCTCACGAGGGTCGGACGTGTCGCCGAGCACCGAGCGCAGGTACGTCCGCCCGCGCTCGACCGAGTCCGCCACACCGGCGCGTGCCTCGGCCTGGTTGCCCGGGAGGAACAGTCCCGCGCCCGAGTAGGCGGACGTCCCGCCGAACAGCGCGGTCTTCTCCAGCACGACGGTGCGCAGGCCGCTCACCGCGGCTGTGTACGCGCCCGCCAGCGCACCGCCACCGGATCCCACCACCACGACGTCGCACTCGATGTCCCAGCTCACGCGCGCCACCCTCTCGCAGGACGGCGCGAGCGGCTACCGGGCCGTCCCGGTGACCGGGAAGCCCGGGAGGCGGCCGGGGCCGCCGGCCGATAGCGTGCGGCCGAGCGCCACCCGTCTGGAGGTCCGCGATGAACCGCTTCGAGAACAAGGCCGTGCTGCTCACCGGCGCCGCATCCGGCATGGGCCGCGCGACCGCGATCCGGCTGAGCAGCGAGGGCGCCCGGGTGTTCGGCGTCGATCGCGACAAGGCCGGCCTGGACGAGACGGCGGCGCTCATCGCTACCGCTGGCAGCTTCGTCCCGCGCGTGGCCGACGTCAGCGTCGAGGCCGAGGTGATCGACGCGGTCCGGGCCGCGGTCGCCGAGCTCGGGCGTATCGACGTGCTCGCGAACATCGCCGGCGTTCAGCAGACCACGCCGCTGGGCTCGCTCACCGCCGAGCAGATGCAGCGGGCGTTCGCGATCAACGCGCTGGGCACGGTGCTGTTCTGTCGCGAGACCGCGCCGCACCTACCCGACGGCGAAGGCGTGATCGTCAACATCGCGTCCGCGTCGGCCAGCAAGGGCAGTCCGTACATGACGGCGTACGCGGCGAGCAAGGGTGCGGTGCTTGCCGCGACGATGACGATCGCCGCCGAGCTCGCGCCCCGCCGCATCCGGGTGCTTGCCATCTCGCCCGGCGCCGTCCGCACACCGCTCACCGCGGGCGTGACGTTCGACGACGGTGCGGGCGGTCACCTGGACGCGAGCTACTACGCGCGCGTCTACCCGCTGTTCGGCTACGGCGAGCCCGAGGACATCGCCGCCACGATCGCGTTCGCCGCGTCGCAGGACGGCCGGTTCTGGGCCGGGTCCGAGCTACGTATCGACGGCGGCGCGTACATCTGATGGGAGACGCAATGACTCGCACCGCAGTCGTCACCGGCTCGGCGTCCGGCATCGGCAAGGCCACGGCTGCGCTGCTTGCCGCGCAGGGCGTGGACGTGATCGGCGTCGACCTCAAGGACGCCGATATCTGCGCGGATCTCGGCACGACGGACGGACGGGCCGCCGCGGTCGAGGCGGTGACCGAGCGTGTCGGCTCGTCGCTGGACGTGGTCGTGCCCTGCGCCGGGATCAGTGGCGCCAACCCGGCCGTCGCCAGCGTGAACTTCTTCGGCGTGGTCGACCTGCTGGCCGGGCTGCGTCCGCTGCTCGCCGCCGGAACCGACCCGCGCGTGGCGCTGATCAGCTCGGTGTCGAGCGTCCACCCGACGGACGAGGCGCTGGTCGAGGCGTGCCTGGCGCACGACGAGGCCGCGGCGCGGGCCCGCTCCGACGAGTTGATGGGCCAGCAGATGTGGGCGTTCCTGTACTCGTCCTCCAAGGCGGCGCTAGCGCGCTGGGTGCGGCGCACCGCGATCACGCCCGAGTGGGCCGGAGCCGGCATCGCGCTGAACGCGGTCGGGCCGGGCGTCGTGCTGACCCCGATGACCGGCGACATGATTCACGACCCGGTCATGAAGCCGATCATGGACCAAGCCGTGCCGATGCCGTTGAACAGTTACGCCCCGCCCGAGGCAGTCGCCGCGCCGCTGGCGTTCCTGGTCAGCCGCGAGAACACGCACATCACCGGCCAGGTGTTGTTCGTGGACGGCGGCGCCGAGGCCACGCTGCGCGGCGACACGATCTGGTAGCGGCTGCTCGTGTGTGGCGACGGGGCGCCACCGACACGCCGGGTGAACCGGTGCAGCATCGCCACGCACGCAGGGTGAACTGGTGCATGATGGCGTGGTTCACCACGGTCGACACCCGCGGGCGTCCGCACTCGGTGCCGGTCTGGTTCCTGCGGCTGGACGACGGCCGCATCGTGATCTACTCGCAGGCTGGCAAGCCGAAGATCAAGCACCTCGAGGCGAACCCGAACGTCTCGCTCGGCCTGGACGTGACCGACATCGGCCGCGACGTGATCCGCATCGAGGGCGAGGCACGCGTCGATCCGAGCGTGCCGTCGGCCGACAAGCTGCCCGAGTACGCGGCCAAGTACGCCGAGCGGATCGGTTCGCTTTTCGGCACGGCCGCGGACTTCGCCGCGATGTTCTCGGTGCCGATCGTGATCACACCACGGCGGCTGCTCGCCTAGACGCTTCGCCAGGCGTCAGTTGGCGAGGTTCGCGATGCCGGTGGTGTCCAGTTGTGCCACCGAGTAGGCAGCGAACGTCTGATGCGGGCTGCGTCCGTCGAAGTAGGGCGTGAGCTGCTGCTCGAACTCCTCGGCAGTGAACGCGGAGTCGGCCGCCTCGAACTTCTTCTCGACGGTAGCCGGCGCGATCAGCGCGACCATGTCGCCATAGACGACGAACACCTGGCCGGTGATGCCGTCCGCTGCGGGGGAGGCCAGGTACCGCACGAACGTGCCGACGCGCTCGGGTGCAAGGGCATCCAGGCGCTCGGCGTTCGGGTCCGCCCCGAACACGTGCCCGGTCATCGCGGTGCGCGCCCGCGGGCAGATCGCGTTCACGCGCACGCCGTACCCCGACAGGCCCTGCGCGGTCGAGAGCGTCAGCGCGGTGATTCCGGCCTTCGCGGCGGAGTAGTTCGGCTGGCCCGCCGATCCGAACAGGAACGCCTCCGACGAGGTGTTCACGATGCGGCCGTAGACGGGCGCGCCGGCCGTCTTGCTCGCCGTTCGCCAGTGGACGGCCGCGGCACGCGACACGGCCGCGTGACCCTTCAGATGCACCCGGATCACGTCGTCCCAGTCGGACTCGGTCAGGTTGAAGATCATCGTGTCGCGCAGTACGCCGGCGTTGTTCACCACGATGTCCAGGCTGCCGAAGCTCTCGATCGCGGCCCGGACGAGGTGCTCGCCGAACGCCCACTCGCCGACGTCGCCGGTGACCGCGACGGCGTCGCCGCCGGCGGCCTTGATCTCGTCGACCACGTCGTGCGCGGACGAGCCGACGTCGTTGACGACGACTCGCGCGCCGCCCTCGGCCAGCGCGAGCGCCTCGGCGCGGCCGAGACCTCCGCCGGCACCGGTGACCACGGCGGTCCGGCCGGCCAAACTGATCGATTCGCTCACGCTGACTCCGTCCGGTCGACACAGGAACTAGTATTTATTCTAGTCATATGAACGGATGGGACGCGAGGGATCGAAAGCTATATGTGGCGAGGTCGACGCGGACCTAGACGGTGATAAGAACTTATTCTAGCCTCGCGAAAGAAGCGTTCGCGGAGTCGAAAGAGGAATAGCCATGGGCAAACCCGTCATCGTCAACGCGGTCCGGACGCCGATCGGCAGGCGCCGCGGTGCGCTGTCCGGCCTGCACCCGGCCGCCGTCCTCGGCGCCGCGCAGCGAGCGGTCATCGAGCGCGCCGGGCTGGACGCCTCGGACGTCGGCCAACTGATCGGCGGCTGCGTGACCCAGGCGGGTGAGCAGTCCAACAACGTCACGCGCGGCGCCTGGCTCTACAGCGGCCTGCCGTACCAGGTCGCCGCGACCACGGTCGACTCCGCGTGTGGGTCGTCGCAGCAGGCGGTGCACCTGATCGCCGGCTTGATCGCGTCCGGGCAGATCACCGCCGGCATCGGGTGCGGCGTCGAGATGATGAGCCGGGTGTTCCTCGGCCAGGCGCTCACTCCGGAAACCGGCTCGCCGAAGCCCGACGACTGGGACATCGACACGCAGGACCAGTTCACCTCCGCCGAGCGGATCGCGCGCAACCGCGGCCTGACCCGTGCGGACGTCGACGCGTTCGGTCTCGAGTCGCAGCGCCGCGCCGCGCAGGCGTGGGCCGAGAACCGGTTCGAGCGCGAGATCGTCCCCCTCGACGCACCGGTCATGGCCGACGGCGCGCCGACCGGCGAGCGTCGGCTCGTCACGCGAGACGAGGGCCTGCGCGAGACGACGGCCGACGGGCTGGCCGGCCTCAAGCCCGTACTGCCGGACGGGATCCACACCGCGGGCAACTCCTCACAGATCAGCGACGGCGCCGCAGCCGTATTGCTCATGGACGAGGACTACGCGCGGGTGAACGGGTTCACGCCGCGCGCGCGGATCGTCTCCTGCGGCATGGTCGGCACCGACCCCTACTACCACCTGGACGGGCCGATCGACTCGACACGGCACGTGCTCGAACGGGCCGGCATGAAGCTCGGCGACATCGATCGGGTCGAGATCAACGAGGCGTTCGCGTCGGTCGTGCTGTCGTGGGCGCAGGTGCTCGACGCGGACATGACCAAGGTGAACGTCAACGGCGGCGCCATCGCGCTCGGGCACCCCGTGGGCTCGACCGGTTCGCGGCTGATCACGACCGCGCTGCACGAACTCGAGCGCAGCGATGCTTCTACCGCGCTGATCACCATGTGCGCCGGGGGATCATTGTCGACGGCCACCATCATCGAACGGGTCTGAAGGGACGCGCATGGGCATCGGGCTGAGCGAGGAGCACCGGGCGTTGCAGGACGCGGTGCGCGGCTGGGCCGCCCGGCACGTCCCGTCCGATGTCGTCCGCGCGAGCGTCGAGGCCAAGACGGAGACCCGGCCGGCGTTCTGGACCGATCTCGCGGCTCAGGGGTTGCTGGGCGTGCACCTGCCCGAGCAGTACGGCGGCGGTGGAGAGGGCCTGCTGGCGCTGGCCGTGGTGGCCGAGCAACTCGGTCGCACGCTCGTGCCCGGCCCGTTCCTGCCGACCGTGCTCGCGAGCGCGGTGCTGCACGACGCCGGACACACCACGCACCTGGCCGGCCTCGCCGACGGGTCGGTGCTGGGCGCGCTCGCGCCGGGCCGGGGGGAACTGACACTGACGGCGGCGGACGGTGCTGCCTGGACGCTGGACGGCGCGTCCGCGCCGGTGCCCTGTGGCGCCGTCGCCGACGTGTTCGTCCTGCCGGCATGCGTGGGGAACACCATGCGCTGGGTGGTGGTGTCGCGCGAGGCGGTCGAGGTCGACGAGCTGCCCAGCTACGACCCCACCCGGCGGCTTGCCCGCGTGGGGGCACGAAGTGTGCGCGTCAGCGATGCGGACGTGCTGGAGGTCGAGCCCACCCGCGTGCTCGACCTCGCCGCGGTGCTCGTGGCCGCCGAGGCATGCGGCATCGCGGATTGGTGCGTGGCGACCGCGTCCGAATACGCGAAGGTGCGCGAACAGTTCGGCCGCCCGATCGGGCAGTTCCAGGGCGTCAAGCACCGGTGCGCGCGCATGCTCGTCCGCGCCGAGCAGGCCCGCGCCGCGGCCTGGGACGCCGCGCGCGCGGCTGACGAACATGACGAGCCGGCCGAGCAGTTCCAGCTCGCCGCAGCAGTCGCCGGGGTCCTGGCCCCGGACGCCGCGTTCGGCACGGCGAAGGACTGCGTCCAGGTGCTCGGCGGCATCGGCTTC
The DNA here is from genome assembly GCA_035765515.1 of Jatrophihabitantaceae bacterium. Classification (GTDB taxonomy): domain Bacteria; phylum Actinomycetota; class Actinomycetes; order Mycobacteriales; family Jatrophihabitantaceae; genus DASRSS01. The sequence continues at coordinate 1,365 of DASTXN010000010.1, read as the reverse complement.
ACCTGGGAGCACGACGCCGGGTTCTACCTGCGCCGCGCGCAGAGCCTGCGCCTGCTGCTCGGCTCGACCACGTCGTGGCAGCAGCGCGTTGCCCGGCTGACGCTCGGCGGTGTGCGCCGCGAGCTCGGCGTGGACCTGCCGCCCGAGGCCGAAGCGATCCGAGCGGCCATCCGCGACGAACTCGCACCGGCACGCCAGCTGTCCGCTGGCGACCGGGGCGGCTATCTCGCCGAGCGCGGATACACCGCGCCGCACCTGCCCACGCCGTGGGGCAAGAGCGCGGACGCGATCACCCAGCTGGTGATCGCCGAGGAGCTGCGCGCCGCGGAGCTGGAGCCGGTGGACATGGTGATCGGCGGCTGGGTCGTGCCGACGATCATCGAGCACGGCAACGCCGAGCAGCAGCAACGCTTCCTGCCCGCATCGCTACGGGGCGAGATCGTCTGGTGCCAGCTGTTCAGCGAGCCCGGCGCCGGATCGGATCTGGCCGCGCTCTCGACGCGCGCCGAGAAGGTGCCGAGAGGTTGGCAGCTGACCGGCCAGAAGGTGTGGACGTCCGGCGCGCGCGACGCGCACTGGGGCATCTGCCTGGCGCGCACAGACGCGGAAGTGCCGAAGCACAAAGGGCTCTCCTACTTCCTCGTGGACATGTCCTCGCCCGGCATCACGATCCGTCCGCTGCGCGAGCTGACCGGCGACGCACTGTTCAACGAGGTGTTCCTCGACGACGTCTTCGTGCCCGACTCGCTCGTGGTCGGCGAGGTTCACGACGGCTGGCGGCTGGCCCGCACCACGCTCGCCAACGAGAGGGTCGCGATGGCGACCAGCCGGCTCGGGAAGTCCGTCGAGCGCGCCGTCGACCTGCTGCAGGGCACCAGCCCCGCCTGCGACCAGGCCGCCGTGGGACGCGCGGTGGCGCTCGCGACGATCTGCTCGCTGCTCGGTGTGCGCACCGTCCTGCGGTCGCTCGGGGGTCACGGGCCCGGGGCGGAGTCGTCGGTCGCCAAGCTGCTCGGGGTGCGCAGCCGTCAGGACTCCGCCGACCTCGTTCTCCGCCTGCACGGGCCCGCGGCGGCGCTCGGGGGCGGCGCCGGCGAGGCCGGCGAGGCCGTGCGCGCCGACGCCTGGGAGGCGTTGAACACGCGGTGCCTCTCGATCGCCGGCGGGACGACGCAGATCCTGCGCAACGTGGCGGCCGAGCGGATCCTCGGCCTGCCCCGGGGCTGAGGCGCCGCTCAGGCGGCCCGGTGCTCGCGCAGCCAGCTCGCGCGATGCCACTCCAGCCAGCGCTGCACGGCCTTGATGACGTGGTGGCTCCGCACGGAGCCGAACACCTCGAAGGCGTGCTGTGCGCTCGGAAGCTCG
>DASTXN010000009.1:0-4692 GCA_035765515.1 Jatrophihabitantaceae bacterium | reverse complement strand
CGGCCGACAAGCGTTCGTCGACTAGTTTTCCCCATGCCACGGTCGGGCGGGCTCGCTCAGATGGGATAACGCCGCAGCTTGTGCATGACGATGCAGTCGGGCAACACGGGCTGCCGACGGTGTCGCGCGGTGGATGTGCCGCTACACGCCGGAGCTGCTGGTTGCGTACCAGCGCCCGTCAAGCGTGCGCACGCATGCGGCGATGTCGCGATCGTGAGAATCAGGGTGCCCGTCCGTCTGCACCGTGACGTAGACGCCGTCGAAATCCTCGATTGGCTCAACGGCGATGACACGGGCATGAGCCGCCGGAGTTGACCTCCAGCCAGCGAGCGCGGCCTCCTCGGGAGTGTCGAACAACTCGACGCCTTCCGGCAACCCTTGCGACCGCTCGCTCACGCGTCAAGGGTAGGCGCTACAACCCGCGGCGACGGGCTCTCACGAGGACAACGATCGTGCGGGCGCAGGCGACGAGAATGGCGGCGATAAACGCAACGGTTCCTCCGATATTCCAGGCGCTTCCACGGACACCCAACATCCAGCCGATGACCACCTCAATGACGAATACAACGACCAAGAGGAGGATGGAGGGGAGGATGGCGTAGGCGATCTCGACAGCAACCGCCTCGCGTCGCTCCTGGCTCTGCACAATCACTATGCTCTCACCGAAGGGCCCGAACGGAAACGCCTGCAGGGGATGCCGCTCCCGAGCGGTTCCGGCCATTGTGCGGGGACCTCGGACGCTAGACGGGATTGATGAGCCAGAGAGTGAGCTTGCCGGTGTCGCAGGTGACAGCGCCCTTTCCGGCGTAGTGCACCGGTGCGGAAGTGGATCCAGATAAGACCAGCCGCGTGGCGAAATCACGATCGCCGTGTGAGTCGGAGCCGAAGACCTGCAGGCCGGTGAGGACGAAATGGTCCCCAAGTTGATGTCGCTTCTGGAAATAGGCCGGCAGCGTGCTCCGGTCTGTCGCCACTCCATCGGGGTCGGGGAACGGTCGCCCCGGAGCCGAGAACCACATGAAGTCGCTGCGGGGCGCGATGAACCGGTCCGTGATGTCGGCAGAGCCTGCGTTATAGGCAGACAGGAAGTTCTGGACCAAACTTCGGACGGCCTCAGGAGAACATGTCGCGCGCGTGTCAGCGGCTCGGGTGGCCGTTACGGCGGTGGAAGCCGGCGGCGTCGTCGCTGGCCCACCGGACGACGGGCGGCCACTCGCGGAACACCCCACCACGAAGATCAAGGCTCCTATCACGCCAAGTCGCCGTCGCACGCTGCGCCTCCACGAAGTACGCCTGCTACATGCAGCAAGTCCTGACAGGCTAGGCCCGCTTGCCTCGTCACGCGACCAATCAGAAGCGACGTGAGTGCTGGTCGCTGCGGAACTACAGGGAGGGTTCCATTAGCCGCGTCGTGAAATCAGGGCGGCTCCTCCAGCGAGCGAAACGAAGGCAAGCAGAGCGGCGAGTTCGCCGTAAATGGCGAATGCGGAGAGCAAGGTGAAGGCGGCGCAGACGGCGCCGAACGACAGCAGCACGATGGCCGGAGTCTTGCTACGGGGTGCCGGTGTCACCTCAGAAGTGGATCACGGTGGTCCGTCGATGGGAATCTCCCCGCAACGTTTGGCGTGATCGCCGTGGTCGGAGCTGCTGTCACGGCGATGGTGCGCATCGGGCTCGTCACAAGTGTGCTGACCGCTACCGGCTGTGAATCGCGGCGGTAGCCCTGGCATGATCATCGTCGTACAGTCGGTCGATGGGACGTCTCGCCGGCGCATCTGCGACGCGGGTGTCCGACGCGGAGCGAGAACGCGTCCTGCGCGCCCTCCGCGAGGAGCTGGCGCAGGGCCGGCTCTCCGATGACACGTTCGTGCACCGGGTCGATGCCGTGTTACGCAGCCGGACCCGCGAGGAGCTGGCCAGCACGACCGACGGCCTCCCGCCGCACCCGCGACTGACCGACCGGTTGCTGCGCGCCGTGTCGGCGGTCTCGACGGCCACCGCGCGCGTGCAGGACGCGTGGGACAGCCCGCGGTTACCGCGGCTGTGTCTGCCCCACGGGCCCGCCCGCGTCCATACCGTCGGCCGCTCGCCCGCCTGCGGCCTGGTCATTGGAGACCCGTCGGTTTCGCGGCTTCACGCCGAGTTCCACCGCGAGCCCGACGGGTGGGTCGTTGTCGACCTCGGCTCGACCAACGGCACCTGGCTCAACGGACGAAGGATCGGCCAGCCGCGCAGGGTGCGTACCGGTGACAAGCTGGCATTCGCCATGGCCACGTTCATCCTCAGCGTGGACAGGGAGCCTGGCTACCCGAAAGCAGCGACCATTCGCGCGTGACGCCCGCTCGACGGCCACTCCGTGTCCGTTTCGGTTGTTGCACCGCAGGCAGTGTTGGTCGCGTCTTGACGTTGCAGCCGACGGTCCGCCAACAGCAGCTGCCTGCGGGTGCGGGCGCGACGGCGTGCGACTCGGACGGTGGCCGGACTCATGACTACCTCCTTGGCGGTTCTTGCATTTCAACGGTTCAGACGCGTCATCGCGCCGCTGGGTTGCCGTCGTCATGCAACCGTCATGCAATTGCCATGGACCGTGCGGCGGCCGTCAGGAGGTGCCGTACCACCCGTTCGGCGAGCCGAAATTGGCGCCCGCCGTATTGCTCACTGGTCTACCGTCCCAACCGTGGACGAGGCGGAGGTCGCGCGGTTCGGCCGGGAGTTCACCGCGTTCCTGGAAGCGGTGAACCGGATCGCCACGCCGGCCGAGGGCTCGCCGGTGCGGGCCGCGATCGAGGAGCATCTCGGCCGCGACGCCGATCGGCTGCCGGTGGTCGCCGACCGGTACCTGCCGTTCGAGCACGTCAACGTGCAGGTGGCGGTGGAGCACCTGCTGGCCCAGCCGGGCCGGTCGCACCGGCTGGTCGGCCTGCTCGGTGACCAGCACGGCTTCATGTCCCTGGCGGAGCTTTTGCAGCATGCGCACCACCGTGGCGTCGGGCTGGGCGCGGTCGACTACGTGTCGCTCGCCGACGGCCCGGGGTCGGTACGGCTGTGCGCGCAGGCCGGCCTGTATCTGCTCAAAGACGACGGCCGGCCTGTAGCGCTGCTGCTGCGCGCGCCGAGCGAGCACGGGCCGCGGCAGCTGGTCAGCGTGGAGGTGCTCGCACCGGAGCGGGCTCACGGGGAGGCGCTGGTCGCCGAGCTGCGGGAGCTGTCGGTCCGGCACAGCGTGTTCCGCAACCAGGTGCTGACATTCAGCGCCGGACCGTTCGGCGAACAGACCGCCGGACCGATCGCCTTCCAGCCCCGGCCGCAGCTGCGCCGCGAGGACGTGGTGCTTCCCGAGGCGACGTTCGCCCGGATCGAGGCGCACGTGTTCGGCATCGCCGAGCAACGGGACCGGCTGCTGGCCTCCGGCCAGCACGTCAAGCGCGGCCTGCTGCTGCACGGCCCGCCCGGCACCGGCAAGACCCTGACCGCCCGCTACCTCATCAGCCAGGTCACCGAGCACACCGTGGTAGTGCTCAGCGGCACCGCGCTGCACCACATCGGCGCGGCCGCGGCACTGGCCCGCACCCTGCAGCCGGCACTGGTGGTGCTGGAGGACGTGGACCTGGTCGCGCAGGAGCGGATGCCGCCGTACGCCTCACCGCTGCTGTTCGAGCTGCTCAACGTCATGGACGGGCTGGACGAAGACGCTGACATCACGTTCCTGCTGACCACCAACCGGGCCGACGTGCTCGAGCCCGCGTTGGCCGCCCGACCCGGCCGCGTCGACGAGGCCGTCGAGATCCCGTTGCCCGACGCGGAAAGCCGCCGCCGGCTGCTGCAGCTGTACGCCGCGGGCGTTGACCTGCACGCCGACGACATCGACGCGGTGGTCGAGCGCACGGAAGGCGTCACCGCGTCGTTCATCAAGGAACTCGTCCGTAAGGCCGCGCTCACCGCCGCCCAGCAGGACGGCGGCAGCGGTCCGGTCACCGTCACCGACGAACACCTCGGGCAGGCACTCGACGTGCTGCTCGACGAAGGCGCCGGACTCACCCGCGCCCTGCTCGGCATCGGCCAGCCAGGTGCACTCGACCCTGGAGACGCGGCCCAGCCCGGACTGGCACCCCCCAACGCCACCGGCTGGTTCGCCTACGCGCCGATGGGCCGGCCACACCGCCGCTACCTCCGCTGAACATGTCCAGCAGGAGCCGCTGGCAGCGGCCGGTGTTCCGGATCGACCGGCGCGCCGGCGTCTCGGTACCAGGCCGCTGGCCGGCCACCATCCCAGCGGTCGCGCAGCTGCTCGACCGGGGCCTCGACCTGCCGGCCGGCGTGACGTTCCTGGTGCGCGCTTTCCTCGACGAGGCGGAGACCTACCTACGTCACCTTTCGAGTAGCGCGGGCGGACACCTGGGGAGCAGGTCCGAGCGCTTCTAGATGACGCTCGCGCCCTTACGGCGGTTACACGGCCCGCACAGAATTTGCAGGTTGTCCTCGGTGCTGCCGCCGCCCAACGACACGGGGATGACGTGGTCGAACTGCAACTCCGCCGTACTGCCGCACTCCCGGCAGGCGCCGCCGTCGCGCTGCATCACGAGCAGCTTCACGTCGTCCGGGATGCCTCGACGCTGTGCGGGGGCCGGCAGCCGTTGCGTGGCGGCGATGGACCGCGCCCGGTTGACGGTGTCCTCGCGGCGCAGCGCGCGG
>DASTXN010000008.1:0-20932 GCA_035765515.1 Jatrophihabitantaceae bacterium | reverse complement strand
ACGTGCTGCTCGCGACCGCGGCGGCGTGCACCGGCGCCGAGCCGGACAACGTCGCCGCCCTGCTCGCCGAGCACGACGCCGTGGCCGTCGCCGGACGGGTGCGCGCACTCGATGCCTCGGCTGCCGGCGGCGCCAGGCGCGCCTTCACCTCGTTCGGCACCTGCTCGATCACCGAACCGGTCGAGGACCTGCGCGCCCTCGGTCTGCTGGAAGGACCCCGATGAGCTGGCTGGACCTGCCCGCCGACGAGCCGTACGGCCTGGACAACCTGCCCTACGGCTCGGACGGTCAGCGCGTGCTCGTCCGGATCGGTCACCGCGTGCTGGACCTCACCGCGGCGGCCCGCGAGACGCCCTACGCCGGGCTGTTCGCGGGCGGCCTGCTCGACGCGTTCCTCGCCGCCGGCCGCCCGGTGTGGTCCCAGGTACGCACGCTGATCACCGAATGGCTCACCGACGACTCCCACCGCGCGCGCATCGAGCCGCTGCTGTTGCCGCTCGACGAGTCCCGGCTGCGCCTGCCGTTCAGTGTCGCCGACTACGTGGACTTCTACGCATCGGAGCACCACGCAACCAACGTGGGCCGGATCTTCCGCCCGGACGGCGAACCGCTGACCCCGAACTGGAAGCACCTGCCGATCGGATATCACGGACGGTCCGGCACGGTCGTAGTGTCCGGCACCGATGTGCTCCGGCCGTCGGGCCAGGCACGTGGTGCCGACGGGACGATCGGCTTCGAGCCGAGCCGCAAGCTGGACATCGAGGCCGAGGTCGGCTTCGTCGTCGGCGCGCCGTCCGAGCCCGGACGCCCCGTCGCAGTCGGCGAATTCGCCGACCACGTGTTCGGCGTCTGCCTGCTGAACGACTGGTCCGCGCGCGACATCCAGGCGTGGGAGTACGTCCCGCTCGGCCCGTTCCTCGGCAAGTCGTTCGCGACCACGGTGTCCGCCTGGATCACCCCGCTGGACGCGCTCGCCGCCGCCTGGACGGATCCGCCGCCCCGTGACCCGCAGCCGCTGCCGTACTTGGACGACTCGGCTGCACCGTCCGGGCTCGACCTCGCGCTCGAGGTGCGCCTGAACGGCAGCCTGATCTCGCGGCCGCCGTTCTCGGCGATGTACTGGACGCCGGCGCAGATGCTCGCGCACATGACGGTCAACGGGGCCCACGTGCGCGCCGGTGACCTGTTCGCATCGGGCACGGTGAGCGGGCCGCAGCCGCAACAGCGTGGCTGCCTGCTGGAGCTGACCTGGAACGGCGCCGAACCGCTCGCCCTCGAGGACGACAGCACGCGCGCCTTCCTGCAGGACGGCGACGAGGTCGTTATCACCGCCACCGCCCCCGGGCGGCACGGACGCATCGCCCTCGGCGAGGTCCGCGGCCGGATCAGGCCCGCGCTCTAGCCCACCGGGGCAGCCGAACCCGCCAGCTCAGCCGGTCAGCTCGCCGGGATCGGCGTCGGATGCCGGCCGGTCGAACGCGACGAGCTCCAGCACCGGGCGCTTCGCGCTGATGCTGTCACCGCTGGAACGACCACGCAGGTGTCGGCCCACCCAGGGCAGCAGGTGCGTCCGCGCCCAGAGCAGGTCGTCGCGCCGGCTCGGTTCGGCGGAGACGATCTCCGGCCACGGCGCGAACGGATCGGGCGCCGGGATGCCGAGCGTCCGGGCCACAAGCCGAGCGACCCGCTCGTGGCCGGCCGAGGACAGGTGCAGCCGGTCGTCACTGAAGGCGATCTGCCGGTCGCGCAGCGGAGTCAGACCCCACAGGTCGACCAGGCCGCAGCCGTGCCGCTGTGCGATGCCGCGGAGCAACTCGTTGTAGATCGCGATCCGGCCGCGCGCCAGCCGCAGGACGGGCGTGCTGCCGACGTCGAAGCCCGTGAACACCAGTACGCGTGCGCCGGTGCCTCGCATGCGGACCACCGCATCCTCGTACCGCGCCGCGGTCGCGTCGACGTCGAAACCGGTACGGAGGACGTCGTTCCCGCCTGCGGAAAAGGAGATCAGGTCCGGCTTCGCGGCAAGCGCCGCGGGGACCTGCTCGGCGACTATTCGGTCGAGCAATCGTCCCCGGACCGCGAGGTTGGCGTAGCGCACTCCCCCGAACCGCTGTGCGAGCAGCGCCGCGAAGCGGTCCGCCCAGCCGGCCATCGTCCGGTCGGGCAGCAGGTCGTTGAGGCCCTCGGTGAAGCTGTCACCGACGGCCACGAAGGAGCGGATGACCAATTCGTTCGGCACGCTAACTATTCTGCATCCGGCGCCGCGGGCCCGCCAGATCGGCCGCTACGGCAGGTTGTTCATGATCGCGTTGGCGCTCTCGAGAGCCGCGCCGCCCTTGTTGATCTGCACCGCCGTTGTCGGGTAGTCACCCTGTAGGCAACTCTGCGCGGCTGACACGTAGGCGCGCATGGCCGTCGCGACAGCCGCAGCGATGCGCTTGTCCGGGGCGGCAGGGGCGCTCTCGACGCTGGCGGCATCCGTGCGCAGGTTCGCGCAATGAGTTTGCAGGCTCTGCACGTCCTGCTTGGTGGCGTCCGACTTGATGTGCTCGGTGTCGACCTGGATCGCCGCGAACAGGCCGGCGACACCGGCGTACCACTGCGCCACCCGCCCGGACGCGTCCGTCGGCTGTCCCTCAACGGCGGTGGCCGATGGGGCGGTCACCGGCGATGTGCTCACGGTCGCGGTCACCGGCGCGGACGGGGCGTCCTTCCCGCCACTCGAAGTGCAGCCGGCGAGCAGCAGGGTCACCGCGGCGGCGGGGGCGAACAGGCGCAGAACGGAGGTCACTCGCACTCGCAGAAGGCTACCCAGTGACACGAAGGGGCGGCGGCACGGGAGGGATGTGCCGCTCGCCCCTTCTGCGCGCGAGTTTATGCCCACGAGCCTGTGCATCAGTCAAGTACGTTGCATTCTCGTGGCAGATGCTTACTTCCGAATCCTGGACGAACAGGCCGACAGCGCACGATTTTCAGCAGCTTTCGAGACAGGCGGTCCGTGGGACACGGCGCTGCAGCACGGTGGGCCGCCCAATGCGCTCGCGGTGCGGGAGGCGGAGCGGCTCGCGCGGCGCGAGAACCCGAACCTGATCGCGAGCCGGATCGCCGCGGAGTTCGTGGGCCCTGTTCCCGTCGGCGAGCTGACCGTGACGGCGCGATCGGTGCGCGCGGCACGCAGCGCATCCCTCGTCGACGTCGTTGTGAGCGCCGGTGGGCGTGACTGCCTGCAGGCCCGGGTCTGGCTGGTCGCCGTGCGCGACACCGCGGACATCGCGCCCGCCGAAACTCCGCTGGAACCCCCGACGGGTGACGCACCGCCGTTCAGCCTGTCCTTCCCGTTCGCCGACAGCGTCGCCTGGCACGAGCTTTCCGGCTCGGCCGCGACACCCGGGCCCGCCGCGGTCTGGGCCCGACAGCGGCTGCCGCTGCTCGCGGGCGAGGAACCCAGTGGGCTGCAACGCGTCGCGCTGGTCGGGGACGCGGCGAGCGGCGTCTCCTCCGAGTTGGACTGGGCCCACTGGTCGTTCCTGAACGTGGACCTGGACATCCACCTGGCGCGCCCGTTCCAGGGCGAGTGGGTGCACCTGGACGCCACCACGCAGCTCGGTGATCGCGGGGCCGGACTGGCCCGCTCCACCGTCTCGGACGTTCGGGGGCCGGTCGGCTGCACCGCGCAGACCCTGATCCTCGCGCCGCGCGTCCGCTGACCACGTACGCTGGAGCGTCGTGAGCTCGATCCTCGGATTCCCCAATCCCGTCAACGAGGTCGCGGCGCGCGTCGTCGCCGGCTGTGTGGTCGTGCTCTGCGCCGTCACGCTTGCCCTCACACTCGGCTTTGGCAGCGGCTGGCTGTGGCTCACCGTCCCGCTGGCGTACGGCTTTCTCGCGCGCGTCGCGACCGGGCCGAAGCTGAGCCCGCTAGGGCAGTTCGCCACGCGGGTCGCGGCCCCGCGCATCGGCCACGCGAAGCTGGTGCCCGGCCCGCCGAAGCGGTTCGCTCAGGCCATGGGCGCGACGATGTCGGTCGCGGCGCTCGTCCTGCACGCCGCTGGCTTCGAGACGGCCGCGCTGGTGTTCGTCGGGCTGATCCTGGTCGCGGCGACGCTGGAATCGGTGTTCGCGCTCTGCCTGGGCTGCAAGGCGTTCGCGCTGTTGATGCGCGCGGGGGTCATCCCCGAGGACGTGTGCGCGGAGTGCAACGACATCTCGCTGCGCCTGCGCCAGCCCGCCTGAGCCGCCGTCGCCGGGCCGGGGCACAGATACGTCGGGCAGACTGGCGTGGTGAGCGCCCCCGAACCGGTGTCCGCGGACCTGACCGCCGCGGATCGCACCGGGAGTGCCTCCGCGCCCGCCGAACCCCGCTCGCGGCTCGGACTCGAACTGCTTGCGGTGCTCGGCGTGTCCTACGGGATGTCCGGCATCTATGCGCTGCTGAGCTTCGTCCGCAGCCAGGTCACGATCAATCACGGCGCCGGGTTCTCGCACGTCGCGACCGGACCCATCAACTCCGGCACCAAGACCGCCTACCAGTGGCTGGACATCCTGGACCAACTGGCGGACGTCTTGCACGGTGTGCTGCCGGCGTTCCTGGCGGTCGTGCTGCTCATGCGAACCCCCGCCGGACGCGGCTTCGGCATCGGACTGAACCGGCTCCGTCCGCGCGAGCTCCTGACCGGCCTCGGCTTCGCCGCGCTGATCGGCGTCCCGGGTCTCGGCCTGGTGTACGGGGCGCGCAAGCTCGGCCTGAACGCGCAGATCATCGTCACCGACTTCCCGGACGTCTGGTACCGCATCCCGGTGCTGATCCTGGACGCGTTCCAGGACGGGATCGGCGAGGAGATCGTCGTCTGCGCGTTCGTGCTTACCCGGCTGCGTCAGCTCGGCTGGTCGAACCAGCGTGCCCTGCTCGCCGAGTCGGTGCTGCGCGGCAGCTACCACCTGTACCAGGGTTACGGCGGGTTCTTCGGCAACTTCGTGATGGGCCTGATCTTCGGCTGGTGGTTCCAGCGCACCCGTCGCGTCGTCCCGCTGATCGTCGCGCACTCGGTGATCGACGCGGTCAGCTTCATCGGCCATATCTACCTGCACAACCGCTACCCGTGGATCTGACGGCGATGCGCATCGTCGCCCTGACGGGCGCGGGAATCGCGACGTCCGGGAACCGATCGACGCGGCCGTCCCGCTGCTGCGCGCCGAACTCGATCAAATCGCCTGACACACACCGTCGCGGCTGGCATCGTCACCACGTGTGAGCGAACTCGAGATCGTCAACCCGATATCCGCGGACGAGGCGGCGGGCTGGCTGGCGGCCATGGTGACCACCTTCTTCGGCGACGTGCACGACGACCAGTTCGGGCGCCGGGTCGAGCACCGGCGCGAGCAGTGGCTGCCGGAGCGGACATGGGGCGCGCGCGAGGGCGGTCGCTGGGTAGCCACGCTCAACACCCAGCCGCGCACGCTCACGGTGCCGGGCCCGGACAGCGGCACCGCCGTGCTCCCCGCGGACGCGCTGACCGGCGTGACGGTCGCCGCCACCCACCGGCGACGCGGACTGCTGACCAGCATGATCTCCGGATCGCTCGCTGCGGCGAAGGAACGCGGTGACGCGCTCAGCATGCTGCTCGCGGCCGAATGGCCGATCTACGGGCGGTTCGGCTACGCGCCGGCGGCCCGCTACGCCGACTACCGATACTTCCCCCGTCCGCACACGGCGAAGGTTGCTGCGTCCGGCCGCGGCGCCGTGCGGCAGATCGATCCGGCCGAGGCGGGGCAGCTCGGGCCGACCATCTTCGAGGCCGCCAGCCGACGCCGGGTCGGTCAGGTGAACCGCCCGGACGCGTGGTGGCAGGCGCGATTCGGCGACAACGGGCTCCCGCTCGTCCGCGGCGAGAAGATCCCGACCTACGTGCTGCGCGAGGGGCCCGACGGCCCGGACGGGCTCCTCGGGTGGCGCCCGGAACGCGACTTCGATTTGATCGGCAACCTCGCCACGATCGAGGTCACCGATCTGATCGCCGCCGGCGACGACGCCTACCGGGACCTGTGGGCGTACCTGTCGGGCATCGACGCGGTCGGTGAGATCGCAGTGCCAGGACGGCCCGTGGACGAGCAGGTGCGCTGGCTGCTGCCCGACGGGCGCGCGCTGCGCAAGACCTACGACGGCGACCATACCTGGCTGCGGCTGCTGGACGTTCCCGCAGCGCTCGCGGCACGGCACTATGCCGTCCCGGCCCGGCTGGTGATCGAGGTCGTCGGAGACTCGTTCGGCTTCGCGAACGGCCGGTTCGCGCTGGACGCGGACGCGGCCGAGAGCGAGTGCGTGCCGACGTCCGAGCCGGTTGAGCTGCGAGTGACGCACACCGCCCTCGCATCGGTCTACCTGGGCGGCTACCGGCTGCGCGAACTGACGATCGGCGGCGGCGTCGAGGAGCTGCGCCCTGGCGCGATCGCACGCGCGGACGCGATGTTCGCCGCGCCGCAGGAGCCCTGGAACCCGACCGGCTTCTGACCAAGTCTGGTCAGGATTCCGGCGGTTCCTCCTCCTCGGCGCTGCCGAGGCCGAGCTTGTCCTTGACGGCGCTGATCGGCGGCACCGTCGGGATCGGCGGAACGGTCACGCCGCCCGCCAGACCTGCGTGCGCTTCCCGAGACGCCTCGTCGTCGTCCGACGCGCGCAGGTCCACCGCCTCCGGTTGTTGAGCGGCAGGAGTGAGGTTGGAGTCGAACCAGCCGGAGGTGTCCATCCCCTCCTCCGTGGAGGGAGTTCCGCTGCCCTGCACGTTCAACCACGCGGCCGGGCCGGAGTCGTCACCGCCACCCATCTTGCGCAGCCCCTCCAGCGCCTGGCTGAACTCGCTCGGCACGATCCACATCTTGTTCGCGTCGCCCTGCGCGATCTGCGGCAGGGTCTGCAGGTACTGGTACGCGAGCAGTGCCGGGTCGGGCTTAGCTGCGTGGATCGCCGCGAACGTCGTCTCGACGGCTTTGGCCTGGCCCTGCGCGGTGAGGTAGCGGGCCGCGCGGTCGCCTTCGGCGCGCAGGATGCGGGACTGCCGCTCGGCCTCGGCGGCAAGGATCGCGGCCTGCTTCTGCCCCTCGGCGGTGAGGATCTGGGCCGCCTTCTCACCCTCCGCGGTCTTGATCGCGGACTCCCGCTGCCCCTCGGCGGTGAGGATCGTGGCGCGCTTGGCGCGGTCCGCGCGCATCTGCACCTCCATCGCCTCTTGGATGGACGGTGGCGGGTCGATCGACTTCAGCTCGACTCGCGCGACCCGGATGCCCCACGGTCCGGTCGCCTCGTCGAGCACCCCCCGCAGCTGGGTGTTGATCGAGTCGCGGCCGGTCAACGTCTGCTCCAGATCGAGCGAGCCGACCACGTTGCGCAGGGTCGTGATGGTCAGCTGCTCGACGGCCTGGATGTAGTTCTGGATCTCGTAGCTCGCCGCGCGCGGGTCGGTCACCTGGAAGTAGATCACCGAGTCGATGGCGACGGTCAGGTTGTCCGACGTGATCACCGGCTGCGGCGGGAAACTGACCACCTGCTCGCGCATGTCCAGCAGCGGGCGCATCCGGTCGACGAACGGGACCAATAGGGTCAGCCCCGGGGTGGCCGTCCGCGTGTAACGCCCCAGCCGCTCGATGACCGCCGCACGGGCCTGCGGGATGATCCGGACGGACCGGGCGAGCATGAGTAGCACAATGGCCACGAAGATGATCGCGACGATGATTCCGGCGTCCATGCGGGATCTCCTTATTCGGACGGGTCTGCCAAAACTAGTGCGGTTGCACCCTGAATCTCCACTACGCGGACGACGGTTCCCGCCGATAGCCGGATCTTCGGGTCGTAGCTGCGTGCCGACCACTCGGCTCCGTTGAGCCGCACACGACCGTCGTCACGGCCGACCTCGCTGAGCACGACGGCCTGCATGCCCACGAGTGCGTCGCTCCCGGTGCGCGCCGGACCCGACGGGAGCAGGTGGCGTTGCGCGGTGGGACGGACGACGCCGAGCAGGGCCACGGTGGCGACGACCGCGACGATCACCTGGGCGAGTACGGGCCCGCCGGCCGCCGCCGTGATCGCGCCGGCCGCGGCGCCGCCCGCGACCATGAGCAGCACCAGCGTGAGGGTCGAGATCTCCGCGACCGCGAGCACGCCGGCCGCGATCAACCAGAGCAGCCAGTCAGGCATGCCGCCATACTGACATGCCGGACCCCTCAGGCGGTGACGAAGTCGATCAGTTCCTCCACAGCGCGCAGCAACGGAACCTCGACGTCCGCGAACGAGTCCACACTCGCCAGCACGCGACGCCACATCTCGCGAGGGTTACTGACCCTCAGGGCCGCGCAGATGCCGGCCTTCCAGTCCGTGCCGCGCGGTACGTCCGGCCAGGCGGCGATGCCCAGCGCGGTGGGTTTGACGGCCTGCCAGACGTCGACGTACGGGTGCCCGGTGACCAGCACGTGCTGCGCGAATCCCGCGCGGCGCAGGCCGTCGACGATGCGCGACTCCTTGCTGCCTGCGACGAGGTGGTCGACGAGCACGCCGACCCGTCGTTGCGGCCCCGGCCCGAAGGCGCGCACGTGCTCCAACAGGTTGTCGATGCCGTCCAACGGTTCGACCACCACGCCCTCGACGCGCAGGTCGTCGCCCCAGATTCGCTCCAGCAACGCGGCGTCGTGCACGCCCTCGACCCAGATGCGGCTGGCGCGCGCGACGCGGGCGGGCGCGTCCGGCACGGCATACGACCCGGATGCGGTCTTCCTGCGCGCGGCCTGCACGGGTGTCGCCGCGGCCGGGCGCACGAGCGTGACAGGTTTGCCGTCCAGCAGGAACGCCGCCGGCAGCATCGGGAACACCCGCTGCCTGCCTCGGCGGTCCTCGAGGGTGACCGTGTCCCGCTTCTCCCCGCTGTCCACGGCCCGTCCGATCCCTACCACCGCGCCGCAGAACGTACCGTCGGCGGTCTCCACGACCAGGTCGGGCTCGGCCGCGACTTCCGGCACCTGTCGGCGCGGACGGACGGGCTGGGCGAGAACGTCGTGTGAATAGCGCACGGCTTCTGAATCTAGGCGCCTCCGCCGCGTCTCCCCCGCCGCCGCGCCGCGAACGATTCGCCTGGACACCTAGACAGCCTATGTGTAGGATCCCTAGGTATGGCCAGCGTTCATGTGAAGGGCAGCCTCGATCTGCTGCTGATGGGTGTGCTGCGTCGCGGCCCCGCGCACGGTTACGCGATCATCTCCGCGCTCCGGCAGCGCAGCAACGGCGAGTTCGACCTCGCCGAAGGAACGATCTATCCCGCGCTGCACCGGCTCGAGCGCGCCGGCCTGATCGGCAGTTCGATCGAGATCGCGCAGGGCAGGCGACGGCGGATCTATGCACTGACGGCGCAGGGACGCAAGGAGTTCGCGACACAGCGACGGGACTGGGAAGGCTTCGTGGCGAATATGCAGGCGGTGTTGGCATGACAACGAATGAGACCCCGATCGAGGACTTCCTCGACGATCTGATGCGGCGGGCACACGCCGACCCACGCACGACCCGCCGGTTGCTGGACGAGGCGAGCGATCACCTGTTCGCAGCAGCCGCCGACTTCGAGACGCGGGGCATGACCCGGGTGGCAGCCGAGCGCGAGGCGGTGCGGCGCTTCGGCCCGCCCGCCGAGTTGCTCCATGCCTCGTCGCGGCACGCCTTCGTCACGATGGCCCTCGAGATCGCGCGTGCTGCGCTGCTGCTCGGCGGCGTCGGGCTCGTCGCGATCGGCCTGAGCGGCGGTGTGGCGGCGGCCATGAACACCGCGTTCGGCATGAAGTTCGTGGGCGGTGCGACCGTCGCGGGAACGGGCGGGCACGGCATCACCGAGACGGCGCAGGATGCCGTCTCGCTGCGGGTCCTCGCCGGTGTCGCGGGACTTCTGCTCGTCGGCGGTTACCTGCTGCTGCGCCGCTGGACGCGCTCGGCGACGGTCCTCCCCGGCGGGCTGATCGACGCGCTTGGTGCTGCGGCGTTCGCCGCCGCAACCGTCGTGCTCGTCGGCGCGTCCGTCGACCAGGGGCTGAACAGCAGCAGCGGGCACGGCGTCGGATACTTCCTGTCCGGCGCGCTCATCGCGCTCGCCGGCACCGTCGTGTACTGCGCCCGCGCGACGCGCGCACTGCTCGCGAGCAACCGGCGCTTCGCCTTCAGCTAGCTGCAAATTGCGGTGCGTTCACCACTGACGCGCCGCTAATGTCCAGCCATGACCGTCCGCCTCGCGACGCCCGTCGACGCTGCGGGCATCGCGACCGTCCACGTTCATTCGTGGCAGGTCGCCTACCGCGGCATTCTTTCCGACGCGTTTCTGGACGGCATATCTTCAGACCGGCGTACCGAGCAGTGGCTGGGCATCCTCGCCCAGAAAGCCGGTCGCGGCTGCACCAACGTCATCGAGCTGGACGGCCAGGTCACCGGCTTCGTGCACACCGGCCCGTCCCGCGACGACGACGCGGACCCGAGTTCGGTAGGCGAGCTGATCGCGATCTACGTCCGCCCAGACGCCTTCGGGACAGGAGCTGGCCGGGCCCTGATGGCCGCCGCCCTCGACTGGTTCGCGACGGCCGGCTACGCCGAGGCCACGCTGTGGGTGCTGGCCGGCAACGCGCGCGCAATCCGCTTCTACGAACGGGTGGGCTGGCACGCGGACGGCACCCGCAAGCAGGACGCGATCGGTGACGAACCGGTCACCGAACTGCGCTACCGCCACCCGGTTTCGATGCGTACGCGGTAACCACGCGGGACCCGCTCTACGCTGGGCGGCGTGAGCAAGCTGCGTTCCGGGTCGCTTGCCGCCTGGACGTCCGCCTGGCTGGCCGGCACCACGAGCATCGACGAGGTCATCGACGCAGCCACGGGCGACGACGCCGCGCACCAGGTCGGCGGGCTTGCCGAGTTCGACGCCGAACTGGTGCCGCTGCGCGATGCGCTCGTGGCCTGGCGCCGGGCCGGCCAACCAGTCCGCCTGATGCTTCCGGTCGCGGGCGACGTGCGCGGCCTGCCAGGTCCGGCGGAGTTCCGCAGCACGGCACTGGAAGCCGGCGAGGCGGTCTGTGGCGGCACTCTCGGCCTGGTGCCGCAAGTCATCGACTATGCACCCAGCAGTGCTCCGTCCACCGTCCTCTGGCAGGCGTTCCGCACCGAGTCACCGCCGGAGGACTACCAGTCCGTCGGCGACGCCCAGTACGAGCTCACCCAGGTCATCCGCGACTCCGCATCGATTCTCAGCGCCGCGGACGTCGCGGGCTGGATCGACGACATCGCCGAGGAACTGCACGACGCCCGCCGCGCCGGCGAGCACCTGAACCTCCCGCCCCGGTTCCCGTCCCGGGCGGTCGCCCTGGTCGCACAAGCCGAGCGCCTACAGGCCGTGCTCGACCTGGCCTTCCGGGACCCGACCGGCGGCGCGATCGATCGCACCGGCATCGCGGCCCGCGCGGACGGGCTGCGCCCACTGGCCGCGGCCGTGCGCCGCGCCCGGCTGGCCGGGTACAACGCGCTCACGTATTGATTTTGGGCCGCAGTCGACCTGCGCTCGCCGGGGAAGTCACCTCAGGCCCCGCGCGGGACCACTGGGGACCGCTAGCTGGTGGCGGTGTACCCGATGCGGAAACCGCCCCAGTGCCGCCCGTTGACCCAGATCGGCGCGGACGTGTCCTTCATCATCACGAACGTGCCGCCGCCCATGTCGCGCCGGTAGGTCTGCACGATGAACGGCTCGGTGTTGCGTCCGCAGGTCAGCCCCGTGCGGTCGCCGAAGATGCGGCGGTTGCGGCAGTGCGCGGCATTCCACACCGGATCGTCGCCCTGCGGGTGGGACACCCGGTTCATGTGCGTCGGGACGTACCCGTTGCGGTCGGTGCAGATCGCGAACGCGACGCGCGGGTCGGCGCCGAGGATCGGTTCCTGGATCACCGGGAGCACGCGGTCACAGAACGCGGTGAACCGCGTCAGGTGCTGCTGCGGGTCGCTGCCCTCGATCGGCCGGTAGTGCTCGTCGAACAGGTCCGCCATGCTGATCTCGCCGCGCTCGATCGCCGCGGTGAACAGCGCGGACACGCGGGCGGCCGTCGCCAGCGCAGCCTCGATCAGCGGCGTGTCCGTCGTCCGGACGCCGGTGCGCGCACTCGTCGCGACGAGCTTCTCACTGAGCTGCAGCATGTTGGCGGCCCGCTCGCGGGCCGCGTTGAGTTCATGGCTGGAATGCTCGAGCCCGCTCGCGAGTGGCGACAGCGCAGTCAGGAACCCGTCGACGTCAGAGCGGATCGCGGCGGCAGCGTCCTTGATCTCGGCCACCTGCTCGTCCGCGGTGCCCAGCGCACCGGTGACCGTCTCGATCATGGACGAGATCGAGTGCGTGCTCTCCCGGACCGCCTCGGCCTGCGTACGCGCCTGGTCGCCCTGCTGGGTCAGATCGCCGATCCGGCTCGCCAGCGGGCCGATCGTCGTGTCGATGTCCTTCGCGGCGCGGATGGTCTCGTCCGCGAGCTCACGGATCGAGTCCGCGATGACCTGGAACCCCTGGCCCGCCGAGCCGGACCGGGCCGCCTCGATGCGTGCGTTCAGGGCCAGGATGTGCGTCTGCTGCGCGATCTTGTCGATCTGGGACGCGGCCTGCGTGATTCCGACCAGGGCGCGGGCGACCTCGGCCAGCTGGTCGCCGGTGTTTCCGACCCAGTCCACGAACTCGGTCAGCTGCGAGAGCGACGCGCCCACCGTGCCCCGAGCGTTCGTCGCCTCCTCGTTCGCCAACGTCGTCGCCGTGTACGCCTGCGACACCGCGGCCTCGACCTGGTGGTTGGCCGCGGCGATCTCCTCCGCCGTGGCGTTGAGCCGGACGGACAGCTGGGCCTGGTCGGTGACGGCCGCGGACAGTGCGTCGATGTTGCCGGAGATGTCGGCGACCTCGATGCCGAGCTGTCCGGACAGGCCGGCGAACTCGGTCAGGGCTTCGTCCAGCGCGCCGTCCTGGCGGCGGGCATCGCGGCGGCGCACCTGATGCCGGCTGAAGCGGGTCGCCACGGGTTGGGTGGCCATGGAACCTCCAACGATCACGAAGCCGGGCACACGGCTCCACCCGCACTTTCGGCGCGGTGCCGTCGAACCTGAGGCCTTTGACCGGTGCGCGACCGAGTTGTGACGAACCCGCCCGCTCAGTGGACGAGGGCCGCGTGAAGCTGGGGGCGCACCGTGGTGAACCAGTCGGCCCGGCGGCGGATCTTGTCGCCGACGCCCTCGTCCCACATTCGCGCCCAGCCGCCGCCCAGGTTCTCCGCGTTCCAGCGCATCGAGTCGTACAGCCCGGCGAAGCGCATCGCACACGCGCTCAGCACCGCCTCCGCCGATACCGCGTCGCTTCCGTAGCCGTCCAGCAGCAGCCGCAGCCGCCGCGCGACGTCGACCCCCTCGTACACCGCCGGACGGTCGACCGGATCGCTCAGCGGGATCCAGTGCATGGCCGTGTTGGCAACGTCGACCGAACGCGTCGTCCAGTTGACCAGGTCGAAGTCGACGAGCGCGACCGCCTCGCCACCGCGGAAGACGACGTTCTGCGGCGTCACGTCGCGGTGTGCGATCAGGCGCGGCTCGCCCTCGGGCAGTGGGACGCGCGGCCGGCCGCGCCCGCCCGTGTCGAAGTCGATCCCGGGCCGCCACCCCTCGCTGGCGTCGTGCAGCGAACGCACCAACCGACCAACGCCCGGCAGCACGTCGTCCGAGGCGGCGCACGGCTCCGGCGGATCACCGGGGACGTCGCCGGCCACGAAGTCGAGGACGTCGCGGCCCCTCGCGTCGGTTCCGAGGTAGCGCGGGGCGCCGCTGAACCCGACGGACTCCAGGTGCCGCAGGTAGGCCGCCACCGCCGGACTGGTCGGCTGGCGCGGCCGCCGCACCGTATCGCCGATGCGCACCACGCCCTCGGTCACATCGCCCGAGGGCAGCGCGATCTCAGGTCCGTCCGGGAACTCGACCATCGCCGGATGGGCCTACGCCGGTCGGCGCTGCGGAGGCGGGCAGCAGTCGGCCGGGCAGTCGACGCCGCAGATGCCCAGCGTGCCAAGGGTCTTCGGCTCCGCGCCGTCGAGCTGTTCCTGGACGAGCTCGCGGATCGCGGCGACGAAGCCGGGGTGCGTTCCCGCGGCGGCGGCGCGCGCGAAGTGCAGGCCGAGTTCGCCCGCAGTCTGCGCCGCCTCGTTGTCCAGGTCCCAGAGCACCTCGAGGTGGTCGGCCACGAAGCCGGTCGGGCAGACGACGACCGCCCGCGTGCCACGCTGCGCCAGCGCACGCAGGTGGTCGTTGATGTCCGGCTCGAGCCACGGCACCTGCGCAGGTCCGGACCGCGACTGCCAGACCAGGTCGAACTCCGCGTCGGGCCCCCGTAGCAGCGTGGCCACCAGCCGCGCGGTCTCGCGCTGCTGTGCCTCGTACAACCCGCCGCCGAATGCGTCCGGCCCGGACGAGGCGTTCATGGACACGGGCACCGAGTGCGCCGTGAACACCAGCCGGGCGTCGCCCCGCACGGCCGCGGGCAGCGACTCGAGCGCCGCGCGGGCGCCGTCCAGGTTCGCGGCGACGAAGCCCGGGTGGTCGAAGAAGTGCCGAAGCTTCACCAGCGCGGGCGAACCCTCCCCTGAAACCGAGCGCGCCTGGGCCATGTCCTCGCGGTACTGGCGGCACGAGGAGTAGCCGCCGGTCGCGCTGGTGGCCAGCACCAGTGCGCGCCGGACGCCGTCGTCACGCATCTGCCGCACGGCGTCGGCCACGTACGGCTTCCAGTTGCGGTTGCCCCAGTAGATCGGCAACGAGATCCCGTGCGCGTCGAACTCCTCGCGCAAGGCGGCGATCAGCGCGCGGTTGCCCGCATTGATCGGCGAGACGCCGTGGAAGTGCTGGTAGTGCTCGGCGACCGCAGCGAGCCGTTCTTCGGGGATGCCGCGTCCGTGCGTGACGTTGCGCAGGAAGGGCATGACGTCGTCCCGCCCTTCCGGTCCGCCGAACGACAGCAGCAGGAACGCGTCGAACTCCACCACCTACACACCCATCGCGTGGAAGCCGCCGTCGACGTGGATCATCTCGCCGGTCGTGGACGGGAACCAGTCCGACATCAATGCGCACGCGGTGCGTGCGACCGGCTCGCTGTCGTCGTTGTCCCAGCCGAGCGGGGCGCGCCCGTTCCAGGCGTCCTCGAACGCGCTGAAGCCGGGGATGCTCTTGGCGGCCATCGTGCGGATCGGCCCGGCGGCGATCAGGTTCACCCTGATCTTGCGGGGGCCGAGCTCGCGGGCCAGGTAACGCGACGTCGACTCCAGCCCCGCCTTCGCCACACCCATCCAGTCGTAGGCGGGCCAGGCCACGCGCGCGTCGAAGGTCAGGCCGAGGATCGATCCGCCCGCGTCGTCGAACAGCGGTAGCGACGCGGCAGCCAGCGCCTTGAGCGAGTACGCCGACACCTGGACGGCGGTCGCGACGTCCTCCCACGGCGCGTCCAGGAAACCGCCGCCGAGGCAGGACGCCGGGGCGAACCCGATCGAGTGGAACACGCCGTCGACACCGTCGACGTGCTCGCGGACCCGGTCGGCGAGCGTCGCCAGGTGCTCCTCGTCGGTGACGTCCAGTTCGAGCACGGGCGCGGGCTGCGGCAGGCGCTTGGCCACGCGCTCGACCAGGGACATCCGCCCGAAACCGGTCAGCACGACCTGCGCGCCCTGCTCCTGCGCCACCTTGGCGACGCCGAACGCGAGCGAGGCGTCGGTGATCACGCCGGTGATCAGCAGCCGCTTGCCGTCCAACAGACCCATGCCTATATCCCCATTCCCAGTCCGCCGTCGACCGGCAGCACCGCACCGGACACGTACGCGCCCGCGTCCGAGGCGAGGTAGAGCGCGGCACCCGCGATCTCCTCGGCCGTTCCGTACCGGTTCAGCGGCACATTGCCGAGGATTTCCTTGCGCCGCGCGTCCGTGAGCTCGGCGGTCATGTCCGTCTCGACGAAGCCGGGCGCGATCACGTTCGCGGTGATCGATCGGCTGCCGAGCTCGCGTGCGATGGAGCGGGCCAGCCCGATCAGGCCCGCTTTGCTCGCCGCATAGTTGGCCTGGCCGGGTGAGCCGACGAGGGCGACCACCGAGGAGATGAAGATCATCCGGCCGCGCCGGGCCTTGAGCATGCCGGGCGTCGCCCGCTTGGCCACCCGGTACGCGCCGGTCAGGTTCGCGTCCAGGACGCGCTGGAAGCTGTCCTCGCTCATCCGCATCAGCAGCGTGTCGTCGGTGACGCCCGCGTTGGAGATCAGCACCTCGACCGCGCCGAATTCGGCCTCGACCGCGGTGAACGCCGCGTCCACGTCGTCGGCGGAGGTGACGTCGCAGCGCACGCCGAACAATCCCGGTGGCACATCCGATCCGCGGTGCGTGACTGCGACGTTGTCGCCGTTCGCCGCGAACGCCTGCGCGATCGCCAGGCCGATCCCACGATTGCCGCCCGTCACCAGCACCGTCCGAGTCACGGGGACCCACGCTAGCCGATCAGGTCACCGATGCTTCCGGTCCGCGCACTACCGGTGAGTACGGTTACCGGATGCGCGGAATCCAGATCACCGAGTTCGGCGGGCCCGAAACCCTGGTCGTCTCCGAACTGCCCGACCCGCAGCCCTCGGATGGCGAGCAGGTCTTCGACGTGCTCGCTGCCGGCATCAACTACGCGGACACGCACCAGACCGAGGACTCCTACCTGGCCAAGCAGACGCTGCCGATGATCCCCGGCGGCGAGGTCGTCGTCCGCGCCCCGGATGGGCGCCGCCTGCTCGGCCTGCTGGGTTCGGGCGGCTACGCGCAGAAGGTTGCGGCCGATCCCAACCGGCTGTTCCCGGTGCCGGACGCGGTCAGCGACGAGCAGGCGCTCACGACGCTGGTGCAGGGCGCGACGGCCTGGCACCTGCTGCGCACCAGCACGCACCTGGCCGAGGGCGAGACCGTCGTCGTGCACGCCGGCGCGGGCGGCGTCGGCACCCTCGCGATCCAGCTCGCCCGCCGGTGGGGGGCGGGCCGGATCATCGCGACCGCGTCCAGCATCGAGAAGCGCCAGCTGACGCTCGATCTTGGCGCGGACGTCGCCGTCGATTCCAGGTCGGACGACCTCACTGCAGCGCTCCGGGACGCGAACGGCGGTCGCGGGGTGGACGTGGTGCTGGAGATGACCGGGGGTCGCGTGTTCGATGCGAGCCTGGCCGCGCTCGCCCCGCTCGGCCGCCTGGCGACCTTCGGGATGGCCTCGCGCACGGCCCCGTCGCCGGTGGACCCCGGAAAGTTGATGGCGCGCAGCGCGGCCGTGATCGGTTTCTGGCTGGTGCACGTGGTGCAGCGTCCGCAGCTGCTCGCCACGGCCGTCCAGGACCTGATGACGCTCATCGCCGACGGCGAGCTCAAGCCGGTGATCGGCCGCCGGTATCCGCTCGAGCAGGCCGCCGACGCCCACCGTGCGCTGCTGGACCGCACCGCGATCGGCAAGCTGGTCCTCGACCCGACTGCCTGATGCCGCCGCCGGTCAGCCGGGCAGCGCGGGCAGCTCCAGTCGCTCCAGGCGAGCGGCATCGGCGAGCACGTCGATCGCCACAATCCGCCCGTCCGCGACAGTGAACGCGAGCACCCCGACCGCCTTGCCGTCGACGACGTTCACGACGCCCGGCGCGCCGTTCACCAGCGCACGGCGGCCCGTTCCGGCGAACCGCGAGAACATCAGCGCCCGGCCGGCGACGTCCGCCGCGCCACGCACCAGCGCGGACAGCCCCGACGGGTTCGCGCCAATGTCGGCTCGCAGGACCACGTCCGGGTCGAGCACCGCGAGCAGCCCGTCGAAGTCGCCGTCGCGTGCTGCCGCGAGGAACGCGTCGACCACCTCTCGCCGGCGCGCCGGGTCACCGTCCGCCTCACGGCCGCCGTCACGCACGCGCCGTCGCGCCCGGCTGGCCAGCATCTTGGTCGCGTCCGGCGAACGACCGACGATGGTCGCGATCCGCTCGAACGGCACGGCGAACAGGTCGTGCAGCACGAATGCCAGCCGCTCGGTCGGGCTGAGCGTCTCGAGCACGACCAGTAGCGCCAGACCCACCGAATCGGCCAGCACAGCCTCGTGTTCCGGATCCACTTCGTCGCCCCAGCTGATCACCGGGTCCGGGACATGCACCTGCACGTCCAGCGAATCCTCCCTGCGCGAGCCGCGCGAGCGCAGCATGTCCAGGCAGATCCGTCCGACCACCGTCGTCAACCAGCCGGCCAGGTTCGCCACCTCGGACGTGTCCGTCCGGCTGAGCCGCAGCCACGCCTCCTGCACCGCGTCGTCGGCCTCGCTGAGCGAGCCGAGCATGCGGTAGGCCACCGCGCGCAGCTGGCCGCGCTGATCCTCGAAACGCTGCGCGAGAACGTCTTTCTCGTTCACCTGTTACCTCTCGTCGTTGCCGTCCGTCATAGCAGCGACGAACCACGGACCACCGAGGTAACACGACGAAGGGCGAAACACCATGAAGGCACGCATGAGTAACCCCGCGGTGAGCATGCCGGGCGCGATGGCCGGTATCCAGAGCATCTTCAAGGCGATCCACTCCGGCGGCGCCGACGCGGTCACGCTCGAACTGGTGCACCTGCGTGCCAGCCAGATCAACGGCTGCAGCGCGTGCGTGTTCGGCGGCGTCGAGTCGGCGCGCAAGAACGGGGTCAGCGACGACCAGCTGGACATGCTCGCGGCGTGGGGCGAGGCGCCCTTCTTCTCGGACGCCGAGCGCGCCGCGCTGGCGCTCACCGAGTACGCGACCCGGCTCGCCGACCGGGTACGTCCGGACGCTGTCCCCGACGAAGTGTGGGACGCGGCCGCCGACCACTACGACGAGCAGCAACTGGGTTCGATCATCCTGATGATCGCGATCACCAACTTCTTCAACCGGGTGAACGCCACCATCAAGGCGCCGGCGGGCACAACGTGGGGTTAGCGCGGGGCCGGACCGCGTTAGACGAGGCGGCCCGCCCAGAGCATCGACGTGCCGGCCGCCGCGAACA
This sequence comes from Jatrophihabitantaceae bacterium, assembly GCA_035765515.1. GTDB lineage: Bacteria > Actinomycetota > Actinomycetes > Mycobacteriales > Jatrophihabitantaceae > DASRSS01. The sequence goes on along the minus strand of DASTXN010000008.1, from coordinate 1,855 downwards.
GCACGAACAGGCCGATCGCCAGGAACCGCCAGCTGACATCGCGCTGCTGCGTCGTGTAGCCGATCTGCGAGCCGATGTTCTGGTACACCTGCTCCAGCTCCTGCACCGAAGCCGCGGTGTGGAACGAACCGCCCGTCTCGTCCGCGATCAGGTGCAAGGTCGAGCGGTCGGCGGGGACGGCCAGGGTGTCGCCCTTATAGGTAACCGTGCCGTTCGGCGTGCCGAATGCGATGGTCGAGACCTGCACGTCGGCCTTCTTGGCCGCGGCGATCGCGTCCGAGACCGGGCGCCCGACGGTGTTCGTGCCGTCGCTGAGCAGCACGATCCGGGCCGGCGGCGGCTTCTCGCCGCGGGCCGTGGTCGCCTGGCTGAACACGCTGATCGCCTGCAGCGACGTGAAGATCGCCTCGCCGATCGCGGTCGACTCCTGCAGCTTCAGCCCGTCGATGGCCTTCTTCACCGGGTCGCGGTCCAGGGTGGGCGCGACCAGCACGCTCGCGTTCCCGCCGAAGGACACCAGGCCGAGGTTGATCCGCGCGGGCAGCAGGTCGGCGAACTTCTTGCCGGCCATTTGCGCTGCCTGGATGCGGGACGGGAGCACGTCCGTCGCCTCCATCGACAGCGAGACGTCGATCGCCAGCACGACCGTCGCCCGGTCGCGCGGCACACGCACCGCCGCCGTCGGCTGCGCCACCCCGATGGTCAGGACGGTCAGGCCGGCGATCAGCAGCGCGAAGGTCAGGTGTCGGCGCCAGCCCGGACGCCGCGGCGCGACGCTGCCGAGCAGCTCCAGGTTGCTGAATCGGGCCACGTACGCCTTGCGGCGCAATTGCAGCAGCAGGTACACCGCGAGCAGCACCGCGACGACGATCAGCAGCAACAGCCAGGCCGGGGAGAGGAAGTGCATCAGCGCACCGCCGCCCGGACACCGGAGAACCCTGCCTGACGCTGGGCGATGACGAACCGCACGACGTCGGTGACCCAGTCCCGGTCGGTGCGCAGCTGCAGGTGGGCGGCCCCGGCGCGGCGCAGCGCGGACGCGATCCGGCCGCGCTGGACCGCCGCCGCCTGCGCGTAGCGCTGTCGCACATCCGACGACGACGTCTGCACCTCGAGTTGACGTCCGCTCTCCGGGTCCACGAACGTCACCAGCCCGGCGGCCGGGAGCTCGAGCTCGCGCGGGTCGAGGACCTCCACGCCGAGCAGTTGGTGGCGATCCGCCAGCGCGCGCAGCGGACGGACCCAGCCGGGCTCGTCGGTGTCCGGCCGGCCCGGCTCGAGGTAGTCCGAGATCACGGCCACGAGCCCGCGGCGCCGCTGCGGACGGCGCAGCGACTCGAGCATGCCGGCGAGGTCGACGCCGGGACCGTCCCCGGCCGCCTCCGCACGCGGCGTCGCGGCGATCCGCCGGACCAGGTGGCGGGCGTGCTGGCGGCCGGGCATCGCCGGGATCCGGTAGAGCTGGTGTCCGTCGCCGACCACGGCGCCGATCCGGTTGCCGCCACGCACGGTCAGGTGCGAGATCGCGGTGATCGCGGCCAGGGCCAGTTCGCGCTTCTCGCTGAGCGCGGTCCCGAAGTCCATGCTGGCCGACACGTCCACGACCAGCCACGTCTCCAGCTCGCGGTCGGCGATTGTCTGGCGCACGTGCGGGATCGTGGTGCGCGCGGTGACCGGCCAGTCCATTCGGCGCACGTCGTCCCCGGGGACGTACTGCCGTGACTCCCCCGCCTCGCTGCCGGGCCCGGGAACGAGCCCCACGTAGTTGCCCTGCAGCAACCCGTCCAGCCGGTTGCGCACCTTCAGCTCCAGCTTGCGGAGCAAGGGTTCAGCGGAGTTGAGGTCCAGAGTCAAC
>DASTXN010000007.1:0-2814 GCA_035765515.1 Jatrophihabitantaceae bacterium | reverse complement strand
CCGGTCGGCGAGCACGATCACCTGCTGCTTCTCCAGCGCGACTGACACCACGCGCGTGCCGTCGCTGGCCTGCAGGAAGAAGGTGCGTTCGCCGGGTTCCCCGACGGTGCCCGCGACGAAGCGCTGCGGACGCTCGAATTGGAACAGTTGGCGAGGCATGATGTCTGTAAATCCTAGACGTCAGACGGAGCCGCCGCCCGCGCCGCCGCCGACCGTCGCGTCGCTCGCACGCGATCTGCGGCCGCGCCGCTTCGGGGGCAGGAACGCGGTGAGCTCGCCGCCGATGTCGTTGCTGCGCAGCACGTACGGGCGTGCCGCGGTGTACCGGATCACCGACACCGAGCACGGATCGACGACGATCCGCTGGAACTGGTCCAGGTGCAGACCGAGTGCGTCCGCGAGGATCGACTTGATCACGTCCCCGTGGCTGCAGGCGACCCAAACGGCGTCCTCGCCCAGCCGCTGGTCCCAGTCGCGGACAGCCGCGACGGCGCGGGCCGACACCTCCGTCAGCGCCTCGCCGTCCGGGAAGCGCACCGCGGACGGCTGGGCCTGCACCACCTTCCAGAGCGGCTCCTTCGCGAGCTCCTTGATGGGCCGGCCGGTCCAGCCGCCGTAACCGCATTCGATCAGCCGCTCGTCCACGTGCCAGGCCGGCTCGCGCCCGGCGGCCTGCTGGGCGGCGCGGATCCGCGAAGCCGTGTCGACGCAGCGTTCCAGCGGGCTGGTGACGATCGCGGCGAGCGGCAGCGCGGCGATCCGCTCCGCCACGGCGGCGGCCTGCTTCTCGCCGCGCTCGTCGAGGTGCACGCCCGCGGTCCGGCCGGTGAGCACCGGCCCGGTCTTCGCGGTGAGGCCGTGGCGGACGAGCAGCAGCGTGGACATTTAGCTGGTCGCCTCCAGCACGCCTACGCCGAGCAGGGCGAGAACGAGGACGCCGAGCGCGAGGCGGTAGTAGACGAACACCATCGCGCTGTGCCGGGTCAGCCACTGCACGAGGGCGTGGATCGACACCAGCGCACTGACGAAGGCGACGACGACGGCGAACCCGATCAGGCCGGTTCCCGGGCCGTTGTCGTGACCGCCACCCATCCGGACGACCTCGTAGATCGCATCGGCCACGACCGCCGGGATCGACAGCAGGAACGCGAACCGGATCGCCGCCGGGCGTTCCAGCCCACGGAACAGGCCCGCGGTCAGCATCGTGCCCACGCGGGATGCGCCCGGGACCAGCGCGATCACCTGCGCGACACCGACCGCCGCGGCGTCGGCCGAATTGAGCTGCTCCTCCTCGCGGTGGCGTCCACCGATGATCTCGGCGGCCCAGAGCGCGAGCGCGACGACGATCAGCGAGCCGGCCAGCAGCCACAGGTTCTCGGCGCCGGAGTCGAGCTGGTCGCTGAACGCGATGCGCAGCACGATCACCGGGATCGTCGCGAGCAGCAGGTACCAGCCCAGCTGGTACTCCAGCGAGTCGCGCACCGACCGGTCGTACAGCCCGCGTGCCCACGCGACGCACACGTGCAGCAGCTCGCGCCAGAAGTAGCAGACCAGCGCGATCATCGAGCCGAGCCGGACGACTGCGGTGAACGTCGAACCCGGGTCCTGGGTGCTCCCGTTGTAGAAGTGCCAGCCGAACAGCGCCGGCAGGATCCGCAGGTGCGCGGTCGCGGAGACGGGCAGGAATTCGGCGATCCCCTGCACCAGACCCAGGACGAGTACCTGCAGCAGCGTCATGCGGTGCCCGCCGCCACGCCGGATCGCTCCAGTGCCTCGGCGCCGGCATGCAGCGTTCGCAACCGGTCCTCGAGCGTGTCGCCGTACGGGGTGACGGCGAGCGTGGTGACCCCTGCGGCGGCGAACGCGGCGATGCGCTCGGCCACCCGCGCCACCGGGCCGAGCAGCGAGGTCTGGTCGACCAGCTCCGCCGGTACCGCGGCGGCAGCGCCGTCGTAGTCGCGCGCGAGGTACCGGTCCTGGACGGCCGCGGCCTGCTCGCCGTACCCCATCCGCACCGCGAGGTTGTTGTAGAAGTTCTGCTCGCGGCTGCCCATGCCGCCGACGTACAGCGCGGTGTACGGACGGACCGGCTCGGCGCACGCGGTCACGTCCTCGCCCACGGACAGCGGGACATACGCGCACACGTCGAAGCCGCTCATGTCCCGCCCTGTCCGCTCGCGGCCGGCCGCAATGTGCGCGAGCTGCTCGCCCGCGTGATCCGTGGCGACCAGCACGCCGAGCCAGCCGTCGGCGATCTCGCCGGTCAGCTCCAGGTTCCTCGGACCGATCGCCGCGAGGTAGACGGGGACGTGCTCGCGGACCGGGTGGACCATCAGGTGCAGCGCCTTGCCGGGTCCGTCCGGCAGGGGCAGCACGTAGTGCTCGCCCTGGTACCGCACCCGGCGCCGCGACAGGGCCAGGTTCACGATCTCGACGTACTCGCGGGTGCGCGCCAGCGGTTTGCCGAACCGGACGCCGTGCCAGCCTTCGGACACCCGCGGCCCGGAGACCCCGAGGCCGAGCAGGAACCGTCCGCCGGACAGCATGTCCAGCGTCGCGGCGGTCATCGCGGTCATCGCCGGGGTGCGGGCCGGGATCTGCAGCACGCCGCTGCCGAGCTCGATGCGGGACGTCTGCCCGGCCACCCAGCTGAGCACGGTGACCGCGTCCGAGCCGTACGCCTCGGCCGCCCAGGCGCTCGCGTAGCCCAGCCGCTCGGCCTCGACGGCGAGCTTCAGCAGGTCGTCGACGGACCCGGCACTGGTGGCGTCCCAGTAACCGAGATTGACCGCGAGCTTCACCGCGCCACCATAG
>DASTXN010000006.1:0-7282 GCA_035765515.1 Jatrophihabitantaceae bacterium | reverse complement strand
AGGGTGAGCCAGGTGCGGGTGCTCGGTGTCGACCCCGGCATGACCCGCTGCGGCGTGGGCGTGGTCGAGGGCGCCCCGGGCCGTCCGCTGACGCTGGTGCACGTGGACGTGATCCGCACCCCGTCCGACGCCGAGATCGGTGACCGGTTGCTGTGCCAGGCGGACGCGCTCGCCCAGGCGATCGCGTCCTTCGCCCCGGACGCGGTCGCGGTCGAGCGGGTGTTCAGCCAGCACAACGTCCGCACCGCGATGGGGACCGCGCAGGTCGCCGGCCTGGCGATCGTCGCCGCGACCCGCGCCGGGATCCCGGTCGCGCTGCACACCCCGACCGAGGTCAAGGCCGCGGTGACCGGCTCCGGGCGGGCCGACAAGGCGCAGATCGGGGTGATGGTCACCCGGCTGCTCAAGCTCGCCGAGACCCCGCGCCCGGCCGACGCCGCGGACGCGCTGGCGCTGGCGATCTGCCACATCTGGCGCGGCGGGGCGCAAGCCCGGATCGCGGGGGCCGTCGCAGCGGCGAGGATGAACGCATGAGCGAACCGATCGAGCCCAGCTACGACCCCCGCACCCTGCGCGAGGTGTACCCCGACGCCGACGCCGTCCGGGACCGGGTGGCCGCGCTGCACACGCAGATCCGCACCGCCCCGGACGACATCGCCGAGCTGCTCGCGCGCGGCGAGCTGGTCGAACTGCTCATCGGCCTGGCCGATCTCGACGGCGCGCTGGACGAGGGCCGCCGCGCCGCGGACCGCGCCGAGATCGCCGGCGCGCCGCCCCAGCAGCACCTGGCCCGGTTGCGGCTCGCGCACGTGCACCAGGTCCGCGGCGAGTTCGCCGAGGCGAACCTGCTGCTCACCGAATTGCTCAACGCCAGCACCCAGTTCGGGCCGATCATCGAGGCGTTCACGCTCGATCACGCCGGCCGCAACGAGTACGACCAGGGCCACTACGCCGACGCCCGCGACCACTTCGCCCGGGCGCTGGCGATCCGAGAGCAGTTCGAGCTGCCCGAGGCGGCGCTGTCGCGCATCGCGCTGACCGCCACCGAGCAGCGGATGGGGGAGGCACAGTGATCGCCAGCGTGCGCGGCACCGTGGCCGCACTCGGACCGGACGGTGCCGTCGTCGAGGTGGGCGGGGTAGGCCTGGCCGTCTCGTGCTCGCCCGGCACGCTGGCCAGGCTGCGAGTGGGCGAGACGGCACGGCTGGCGACCAGCCTGGTGGTCCGAGAAGACTCCCTGACGCTGTACGGCTTCGCCGATGACGACGAGCGCGCCACGTTCGAGCTGCTCCAGACCGCGAACGGGGTCGGACCGAAGCTGGCGCAGACCATGCTGGCCGTGCACCCGCCGCGCGAGCTGCGCCGGGCGATCGCGTCCAGCGACTACGCGAGCCTGACCAAGGTGCCCGGCATCGGCCGCAAGGGCGCCGAGCGCATCGTGGTCGAGCTGCGCGACCGGATCGGCGCGATCGACGGCGGCGACACCGCATCGACGGATCTGGCCGGCATCGCCGCGCTCGCGCCGTGGCGCGATCAGCTCGCGCACGCGCTGGCCGGGCTCGGCTTCTCCGGCAAGGAGGCCGGCGACGCGATCGACGTGGTCGCGGCCGACGTGCCCGAGGGTGAGGCGCCGGACGTGTCCGCACTGCTGCGCAGGTCCATCCAGCTGCTCGGACGCACCCGATGAACGAGGAAGACCTCGTCAGCGCCGAGGTGGAGCCGGACGAGCGCGAGCTCGACGCGAGCCTGCGGCCGAAGCGGCTGACCGAGTTCGTCGGCCAGCCCAAGGTCCGCGAGCAGCTGCAGTTGGTGCTGCAGAGCGCGCTGCGCCGCGAGCGCCCGCCGGATCACGTCCTGCTGTCCGGCCCGCCCGGGCTGGGCAAGACCAGCCTCGCCATGATCATCGCCGCCGAGCTCGGCACGCCGATCCGGGTCACCAGCGGCCCGGCGATCGAGCGCGCCGGCGACCTCGCCGCACTGCTCACCAGCCTGACCGAGGGCGAGGTGCTGTTCATCGACGAGATCCACCGCATCGCCCGGCCGGCCGAGGAGCTGCTGTACATGGCGATGGAGGACTTCCGGGTCGACGTGATCGTCGGCAAGGGGCCCGGCGCCACCGCGATCCCGCTGGACCTGGCCCCGTTCACCCTCGTCGGGGCCACCACCCGCGCCGGCCTGCTGACCGGCCCGCTGCGCGACCGCTTCGGCTTCACCGGCCACATGGACTTCTACGACGCCGCCGAACTGGAGCAGGTGCTGTCCCGGTCGGCGGACCTGCTCGGCATCACGCTGCGCCCGGACGGCGCCGCGGAGATCGCCGGCCGCTCCCGTGGCACGCCACGCATCGCGAACCGCCTGCTGCGCCGCGTGCGCGACTACGCCGAGGTGCGCGCCGACGGTGTCGTCACCGCCGAGATCGCGCACGCCGCGCTGGCCGTCTACGACGTCGACGAGCTCGGCCTGGACCGGCTCGACCGGGCCGTGCTGGACGCCCTGGTGCGCCGTTTCGGCGGCGGACCGGTCGGCGTCAGCACGATCGCGGTGGCAGTCGGCGAGGAGATCGCGACCGTCGAGGAGGTCGCCGAACCGTTCCTGGTCCGTGCCGGCCTGCTCGCGCGCACGCCCCGCGGCCGCGTCGCCACACCGGCCGCCTGGCGGCACCTGGGCCTGGCCGTGCCCGCGTCGTCCGGCCCCACCCTGTTCGACCCGGTCGATCCCGAGGACGCCTAGACAAGTCGCGAAGACATAGGGTGGCCGCGTCAGGCGCCCCTACCGCGAGGACTCTTCGGATATGTCGTACGCCTATCTCGTCATTCTGGTGCTGCTGGTCGGCATGCTGTTCCTCTCCATGCGCAACCGGCGGCGGCAGGCGGCGGCGGAGGCCGAACGGGTACAGCAGATCGAGGTCGGCACCGAGGTGATGACGACGTCCGGCCTCTACGGCACGGTGGTCGCCAAGGGCGGGGACGGCACCGTCGTGCTGGCGATCGCGCCGGGTGTCGAGGTCAAGTGGGCGCTGGCCGCGTTACGGGATGTCGCCTCGCTGCCCGACCAGTTCCAGGGCCCGAACGGCCCCGGCGGCCGTGGCGGCATCTACGACCGGCCCGATGACAGCGACACCGGTCACGGCACCGACTGGGACCCGGACAATCGGGACAGCTGAGGCCCGAACGGACGGCGCCTGAGCCGCCCTTGGGCCGCCTGCCAGCCGCCGTCAGTCATACTGGGCCACTGAGCCGGCACCGAGCCTTCCGCGCAGACTGCGAAGATCGCTGACTAAGCTGCTCGCGCTGCACCTGCCCGTTTCACATTTCGAGGAGACCAATCCCCGTGGCAAAGCCTGGATCGCTGCCTGTCGGGCGGTACTTCCTCGGTCTCGCGGCCATCCTGGTCGTGCTCTACACGATCGTGTTCTGGCCCGGCTCGCGGCACACGCCCAAGCTCGGCCTGGACCTCGTCGGTGGTACCCAGATCATCTTCACCGCTCACGTCGAGGGCGGCGGGACGCCGTCCAGCTCGGCGATGAGCCAGGCGAAGCAGATCATCACCGAGCGCGTGAACTCCAACGGCGTCACCGAGTCCACAGTCGTCATCCAGGGCTCGGGCCAGATCGTGGTCTCCATCCCCGGCGCGACGAATGTGGACCCGAGCACCCTGGGTGCGACGGCGAAGCTGAACTTCCGCGGCCTGGTGGCACCCCCGGCCGCAGTGACCTGCACGCCGACGGCCTCGAAATCCGGCGGCTCGACCGCGCCGTCCTCGGGCGCGAGCGCAACGTCCGGGACGGGCGGGGACAGCCACAGCGAGCGCTTGCTGACCCCGCAGGACAAGACGGCACTGGGCAAGAAGGCGAAGAAGACGCCCAAGGCCAGCGCGACCGCGACAGCGACTAACGGCGCGTCGGCGACGTCGTCACCGACGACCGCGACCACCCCTGCGGCGCCGGTTCCGTGCTCGCTGAAGTCGGTCGCGCAGCTGAAGAAGGTGGTCAAGGACCTGCCGAACCCGGCGCCGGTGCAGGACGGCAAGACCTACACCTCGCCGGTCTACACCTCCGGCGGCCTGAGCGCGTCCGTCGCGCAGGAGGTGCAGCAGGCGCTGACGAAGTACGACTGCGCCGCCAGCCAGGGTGCTCCGGATCCGGTGAACGACTACTACATCGCCTGCCAGTCCGGCGCGGCCTACCTGCTCGGCCCGATCGTCGTGAAGGGCACCGAGATCACCACCGCCGCGGCGAACGCGCCGAACGTCGCGCAGGGTCAGACCCAGTGGACGGTTTCCCTCGGCCTCAAAGGCAGTGGCCAGACCTCGTGGGGCAAGTACACGTCCGCGCACAACGTGCACAGCAACGACACCAATGCCCAGGCGTTCACCTGCAGCGCGTCGACGACGCCGTGTGCCGACTTCGTAGCCTTCACCCTGGACGGCAAGGTGCTGTCCACACCGGTCAACGAGCAGGCGATCAACGGCGGCAACACGCAGATCACCGGTAACTTCACGCACTCGTCGTCCGAGCAGCTCGCCAAGGAACTCAAGTACGGCGCGCTGCCGCTGAACTTCACGCCGGACACCGCGCAGACGATCTCCGCGACCCTGGGCAGCTCGCAGTTGAAGGCGGGCATGCTCGCCGGCGGCATCGGGCTGATTCTGGTCGTCGTCTACTCGCTGCTGTACTACCGCGCGCTCGGCCTGGTCACCATCGCGTCCCTGTTGGTTTCCGGCGGCCTGGTCTACGGCAGCATCGTCATGCTCGGCACGCAGATGGGCTTCACGCTCAGCCTCGCGGGCATCGCCGGCTTCATCGTCGCGGTCGGTATCACCACCGACTCCTTCGTCGTGTTCTTCGAACGAATAAAGGACGAGGTGCACGAGGGGCGCTCGGTACGCGTCGCGATCCCGCGCGCCTGGATCCGGGCCCGGCGCACGATCCTGTCCGCGGACACCGTGTCCGTCCTCGCCGCGGCGATCCTGTACTACTTCGCGGCCGGCGACGTGAAGGGCTTCGCGTTCACGCTGGGCCTGTCCACGATCCTCGACCTGGTCGTCGTGTTCCTGTTCACGCACCCGCTCATCTCGCTGCTGTCGCGGATCAGGGCGTTCGGCACCGGCAAGCTGACCGGGCTCGCGCACATCCGTGACACCGGAGCGCCGCCCGAGGCGTCCCGGGGAGCTATGCCCGCCCGGCGTGCCCCGCGCCGCGACGAGGCTGCGGCCGAGGGCGCGGTGAGCGTCCGCAAGTCCTCCGTCGCCACCATGGAGGCGGACGAGCCGGCGGCCGTCGACCAGGACGTGACCCAGGACGTGACCGGTGACGTGACCCAGGATGTCGACGCCGATCGGGACCTCGAGCACGGCACCGACACCGAGGCGGGCGAGCCGACCGAGCGCCGGCACACCGCGCCGGAGCCGGGCTCGGCCGCCGAGCGGGCCGCCGCCCGACGGGCCCGCCTGCGCGAGAAGGGCGAGCGCTGATGTTCAGCTTCTTCCACCGGTTGTACCGCAACGAGACGCGCATCCCGTTCATCGCCCGGCGCAAGTGGTTCTACCTGGCCTCCGGCCTGCTGATCGTGATCTTCGCGCTGAGCTTCGCGTTCCGCGGTTTCAACGAGGGCGTCGAATTCGCCGGCGGCACCCAGTTCCAGATCCCGGTCTCGGGCACGTCGATCACGACCGACCAGGTCAGCACCGCGTTCGACAACGCCGGGCACGCATCGGCCGAGCCGCCCCAGCAGGTCGGCAGCGGCAGCACCCGGCAGATCATCGTCAAGACCGAGTCGCTGACCGCGGACAACGGCAACGGACTCAAGACGAAGGTCGCCCAAGAGCTGGGCCTCAAGCCGTCCGCGATCACGGACACCACGGTCAGCTCGAGCTGGGGTCACGACGTCACCGTCAAGGCGATCGAGGGCCTGATCATCTTCCTGATCGCGGTGTCGATCTACATCGCGGTGCGCTACCAGTGGCGGATGACCGTCGGCGGCGTGCTCGCACTGATCCACGACCTGGTGGTCACCGCGGGCGTGTACTCGCTCGTGGGCCTGCAGGTGACGCCGTCCACCATCGTCGGCCTGCTGACCATCCTCGGTTTCTCGATGTACGACACCGTGGTCGTATACGACAAGGTCGCCGAGAACGCGAAGAACATCCTGGCCGGTACGCGCATGACGTACTCCGAAGCGGCCAACCTCGCGGTGAACCAGACGCTGATGCGCTCGATCAACACCTCGCTGGTCGCACTGCTGCCCGTCGCCGGCCTGCTGTTCGTCGGCGTCGGCCTGCTCGGTGTCGGCACCCTGGAGGACCTGGCGCTGGTGCTGTTCGTCGGCCTGGCCTCGGGCGCGTACTCGTCGCTGTTCCTCGCCACGCCGATCGTGGTCGACCTGACCGAGCGGGAGCCGCACTACAAGCAGCTCACCAGGCGGGTGATGGCCAAGCGCGCCAGCGAAGCGAAGAAGCTGGCCGACGGCGACCTGGTCGCCTCCGCTGCGGGTGCCTCGGTCGGCGCGCCGCGGTCGGCCGGCAAGCCCGCCCCGGCGCCGCGCCCGGGCGCGCGTCCGCAACGCCGCCGCAAGTGAGCGCGTCACAGGTGAGCATGCCGCAGGCCGACGGTGCCCAGCTGGCGGACCTGATCGCGCGGCACCTGCGCGACGTCCCGGACTTTCCCGAGCCCGGCATCCTGTTCAAGGACATCGCGCCGCTGCTCGCGGACGGGCCGGCGTTCGGAGCCGCGAGCAGGGCGCTCGCCGAGTTCGGACGCTCCGCTGGTCCGGTTGATCTCGTCGCGGGTGTCGAGGCGCGCGGGTTCGTGTTCGCCGGCGCGATCGCCCGCGACCTCGACTGCGGGCTCGTGCCGGTGCGCAAGGCGGGCAAGCTGCCACCGCCGACGATCACCCGCGAGTACGCGCTGGAGTACGGCACCGCCAGCATCGAGGTGCCGGTGGACGTGCTGGCCGGCAAGCGGGTGCTGCTCGTCGACGACGTGCTCGCAACCGGCGGCACGCTGGACGCCGCTGCTGGGCTCATCACCGCTGCTGGTGGAACAGTCGTCGCCGTCGCGGTGTTGCTCGAACTGACGGCGCTGCGCGGCCGCGACCGACTGGACCCGGCCACGCCGTTTCACGCGCTGCTGAGTGCATAGTGCCTGCGTAGACTCGGCGGCGAGATCACCGCAGGAGGGATGGACGCGCTGAGCACGGACGCCGCGGGCCCAACCGAGGCCGAGACCAGCACCGGCCCGGTCGACGTCGCGCTGCCCGAGCTGAGCGCCACCCACCGCCGCCGC
>DASTXN010000005.1:0-2026 GCA_035765515.1 Jatrophihabitantaceae bacterium | reverse complement strand
GCCGATGATCGCGCCCGCCACGGCCACGACCAGCGCCACGGCGGCGGCGAGCAGCCAGGCGGAGTGACGAGTCGGCCGCGCATCCAGAACCTCCTCGTCCGGCTCGAAGTCTGCGTCGCGCTCCAGGTGCGTCAGTCGCGCCGGCACGGCCTCGATGTCGCCGGCGCGTTCCTGCAGCATGTCCCGCAGGGCGGTCTCGAGCGTCGTGCTCATCGTGCACCTCCGTCCGAGGCGTCCAGTTGCAGCGTCGCGTCGGCACGCAACCCTGCAAGTCCCCGCGAGGCCAGGCTGCGCACGGTCCCGGGCCGGCAGTCGAGTGCGTCCGCGATGTCCCGATCGCTCGCGTCGACGTAGAAGCGCAGCACCAACACGGTCCGCTGGCGCACCGGCAGCCGGCGCAAGGCCTGCCAGAGCGCGTCCCGCTCGGCGGGATCGGATCCGTCCGGCACGGCGGCGTCCGGGAACAGCTCGACGGCGACCTCACGACTGGACGCCCGCCGCACCCGCGAGACGTTCGCGTTCGCCAGCGCGCGGCGCGCGTACCCGACGGGGTTGTCCAGCGTCAGCACGTCCGGAAACCGGCGGTACATGCCCAGCAGCACGTCCTGCAGCAGGTCCTCGGCGCGCTGCCGGTCGCCGCACAGCAGATAGGCGAAGCGCAGCAGCTCCAGGCCGCAGCGCTGCGCGAAGCCGCCGACGTCCTCGGCGGTCTGCTGATCGTGCTCGGGCAGCGAGATCACATCCTGTGCGACGCATCCGGACCGGCGAAGTGTTGCACCGTCCTAGCTCGTGGCCGCACTGCTGCGGTCATGAGGCTGTCCGCGCGCGGGTAACCTTCTTGCGTGTCGTCCCCCTCCCGCTCGGTCTCGCTCGTGACGCTCGGATGCGCCCGCAACGAGGTCGATTCCGAGGAGCTGGCCGGACGGCTCGGAGCCGGCGGGTGGCAGCTGGTGGACGACGCCGACGGCGCAGATGTGGTCGTGGTCAACACCTGCGGCTTCATCGACTCGGCCAAGAAGGACTCGATCGACACCCTGCTCGCGGCCGCGGACGGCGGCAGCAAGGTGGTGGCGGTCGGCTGCCTGGCCGAGCGCTACGGCGACGAGCTGGCACGCAGCCTGCCCGAGGCCGACGCGGTGCTGGGCTTCGACTCGTACGCCGACATCGCCGCCCGGCTGGACGACATCGCCGCCGGGCGCCCGGTTGCGCCGCACACGCCGCGCGACCGGCGCACGCTGCTGCCGGTCACACCCGCGCACCGCCCCGCCGCGGCCGAGGAGGTCGCGGTCCCGGGTCACGCCTGGCTGCCCACCGGTGCGGCCCGCAAACGCCTGGACGATTCCCCGACGGCGTACCTGAAGCTGGCCTCGGGCTGCGACCGGCGCTGCTCGTTCTGCGCGATCCCGTCCTTCCGCGGCTCGTTCGTCTCGCGCCCACCGGAGCAGATCGTGGCCGAGGCGCGCTGGCTGGCCGACAGCGGTGCGCGCGAGCTGGTCCTGGTCAGCGAGAACTCGACGTCCTACGGCAAGGACCTGGGCGACCTGCGCGCGCTGGAGAAACTGCTGCCCGAGCTCGCGGCCGTCGACGGCGTCGACCGGATCCGGGTGGCGTACCTGCAGCCGGCCGAGTTGCGTCCGTCCCTGCTCGAGACCATCGCGACCACGCCGGGCGTCGCGCCCTACTTCGACCTGTCCTTCCAGCACTCCAGCCCGAGCGTGCTGCGCCGGATGAAGCGGTTCGGCTCGACCGAGGCGTTCCTCGACCTGCTGGCGCGGGCGCGTGCACTCGTCCCGGCCGCTGGGGCGCGCAGCAACGTGATCGTCGGCTTCCCCGGCGAGACCGAGAGCGACGTCGCCGAGCTCGAGCGCTTCCTCACCGAGGCGCGGCTGGACGTCGTGGGCGTGTTCGGCTACTCCGACGAGGACAGGACGGACGCCGCGGGCTTCGAGGGCAAGCTCGACGCCGACGAGATCGCGGACCGGGTCGCGCGGATCAGCGAGCTGGCTGAGGAGCTGATGGCCCAGCG
>DASTXN010000004.1:0-11537 GCA_035765515.1 Jatrophihabitantaceae bacterium | reverse complement strand
AGCACGCCGAACAGCTTGCGGGTCTCGTACAGCCGGCGCTCGGAGCAGTTGGCGACGTCGACGTCGCGGATCATGATCGAGCCCTTGTCGGGCTTGAGCAGCCCGATCAGGGTCTTCAGGAAGACCGACTTACCGGTGCCGGACGGGCCGAGCAGGACGGACACCTCGCCCGGCGGGAGGGTAAGCGTGACATCGCCCCAGATCTTCTGCTTGCCGAAGGATTTCGTCAGATCGGTGACCGCGACCTCGACGCCCACGCGACACCCCTTCCACGAAAGCCGCCGAAATCCGGGCCGCCGTCAGCCCAGCCTCGACACCCGAGTCAACGAATTGCCCTACCGGTTGGTAACGCCCGCGAGCGCATAGCCTCGCACATTCTGCCGCGTGGTGCGCGAGATGTCCGCAACTGCCTGTCACCGGAACTCACACCAGCTCCAGATCCGAGATCAGCCACGTTCCGTCGGCCTGAAGTTGCAGGGTCATGGTCAGCCGGTTCCGGTCCACCCGCGGCTTGTTCGCCTGGGTCGTGGTCACCGTCTGGTCCAGGAAAAGCACCACAACCGCCTGTTTCCCGGTCACCGAGGTGACTCCGGCGCCCTGCACGGTGGCCGTCGAGCGCCCCTTGTACTTGACGATCACGTTCTTGAGCTGCTGGCTGATCTGCGCGTACTTGTCGGCGAAGCTTTTCGTCAGGTGTGAGGAGACCAGCTGGAAGTCGTGATCCAGCTTGGCGTAGTCGTAGGAACCGAAGTCGACGGCGTACTTGCTAGCCGAGCTGAGAGCGCTGTCCCGCAGGCTCTGCAGCTGGGACAGCGACCTGGTGTCGCGCCGCGCGGCGGCGAGCTGGTCGTCACGGTGGCCGAGGTCGACCGCGACCAGGGCCAGCGCGACCGCGAGCCCGACGACGACCACGCCGGCGGCGACCAGCAGCCAACCGAGGATGCCGCCCCGCCGCCCGCCGCCGGACGCGTCTTCGGGCGCGGACCCGGCCTCGCGCTGTTCCTCGGCGCGCGCGGCGGCCTGCTGCTCGGCCAGCCGCAGCCGGGCCGCCTTCGCCTCCAGCTTCTCGGCGCGGGTCGGTTTGGGCTTTTTGCCGGACGGCTCCTGCGCCGTCGATTGCGCCCCGTCCGCACCGCCACCTTCGGGCAGGCCGTCGCGCACCTCGTCGTTCATGCCGGCTGACACTAGCTGCCTGCCACGGCGGTGAGCAGCGTCGCCCACGAGGCGCCGCCGGTGAACTCGGCCTGGCCGCCGGTGGTCCCGAGCCGCAGCTGGCCGCCGGCCACCAGCCCGCTGGCCGGGTCGTAGCCGGCAACCCGGGTGGTCGGCGTGAGCCGGCGCGCGGATCCGGACTCGGTGCCGGTGCCGCCCGGAGGGCGTGGGGCGTTCGCGGCGCCGCGCGGCAGCCCGATGCAGCCGACCGATTTCAGTGGCGTGCGCTCACCGGAGATGGGGTTGGTCAACGGAACTCCTGACGGGCACAGGGCCTGGTCGAGGTTGAAGTTCAGTACGCCGGTCAGCGCGTCACCGTTGGCCAGCTGCGGCGCCTTCTGTCCGAACTCGGGTACCGCCACGAGCAGTGCCTTCAGGGCGGGGATGCGCGCCACCTGGATCTGGCTCAGCGTCGCGAGGTTGCCGAGCAGCACGCCGATGGCCGAGCCGTTGTCGCGCACGAGCGCGTCGATCAACTGTGTCGTCGGCGCCGCCTGGTCGAGGAACTTCTCGATCGTCGGCGTGGACGCAGCGAGCGTGCCGGACAGCGCGCGCAGTGCGGACGCGAACGTGTCGAAGTCACCCGTGTGGGCGCGGGCCCCCTGCAACAGCAGCGCCGAGTTGGCCAGGATGCGCTCGGTCGCGTCCTGGGTCTCGGACAGCTGACCGAGGATGCTGCTCGCGTTGTCCAGGATCGACGTCAGCTGCGGCCCCGTTCCGCCGAACGCCTTCGCCCCCACGCGGCCCAGGATGCCCAGATCGCCGGGGTCGAGGCTGTCGATGAACTGCTCGGTGTCGTAGAGCACCGTCGAGATCTGCGGCGGCGTCGTGGTCCGTTCGGCGGGGATGACGCTTCCCCCGTGCAGGTAGGACGGATCCGTGCCCGCGTCGGTGTCCGGCACGAGGTCGACGTACTGCTCCCCGACCGGCGACAGGTCGTAGATGTGCGCGGTTGACCGCACCGGGACGCGCGTGCCGTGGTCGATCTTCAGCCGCAGCGTCACGCCGTCCGTGCTCAGGTGGGTGCTGCTGACCGAGCCGACGGCGACGCCCCGGTAGGCGACCTCGGCGCCGTCGAAGATGCCGCCGCCGGTGTTCAGGTGCACGGTGACGTAGTAGGGCTTGTCGGTGATCCTGACGCCGAGCAGCGAGAACAGCGTGTACGCGACGATCAACACCGAGATGGCACCGAACACCAGCAGCTGCAGCACTACGGTCCGCCGCTTCATCGCAGGCCCCCGGTGAGCAGGCTCGCGATGGCGTCCGACGGGGACACGGCCGGCGCGGTGACCGTGGCGGCCGGCTGCTTGGGGTGCTGCGGCGGCATCGCTAACGGCACCTGGACGGTGATGTACAGGTTGAGGTAGTCGCCGGGCGTGGCCCGGTCGAACAGGTTGCCGAACTTCACCAGCGAGTTGAACGTCGGGATCAACGAGTCGCGGCTGGCGGCCAGCGCGTCCAGGGTGGGACGCAGCCCGTCAAGGTCGTCGAGCAGCGCCTGTTGGCCGCGGTCGAGCAGGCCCGTCACGGTGTCGCCCAGCTCGCCGACCTTGCCGAGCAGGGTGCGGATGCGGCCGGTGTCCTGCGCGAGCAGGTCGATCGTCTGCGGGAACTGCTCGAGCGCGGTGGTGATCAGCCCGCTGCGCTGGTCGAGCTGCGCGGACAGCTGGTCCATCCCGGTGAGCAGATGGTCGATGTCGCCCTTGTGCGCGTCGAGGTCGCCGACGACCTTGCGCAGCTGGACGAGCGTGTCGCGGGCGGCGCCGACGTGCCCGTGCAGCCCGGTGCTGAGTTCGCGGACGATCACCTGCAGCTTGTCGAGTCCGCCGCCGTTGAGCAGCAGCGACAGCGCCGCGAAGGTGTCCTCGATGGTGGGCGCCTCGGTGGTGTGCTGGGCGCTCACCGTGTCGCCGTCGCCGAGCTTCGGGCCGGCCGCGTTCTTCGGCGCGGTGACCGCGATGTAGTCCTCCCCGAGCGGAGTGGTGAACCGGATCTCGAACGTCGAGTCGGCCGGCAGGGCGAACTTGCGCGACACGTCGATCGCGACTGCGGCGTCGTAGTTCTTCGTCGTGATCGCCTCCACCTGCCCGATCACGACGCCCTGCAGCTTCACCTTCGCGCCGACGGTCAGGTCGGCCACGTCGTCGAAGTGCGCGGTCAGCCGGTAGGTCGCGCCGGAGACGCCGCCGGTCGAAGGCAGCTGGTGCAGGCTGAAGCTGCACCCGGCCGCGAGCGGCGCGGTCGCGACGAGGACGGCAGCGATGACCGCGAACCGGCGCGTCATCGCGTCCCCCTCGCGGACGGCAGGTAGTGGCCGAGATCGAGGTCGGGCGAGTGCGGCGCCTGCGGCGCTCCCTGGTGGTTCTGCAGCAGGCCGATCTCGGCACCGCAGAGCGTGTCGATCGGGTCTCCCTTTGCCAGCCCGGCCGAGTACGCCATGATCGGCAACATGCTGTAGACGATGCTGTTTCCGCAGTATCGCTTGACGATCTCGGCGGCGTCCTTGGTCAGGTCCAGCCGGCCGAACAGCGCCGGGCAGGTGCCCGATTTCTCGACGCACGGCACGTCCGGGTCGACCGCGTTGTTGAAGTTCTGGAAGCCGAGCGCGGCCGTGTCGAACGTCTTGATCAGGTAGTTCTGCTCGCGCATGACCGCGGACACGGTCGTGGTCAGGTTCTTGACGGTGGAGCCGATCCGTCCCTGGTTCGCGCGCAGGAACTCGGCGACCTCGGCCAGCCCGCTCTGCAGGTTGTTCACCGCGCTGGCGAGCACTGTCCGCTCGTCGGCGAGCTCGCTGGTGGCGCGGGTCAGGTTGCCGTAGAGCGCGTTGATCGTGTCGTTGTGCGAGGCGAGCGTGCTGGTCAGCCGGTCGATTCCGGTGATCAGGTTCTTCAGCTGGCCGGGATGCTTCGTCAGCGCGGGCAGCGCGGCGGCGATGGTGCGGATGGCCTCGTGGACGCTCTGCCCGTTGCCGTTCGCGAGCTGGGCCAGCGCGTGCAGCGCAGCCGACAGCGCACCGCCGGAGTTCGCTCCGTTCGGTCCGAGCGCCTTGGCGATGTTGTCAACGCTGGAGTAGACCTGGTCGAGTTCGAGCGGGACCACCGTGCGCGACAGCGGGATCGTACTGCCGTGCGCGAGCATGGCGCCGCCGGTGTACGCGGGCGTGAGCTCGATCGTCCGGTCGCTGACCGGGTTCGGGTTGACCAGCACGGCCTTGACCCCGGACGGCAGGCGCACGTCGTCGGGGATCGACAGTACGACTTCGACGTAGCCCCGCTTCGGTGTCACTGAGCGGACGGTCCCGGTGGGCACGCCGAGGATGTCCACCCTGTTGTGCGCGTACAGCCCCGGCGTCTGCACGAAACGCGCGGTGATCGTGTACGAGCCCGGCCCGCCGAGCAGGACCACAACCGCCGAGACGGACGCGGCCACGAGCAGGGCGAGGATCAGCGCGCCGGCGATCACGCGGCGGTTCAGGTAAGCGGCCAGGCGCGTCATTGGCACGGCCCCGACCTCGAGTCCGGCTGCGCGCCGCACCCCACGATCACGTTGTCCGGCGTGACGGCGACCGGCGACAGCAGGTCCAGCCACGGTCCGGAGCCCGACGCGTTCGCGATGTTGATCGAGAAGTCGCCGAGGTTGACAACCGCCTGTTGCAGCTGCTGCTTGTCCGCGGCGAGGACCTGGCCGACCTTGTCCAGGTTGCTCAGTAGCGGCTGCAGCTGCGCGCCGTTGCGGTCGATCAGCGTGCGCAGTTGCCGGCCCAGCTGGACGGTGTGCCGCAACAGGCTGTCGATCACTCTCTGGCGTTGACGCAGCAGGGCGAGGAACTCGTTGCTCTGGCCGAGCACCTGCACCAGCGCACCGGAGTTGTTGTTCAGCGTGTCGGTGATGCTCGCTGCAGCGGTGAGAATCCGGCTGATCTGCTGCTGCTTGCCGGCGAGCGTCCGGGACACGTCGGCCAGACCGCTCAGCGCGGCGCGGGCGTCGTCCGGCGCGATGCCCTGCAGCGTTGCGGCGACGGTCTTCAGCGAGGTGCGCAGCGCGGGCAGGTCGGTCTGGTCGCTGAACTCGCCGAGCTGCGTGAACGCGTCGATCAACGTGTACGGGACGGTCGTGCGACTGACCGGAATCGTCCCGCCGGACGGCAACGTGCCCGGGCCGCTGGACTCGACCTGCATGAACAGGTCGCCGAGCACCGTGGCCACTTCGATGCTCGCGTGGCTGGCGCCGCCGAGGTGCAGCCCGGACCGCACGGTGAAGTCGACGCGCACGTGCGAGCCCTCGACCTTGACCGTGTCGACCTTGCCGACGCTGATGCCCTCCACCCGGACGTCATCGCCCGGCCGCAGCCCGTCCGCGTTGGCGAACTGCGCGTGGTAGGTCACCGAGCGGTGGACGAACGGCAGCTTGTCGAGGTTTACGGACGCGAGCACGACCGCGGCGGCCAGCAGCGTGCCCACCAGTGCCACCAGCAGCTGGTTGCGCTCGCGCAGCGGCTTCAGCTCAGGGAGTCTCATCGACAGACTCCGGTCTGCTGCGTGGACTTGCCCGCGCGCCCGTTCGGGAACTTGAAGGGCGTAGGCAGCGCGAGGGCGGCCAGCGACGACGTGCCCAGGCCCAGGCGGTTGAGCAGGTCGCCGAGCGACGGGCCGAGGAAGTCGGTGAGCGCGGCCAGCCCGTCGGCCAGGCTGATCCGCGTCGAGCCATACGTGACCGCGTACACCTGGCACGGATAGACGTTCGTCCAGTTGCCGTTCTGGGTGATCCGCGAGAAGTCGCCGAACGCCGTGACGAACCCGTTCACGAGCCGGTTCAGCGCGTTCGTGTTCGAGGCGAGCGTGCCGGTGTAGGAGTTCAGGTCCGCGATGTCACCGGGCAGGTTGTGGTTCTCGAGCTTGCCGAAGAGCCCGGCGACCGAGCCGATCAACGAGTCGACCGAGTCGAGGGAATCGAGGATGCCGGGACCGTCCGCGTGCAGCACGCCGGTAAGCCGGTGCAGCGAGGTCACGGTTGCGGCCAACGCATCGTCGTGCTGCGCGACGGTGTCCAGCAACGAGCTGAGACTGTCGACGATGCGGTCGAACGTCTGATCCCGCTGCGCGAGGTTCGCGGTGAGGTCCGCCGTCTGCTTGATCAGATCGTCGATGCCG
The DNA here is from genome assembly GCA_035765515.1 of Jatrophihabitantaceae bacterium. Taxonomy (GTDB): domain Bacteria; phylum Actinomycetota; class Actinomycetes; order Mycobacteriales; family Jatrophihabitantaceae; genus DASRSS01. Next base: position 5,172 of record DASTXN010000004.1, on the reverse strand, counting down.
GCGCCCTGCCCCTGCAGCACGCCGACGATCTCGTCCGAAAGCTCGTTGATCTGTTGTGGGGACAGCCCGTTGAACAGCGGCCGGAACCCGTTGAACAGCGCGGTAAGGCTCACCGCAGGCTGCGTGCGGTCCTGCGGGATCGTCGCGCCTCGCGCCAGCGGCGTCCCACCCACAGAGCTTCGCGTCAGCGCGAGGAACCGCTGGCCGAGCAGGTTCGCGTACCGCACGACCGCCCAGGTGTGGCTGGTCAACTGCTGGTTCTCGTTCGCGGTGAACGTGACGTCGACGTGCGACGCGTCGACCAACTTCTCGCTGACCACCTTGCCGACCGGGACGCCCGCGGCGCGCACGCTGTCGCCCACCTGCAGACCCGATACGCCATCGGTGCCGCCGAAGATCGCGTGATAGCGGTGGGCGGTGCCGACGTGTGGCTCGGTCAGGGTGTTGAACTCCATCACGCCTGCCGTGACCGCGACCGCGACGAAGATCGCGAGCTTGACGACGAGTGACTTCTTCACATGATCACCGTCGGGGTGCCACGCAGGAGCGGGCCGAGCACGAGGTCCACCGCGCCGGGGATCTTCGATGCGGGCACGCCCGTGATCGCGCTCGCGGCACCGCGCACCGCCCGCACCTCGCGCGGGCTGCCGACGGACGACGCGGTGCCGCCGTAGCCGCTGCCGGCACCGGACGTCAGTACGGACATCGAGTCGTCGGACGGACGCGTGTCGGTGGACGCGGTGCAGCTGGCCGAACTCGCGCCCGGGTAGCGCGGGCAGTTCGCCGCCGTGTACTCCTGCGGATCCGAGACGGACCGGAACACCTCGCCCTTCTTGCCGATCGCGACGTTGAGCAGGGCGGCCAGGTTGATGCCGGTCAGGATGATGTTCGCCTTGAGGTACGGCCCGTCCTGCAGCGCGCCGGAGAACGTGTCCGCGAAGGACTTGAACCCGTGGACGACCTTCGGCAACGCCTCGGGATCGGCGCCGAACGCGTCGATGACGGGGCCTTCGTTGCGGAGGATCGTCACCGTGTTGTCGACGTTCTTCGGGCTGAGCAGCAGCTGCGCGTCGTCGAGCGCGGTCGGGGCGACGTCCAGCAGTTGCGCGACCGCCTGCTTGGACGCCTGGATGCCCTTGGCCGCGACGAGCAAGTTGCCGACCGAGGTGAGCAGCGACGGCGCGTGCGCGACCAGTTCGTCGGTGACGTCCGCCAGGCTGCTGATCACGGTGTTGAGCGCGGGCAGGCTCGGCGCCAGCTTCTTCAGGTAGGCGTCGGCCTGCTCGACGAGGCGGCCGATGTGTGTGCCCTGCCCGCGCAGTGCGTCCGCGAGCGCCGACAACGCGGCGTCCAGTTCGGCCGGGTGCACCGCGGTGAGCAGCGTGTACGCGTTGGCCAGCGCGGTCTGCAGGCTCTGCGCGGTGGGCGTGGTGTCGGCCGCGATCACATCGCCTTTTCCGAGCCGGTCGCCGGTGTCGTGCACAGGCGGCATCAGCATCACCTTGGTCGAGCCGAACAGCGATGCGGGCACGGCGACGGCGGTGACGTCCGCGGGGATGACCTTCGCGTCCTCGCGGTGGATCTTCAGGCCGAGCACTGCGGTGCCGTCCAGGTTGCCGGTCGTGGTGGTCACCCGGCCGACGATCATGTCTCGGTAGGTCACGATGTCGCCGGGCTCGAGCGCGTCGCCGACCTCGGACAGGTGCGCCGACACCGTGACGTCGTCGCCGAAGTCACCGCTGAAAGACTTGTAGATCACCAGCACGGTCGCGACGAGCGCGGCGACCAGGCAGAGCCCGAGGACGGTCTCGAGCCAGCGCCGCTGCGTCCCCTCCATCAGCCGCCGCCCAGCCGCGCGCCCTGCAGGCCCCAGAACAGCATGGTCATCAGCACGTCCGAGACCGCGATCATGACGGTCGTGGCGCGGATCGCGCGCGCGACCGCCCTGCCGACGCCGGCGGGGCCGCCCGCCGCGTGATAGCCGTAGAACGTGTGGATCACGGTGATGAACGCGGTGAAGACGATGACCTTGATGACCGAGTACATGATGTCCTCGGGCCGCAGGAACTGATGGAAGTAGTGCTCGTAGGTGCCCAGTGACTGGCCGAAGAAGATCGTGACCGTCACCTGCGTCGCGATGTAGGACCCGAACAGGCCGACGAGATAGAGCGGGATCAGCACGGTGAACGCGGCGATCAGGCGCGTGGTCACCAGGTACGGAATGGACGGGATCGCCATCACCTCGAGTGCGTCGATCTCCTCGCTGATCCGCTGCGCACCGAGCTGGCTGGTGAACTTGCAGCCGATCTGCGCGGCGATCGCGACAGCAGCGATCAGCGGCGCGATCTCGCGGGTGTTCCCGTACGCGGACACGAATCCGGTCAGCGGTGCGATACCGATCAGGTTCAGGCTCTGGAAGCCCTCGACGCCGACCTCGACGCCGATGAACAGCGACTCGGCGAGCACCACGCCGAGCGTCCCGGTGAAGGTGATGAACACGCCGGTGCCGAGCGTGAGCTCGCCCATCTGGCGGGCGATCTCCGCGCGGTAGTGCGCGAGGACCATCGGGATGGCGCGGACCGCCTGCGCGGCGAACAGCACCAGGCGGCCGAGGAACTGCAGCAGCGCAGCGCTGCGCCGGCTGACGTCCACCGCCGAGCCGGCCACCCGCTGGGCGCGCGCCGGGACGAAGTCGGCGATGGACGTCGCCATCAGAACGTCCGCTGCGGCACGACGGCGAAGAAGATCTCGGTGATCACCAGGTTGATGCCGAACAGGATGATTCCGGTGATCACCACCGATTGGTTGACCGCCTCGCCGACCCCGGTCGGCCCCCGGCGCGTGTTCAGGCCCTTGTACGCGGCGATCAGCACCGCGGTGAGCCCGAACGCGCACGCCTTGAGTTCGCTCGTCACGAAGTCGGCGACGCTCGCGAACTCGGTGAACGAGCCGAAGAAGCTGCCCTTCGTCCCGTGCAGCACGCCGAGGTCGAACAGGTATGCGCTGAGGATGCTGACGAAGATGACGACCAGGTTCAGCAGCGCGCTGACGAGAACGCCGGCGAGCAGCAGCGGCGCGACAAGCCGTCGCAGCGGGTTGAGACCGAGCACGACCATCGCGTCGATCTCCTCGCGGATCGTCCGCGCGCCCAGTTCGGCGCACACCGCGGAGCCGCCGACCCCGGCGAGCAGCAGCGCCGTGACGATCGGTGACGCCTCGCGCAGGATGCCGACCGCGTCCGCGGCGCCGACGAACGACGAGGCGCCGATCTGCTTGGCCAGCGCGCCGACCTGCAGCGCGATCGCGATGCCCAGCGGCGTTGCGACGAGCACGACCGGCAGCAACGTGACGCTGACGAGGAACCAGGAACGTTCCATGAACTCGGCGAACTGGAAGCGGCGGCGCACCAGGTCGTCGACCAGGCCCCAGAGCGCGGCGGCGCCCATCGAGTACATCCCGCCGAGCGCGATCAGTCCATTGCGGAGCGGTCCCGGCAGCGCCTGCTCGATCGCGACAGCCCCGCGCGCGCTCCCGGGACCGGGGTCGACGCGTTCGGTCATGCCCGAGCTCCTCTGCCAGTGGCCGCCAGGCGCAGTGGTCGCGTAGCTTATCTGTGACTCGACGTACCTGCATCTTTATGGGCACGCCGGGTCGGCGCAAGACCTCCACCGAGCCGAGGACGTCCGCATGCCCGAACCGCACCCCAGCCTGCGTGCCATGCTTCGCGCGGACCCGCCCGAGTCGGTGTGCGCCCTGCCCGCCGCCGTCCAGCAGCAGCTGGCCGACGCGATCGCGGACGCGCGCCGCCGCCAGAGCGCGGACCTGCAGCGCTCGTTCGAGGCGACGCTGCGGCACGTGCCGTTCGCCCTGCGCGGCATCGTGAAGAAGGTTGTTCTGTGACCACCCCGACGGGCAATCCGGAGCTGATCAAGCTGGGCCACGTGCTCGGCCTGGCGGCGGAGCAGCTCGCGGCTCTGGACGGGCTGGCGGACGTCCCGGCACAGGATCTGCGCACGCTGCGCCGGCAGATCGGCGAGGCCCTCTTCCGCGCGGACAAGCAGCACTTCGCGAAGGTGGCCGCACTGTCCAAGGCGGTGCCGACCGCGGTGGCCGCCAAGCTCACCGAGCACGCCCTGCCGCCGTTGCTCGCCGCGCGCACCGCCGAGCTGCTCGAGCCCCAGCGCGCAGGTGACCTGGTCAAACGGCTGCCGGATTCGTACGTCGCGGACGTGGCCGTAGCAATGGATCCGGCCCGGTCTCCGGAGGTGATCGCCGGCATCCCCGCCGAGCGGGTGGCTCGGGTAGCCGCCGAGCTCGCCCGCCGGGGCGAGTGGGTGGTGATCGGCGGCTTCGTCGCGCAGGTGAGCCACGAGGGGCTGGCCGCCTCGGTGCGGGCGTTCGACGGGGAGCAGCTGTTGCGGATCAGTTTCGTGCTGGACGAGCCGAGCCGGCTGGACGAGATCGCGGCTGCACTCACGGACGCGCAGCTCGATCAGCTGCTGGCGGCCGCGGCCGAGCGCGATCTGTGGACGGAGCTGGCGGCCCTGCTCGCGAACGTCGGCGAGCCGGCGCTCGAACGGCTCCGGCCGCGCCTGGCGGCTGCACCGGAGGCCGTCCGCGAGCGCATCCGGCAGGCCGGCACGCCATGAATCCGGCATTCACCCGCCTGGGTGCGGTGAATGCCGGATTCATGCGAAAGGGGCCGCCCGCTTTCGCGGGCGGCCCCTTTCGTGTGGAGCGCTGTGTTACTTGACCGAGACGGTGGCGCCGGCGGCCTCGAGGGCCTCCTTGGCCTTGTCGGCGGTCTCCTTGTTGACCTTCTCCAGCAGCGGCTTGGGCGCGCCGTCGACCAGGTCCTTGGCCTCCTTCAGGCCGAGGTTGGTGAGGGTGCGCACCTCCTTGATGACCTGGATCTTCTTGTCGCCGGCCGACTCGAGGACGACGTCGAACTCGTCCTTCTCCTCAGCGGCCTCGGCCGGGGCAGCCCCGCCGGGTCCGGCCGGAGCGGCAACCGCCATCGGCGCGGCGGCCGTGACGTCGAAGGTCTCCTCGAACTGCTTCACGAACTCGCTGAGCTCAAGGAGCGTCATCTCCTTGAAGGACTCGAGCAGCTCGTCGGTGCTGAGCTTCGCCATGATCGGCGTCCTTTCTGTTCAATCGCCGGAAGAGCCG
>DASTXN010000003.1:0-5939 GCA_035765515.1 Jatrophihabitantaceae bacterium | reverse complement strand
ACCAGCGTCCCGAGCGCGATCGTGATCGTGGTGGCCGTGTACAGCAGGCCCTTGAGCGCGAGCCTGGTGCCGTCCCGCCGCGTGTAGTCGTTGATGATCGTGCGCAGGCCGAGCGTGCCGTGGATCATCGCCAGCCAGAGCATCAGCAGGTCCCACACCTGCCAGAACGGCGACGCCCAACGCCCGGCCACGAAGGCGAAGTTGATGCGCTGCACGCCGCCGTCGAGGATGTTCATGATGAACAGGTGGCCGAGCACCAGGACCACCAGCACGACGCCGGACACGCGCATGAACAGCCACGCGTACAGCTCGGTGTTCGTGCGGCCGCGGCGGGGACGTCCGGGTGCCGACCGCGGCGCCTCGATGACGGGCGGGATCGGGGAGTGCATCGATGCGTGCGTCATCAGCTTGCGCTCCCGAACATGACCTCGAAGCTGTGCTTGAACATGAAGAACGCGCCGGGCACCATTACCACGATCCAGACGAGGACGATCAGCCACAGCATCTGCCGCTGCAGCCGGGTGCCCTTCGACCAGAAGTCGATCGCGATGATCCGCAGCCCGTTGAGCGCGTGGAACAGCACCGCGCCGACCAGCCCGATCTCCATCAGGTTCACGAACGGGTTCTTGTAGGTGTCGATGACCTTGTCGTACGACTCGGGCGAAACGCGCACCAGGGCGGTGTCGAGCACGTGCGCGAACAGGAAGAAGAACGTCAACACGCCCGTGATCCGGTGCGCGACCCAGGACCACATTCCTTCGCGGCCCCGGTAGAGCGAGCCTGCGGGACGAGTTCGCGCCTGATCCTTGCGGTTCAGCTTGATCGCGTTCGGCGTCGCGGTGGACACGTATCGTTCTCCTCGCAGGTCACGGCCCGAAAACGGGCCGTGAGAAATGCTAGTGGCGGCGCGACGACGTCCAGGGGCCGGAGGTCCCGATGTGACCAGTCGGACATTGACGCGCGGCCCACAGTGCGAGAGGGGTCCGGTGCGCACCATCGACTGGGCGGACGGCGCGATCGAGCTGATCGATCAGACGGCGCTGCCGGGACGCGTCGACGTTCTGCGGATCAGTGACATCGACGAGCTGATCGCGGCGATCCAGCGGCTGGCGGTGCGCGGGGCGCCGGCGCTCGGCGTGGCCGGTGCGCTCGGTGTCGCGCTACTCGCCGCCCGGTCCGGTCCCGATCTTGCCGCGGTGCGTGTGGACGCGGCCCGGTTGCGTGCCGCGCGCCCGACCGCGGTGAACCTGGCCTGGGGCGTCGACCGCGCGCTGACCCGGCTCGACGACGGCCCGGACGCGGTGCTCGCCGAGGCATTGGCCGTCCGCGACGAGGACCTGGCCGCGTGCGTGGCGATGGGCGCGAACGGCGCGGACCTGCTGCGGGAGTTGCTCGGGGACGGCGCCAAGCGGCTGATGACGATCTGCAACACCGGCGGGCTGGCCGCGGTGGAGCGCGGCACGGCGCTGGGCGTCGCGCAGACGGTGTTCGAGCGCGGCGAGCTGGCCGAGGTGATCGCGATGGAGACCCGCCCGTTGTTGCAGGGTGCGCGGCTGACCGCGTGGGAGTTGCAGCAGATGGGCGCCCCGTTCCGGCTGGCCGTCGACTCGGCGGGTCCGTTCCTGCTCGCGCGCGGTGCCGCGGACGCGGTCCTGATCGGCGCGGACCGGATCACCGCGAACGGCGACACCGCGAACAAGGTCGGCTCGTTCTCGCTGGCCCTCGCTGCGCGCCACGCGGGGGTGCCGTTCCTGGTCGTTGCGCCCGAATCGACCGTGGACGTGGCAACTCCGAACGGCGGCGCGATCGAGATCGAGGACCGCGGCTCGGCGGAGGTCGTCGGCTTCGGCGGCGTGCGTACCGCGCCGGACGGGACGACCGCGATCAACCCCGCCTTCGACGTCACGCCCGCCGAATTGATCACCGCGATCGTCACCGACCAGCGGGTGATCTGGACCAGCAAGGGCCAGACGCCGGCGGTGGGCTGATGCACGCGGCCGAGATCGCGCGGCTGCTCGAGCTGGAGCCGCTGCCCGAGGAGGGCGGGCTGTTCCGGCGCACGTGCGCGGACGAGCACGCGAACGCGATCTACTTCCTGCTCGCCGGCGACGACTTCTCTGCGCTGCACGTGCTGACGTCGACCGAGGTCTACCACTTCTACGACGGCGCGCCGCTGCGGCTGTTGCTGCTGTACCCGGACGGGCGGGTCGAGCAGCCGGTGCTCGGTCGCGACCTGGCCGCCGGCGAACGCCCGCAGCTGACCGTGCCGCCGGGTGTCTGGCAGGGGTCGGCGTCCGCGGGGGAGTGGACGCTCGTCGGCACGACCGTGTCCCCGCCCTTCGAGTGGGACGGCTTCCGGCTGGGTACTCGTGCCGAGCTGACCGATGCGTATCCGAGTGCCGCGGCGCGCATCGTCGAACTCACCCGCGTGTAGTTAGTTAGACTCCTAAGTATTAGGGCGAGTTCGGGACGGAGCTGACGGATGGCACGCAAGCCCGCGACCGACGCGGTGGACCTGCTCGCCCTGGAGCGCCAGGTCTGCTTCGCGCTCGCCGTCGCGAACCGAAGCGTGCTCGCGATCTACCGCCCGATCCTAGAACCGCTCGGGCTCACCCATCCGCAGTACCTGGTGATGCTCGCGCTCTGGGAGCAATCGCCACGCACGGTCACCGATGTCAGCCGGGCGCTGCAGCTGGAGCCCGCGACACTCTCGCCGCTGCTCAAGCGGCTGGAGGTCAACGGCCTCGTGACGCGCGAGCGCAGCGCGGAGGACGAGCGGCAGGTGCACGTCGCGCTGACGCCTGCCGGCCGCAAGCTGCGTGCGAAGGCGGAGCGGGTGCCGCCGGCCGTGATCGCCAAGCTGGGGGTCGAGCTGGCCGAGCTGGAGCGGCTGCGGGACGCGCTGAACCGGGTCACTGCTGCCGCACGCGCCGCGCTCGAGGCTTAGCTCCGCCACGGGCCGCCGCGGGCCCCGCGATGTCTGTCACTCGAATGTTTAGGGCGACAAGTGTTCGCGTAGCATATTTCTCATGGACACCGAGCAGGATCGCGTGCGGCCGGGCCCGCTGCGCTGGATCTGGTACGCGATGGGCGGCGCGCTGCCCCCGCGGCACAACACCTGGGTGCTGCACGACACCACCTGCCGCACCTGGATTCCGCGTTACGTCGCCCGGGCGACCGTCCAGATCAGCCCGCTGGTCGTCGCGGTCATGGTGTTCATCCCGGCGGCGCTGAACGTCCGGGTGCTGACCGCGGTCGGCACCGGGCTGCCGTCCATCCTCTTCGCGCTGTTCTTCGCCGTGCCCGGCAACGAGAACCGGCTGGCCAAGGCCGGTTACCCGGCGGGCATCGGCGAACGCATCCGCACCGAGCGCTCCACCCGTGCCCAGATCGAGGGCAACCGGCTGCGCCGTGAGCGGATCGCCGCCCGGCACGCCCGCCGCACGCTGCGCTGACCGCGCTGCACGTCGTCAAGCCGCTCGACGTCGTCAGGCGGAGACGAGCGCGTCCAGCGCCACGGTGAGTGTCGCGGCGACCGCGCGGGCCACCACCTCACGGAACGGGTCGTAGCCGGACATGTCCGCGTCCTTCTCGGCGAGGGGGTTGCCGTCGATTGCGAAGACGCCGCCGGCCCGCGCGCCGTGTTGCGAGGCGATCACCAGTAGCGCCGCCAGCTCCATCTCGACGGCCACGCAGCGCGCGCGCTGCCACAGCGCGAGGCCGCCGTCCAGCACCTGATGCGGGTAGAACAGGTCGGACGTCAGCACGACGCCGTGGTGCGAGGCGAGCTCGTTGGACGTCGCCGCCGCGCGCAGCGCGAGCACGAGTTCCGGATCGGCCACCGCGGGATAGCCGAGCGGGACGATCCTGGGGGTCACGCCGTCGTCGCGGACCGCTGCGGTGGCGACCACGAGCGTGCCGTCGCGGACCTCAGGGTCGAGGCCCCCGGCAGTGCCGGCGCGGACCAGCACCTGTGCGCCGCCGCGGCACAACTCCTCGAAGCAGATCGCGGCGCCCGCGCTACCGACGCCGTGCGAGGCGACCGAGACCGGCACGCCCCGGTAGCTGCCGGTGTAGGTGACGTACTCGCGGTTCGCGCCGACCCGGCGCGCGCCGTCCAGCAGCTCGGCGGCCGTCGCGGCGCGGGCCGGGTCGCCGACGACCAGCACGCGCGGCGCGAGGTCGGCGACCGGCACCTGCATGAGCGTCAGCGTGTCCTGGGGGCCCAGGCGGACAGGTGGAACGGTCACGGTTGCAGTCCTCTCTGCTGCCTTTCCCCACGGTGCGACCAGATTCGGGGTCGAAATCTGGTCACACCATGGGGAAAGCGGGCGGAATCTGTGCGGTGATGCGGGCGGCGGTGGCGGCGACCGCGGCGCGGGCCGCGTCCTCGTCGACGGTCAGCAGCGTGCCGTCGCGCATGAGCTCGCGGCCGCCGACGATCACGTGCCGCACATCGTCCCCGCGCGCCGCGAAGGTCAGGAACGACACCGGCGAGATCAGCGGGGTGGCCCGTGTCGAGTCCACGGCCAGCACGATCAGGTCAGCCGCGCGTCCAGCCGCCAAGACACCCGACGACCCGAACCCGACCGCGGCCGCGCCGTCGCGGGTAGCCATGTCCAGCAGCTCGGATCCGCTGACCAGGTCGGACACCTCGTGCCGCCCGCGGTGCACGATCGTGCCGGTCTTGATCTCCTCGAACAGGTCGAGGTTGTTGTTCGACGCGACCGAGTCCGTGCCCAGCGCCGTCCGCACGCCCGCTGCGCGCAGCTCGGTCAGCGGGGCGATCCCGGCGCCCAGCTTGAGGTTGCTCACTGGGTTGTGCGAGACGGACGCGTCCGCCGCGGCGAGGATCTCCAGGTCGGACGGACCCGGGTGCACGCAGTGGGCCACGAGCACGGGCCCGCCGAACAGTCCGCAGTCGCGGGCGAGCTCGATCGGCGTGCGGCCGTGCTGCGACCGGCACTGCTCGACCTCGAACGCCGTCTCGGACAGGTGGATGTGCACCGGCACACCAAGGCGCGCTGCCCGCGCCGCGACGTCGGACAGCAGCTCGGGCGGACAGGTGTACGGCGCGTGCGGGCCGAACGCGATGCGCACCAGGTCGTCGCCCGCGAACGTCGCCGCGAGCTGCTCGGTCAGCGCCAGCGCGTCGCGCCCGGTCTGCGCCGATGCTCCCGGGTAGCCGAGCGCGTCGTACCCGAAGACGGCCGGCGCGGCGAGCACGCGGACGCCCGCGGACGCGACGTCGCCGAGCAGCGTCTCGTCCCACAGGAACATGTCCGCGAAGCAGGTGATCCCGTTGCGGATCATCTCGGCCAGGGCCAGCTGCAGCCCGGCGCGGACGTCGGCGGCGGTCATCAGCTCCTCGAACGCGCGGATGCCGGCCAGCCACGCCTGCAGGTCGCGGTCGTCGGAGTACCCGCGCAGCGGCGTCATGGCCGAGTGGGTGTGGGCGTTCACCAGGCCCGGCATAACGATCGCGCCCGCCGCGTCCAGATCGCCCGCAGCGGCGGGGCCCCGCGTCGGGCCGACGTACGTGATCAGCCCGGTGGCCGCCGAGTAGGCGACCTCGCCGTCCGTGACGATCTGCCGTGCGTCGTCCTGCGTGACGACCGTGGCGTGAACGATCCGCCGCTCACGGTCAACAGGGCTAGATGACACGGTCGCTGCCGCCGTCGATCGGGATCTGCGCGCCCGTCGTCGCGACGAACGCCGGCCCGCACAGTGCGACGGTCAGCGCGCCGACGTCCGCGCTCGTGATCTCGGTGCGCAGCAGATTGCGCCGCTTGTACTCCTCGACGCTCATCCCGTACCGCGCCGCGCGCTCGGCGATCAGCTCGGGCGTCCACAGCGCGGTGTCGAACACGGCGTCCGGGTGCACCAGGTTGACGTGGATCCCGTCGCCCGCCCACTCCAGCGCGGCCACCCGGGACAGC
>DASTXN010000002.1:0-4241 GCA_035765515.1 Jatrophihabitantaceae bacterium | reverse complement strand
TACGGATTGATGGAGGTGTACTGGAGGCTGGTGTTGCCGTCCTCGGACACGATGACCGATCCGTCCTCGGAATCGGCGTCGTCGATGCCGATGCCGTCGTCGTAGCCGGAATCGTCGTTCCAGTAGCCGTCCGTCGTCAGGATCGCGAAGTTCTGCCGGCAGCTGAGCTGGTCGGAGCGGGTGGTGCCCGGTCCCGACCACGGGCCGTCCGCGGCGGCATTCTTGTCGCGGAAGTATTCGCCGGTGCGCTGGAGCGCGCCCTGCAGCGGCGTACCGCCGCTCGCGGAGGCGCCCTGCAGGTGCGAGAACCAGGTGGAGCGGTTGCTGCCGCGGAACAGGCCATCGTCGCTGCCCACCGGAATGGCGAGCTTGTTCCGGTTCCAGATCGAGTCGTAGCCGACCCGGATCGAGGAACCGAGCTGGCTGAACGCCTCGCTGGCACCGGCCTTGGCGGTCTTGATGCGCGTGCGGTAGTACGAGTACCAGGTGGCGATGTTGGTGAGCTCGTCCGCCTGCGAGCGGCCGGTCGGCGTCTGCTCGACTTCGGCGCTCGACGTGACGTAGGCGTCGAGCGTGACGCCGGAGAAGTCCTTGTTGTTGTCGCGGTAGACCTGCACGCTCCAGTTGCCGGCCGTCGGGCTGGTGCTGGAGCACGATTCCGCGCCGTTGCCGTTGCTCGAGCTGCAGGCCTGGCTGCCGTTGGGCTTGATGAGGTTCAGTTCGACGTTCTTGCCGCCCCCGGTCGTCGACACCTCGATCTTCGTCGCGCCCGAAGGCACGGAGATCGTGAAGGTCCTCTGGGTGTACGCGTTCATGTCCGAATCGAGCGGACCCTTGGGGAATCCGGAGACCTGCGCCCGCGCCGGGCTGCCCTGCACCACCACCTTGCCCGACGAATTGATGCGGTAGCGGTTGAAGTCGGAACTGCTGGTCGACGCGGTCACGCCGGTCTTCGGCACGTAGAACACCGACTCGACGTTGTTGCGCAGGTCGCGCGTGCCGGCGATGGTGCAGTTCCAGCCGCAGGAAATGTCCGCGCCGCCGATCTGGTTCCACGACGTGTACACGCTGTCCACCGACGTGCCGCCGGTCATGCGCGTCGACCCGTCTCCCGTCGCCCACGGCAGGTAGGTCTGGCGCGGGTCGTAGTAGATGGTGTTGTTGAGGTAGGAGCGGTCGGTCGGGTTGTCGTCGAGCCCGTCCTGCACCGAGCCGTAGTTGGTGGGGTCGCCGTCGTCCTTCACGTCCGCCGGCATCGCCACGAAGTTCATCGAGCCCGAATCGTCGAGGATGAACATCACGTTCGCGGGCGGATACGCCGTGCCCGTCTGCAGCGGCAGGTTCGGGATGGTGACGGCGTGGCCCGGCGCGGCCGCGAGCGTGGCCGCGAAGGCGATGCCGAGCGGCAGCGCGCGTGTGGTCCGCTTCATGGCCTTTTTCCTCATGGCGCGGCGTAGACCGATTGCAGCATCACGTCCGCCCGGCCCTCGGCGTGGACGTAGGCGGTGATGCGGTAGTGGTTGACGGTGCCGAAGCAGCCCGCATCCGGCGACAGGTCGATGCTGGTGGTGCATTCGCCGGTCGCGGGCAGGCCGGTGTCGAGCAGTTCGACGATGAAGCGCGGCTTGGCCGTCTGGTCGCCGACCTCGACGGTGGCCTCGCGCCACTTGCCGGAGTCGTCGTCCCAGAAGCCGTCGGCCAGCCAGCGCTCGTTGTCGTCCGGTTCGTCCGGGTCGGGCTTGCTGCACAGGCCGGCGACGCAACCGCTGCCGGCGGCCGGTTCCGGACGGCCAGCGGCGATGCGCTCGCCTTCGCGCAGTGCGGCTTCGGCCGCCTGGAACGACAGGCTGCGGTCGACCACGCTCGTGCCCATCCGCGCCTGCAGGAGCGTGCCGCGCAAGCTCGCCAGCGCCAGCAGCGTCGCCACCAGCAACAGCACGAGCACGACCACGAGCGCGACGCCGCGTTGCGCGGATGCCCGGCGGGAGGACAGGCGGGCGGTCATGGCGCGCGGCTCCTGAGCGCGACGACGTTGCGCAGCGTCTGCTGCAGCGGCGCGCCGTCCACGAGGTCGAGCCCGCTCATCTGCAGGGTCAGGTCCACCGCGACCACCTTGCTCCAGTCGGTGACGGCCGAGGGCGACAGGTAGGCGGTGCCGCCCGATTCGAGGTAGCTCGCCGACAGGTCGGTCACGCCCTCCACGATCTCGTCGTTGCGGACCGCGGGCACGCCGGCGTTGTTGTACATCCGGCTGCGGTACAGCGAACGGCCCGCGGCGCCCGAGCACGCGGCGCGGCCGTTGCAGCCGATGTACCAGCGCTGCGCCTGCAGGTGCGCCAGGTAGGCCGACCACTTGTTCGCATCGTCGGTGCAATCCTTGGATGCGTCCGTGCCGCCGTAGGCGCAGCCGAACTGGTAGGCGCTGCCGTTGGCGCTGCTGCAGTCCAGCGGCGAGCCGAGTCCCTTGGTGCAGTTGCCCGGCGTCGCCACGCCGGTGCCGTTGTTGTGCGTGATCGTGGCGCTGCTGCCGCTCGCCGCGTTGGTCACCTGGAAGATGGCCGCATGCGTGGCGTCGCACGCCACCGCCAGGTCGCCGGCGGCGAAACCGTGGTCTTCGCTGTTGAGCTTCATCGCCGCCGGGTTCGCCACGCCTGCGGCGTCGTAGAGGATCGTGACGCCGTCCGATTGCGCCGACAGCATGGTGACGGCGCCGGTCCCCGCGACCCGCTGCCCCGCGGCCGTGCCGAACGCGGCGTCCGGAAACGCGGTGCTGCCGTCGAAACCGCGGATGCCGCCCGCGAAATCCGTGTACCAGCGCGCGGTGGGGGAATTGACCACGTTGACCGCATCGGTCAGGTCGGCCCCGCAACTGTCGGAGGCAGCCTCGCGCAGGTCGCGCGCCAGGAGCTCGAAGGCCACGCGGCCGTTCTCCTGCAGCCGCCCCATGCTCTCGGTCGCCGCGTAGGTCTGTCGCGTCGCGAGGAACACCGAGATCGCCGCGCCGGCGACCAGGATCCCGAGGACCAGAGCGATCATCAGCTCGACCAGGGTCACGCCGGCCGCGGCCCGGCGCGCCGCCACGCGTCCCGCGGGCAGCCGCGCGGTCACAGCCGCGTCTCCGTCACGACCTGCTGGGTCGCGCTGCCGCCGGTGCCGCGCGAGTCGTCCCACTGCACGATGATCCGGCAGGACTCGCCGCCGCAACCGATGATCTGCCCGCAGGACGCGTCGCCGAGCTGTTCGTGCAGCGATTCGATCCAGTCGTGCAGGTCGGTCGCCGCGAGGTCGCCCGCGTTCGGAGGCTCGCAGGTCATCGCCGCGAGGTCGTAGCCGCCGTTGCCGGCGACGGCGTAGTTCGCGCGCATGCGCTCCAGGATCGAATAGGTGGCGACGACGGCGCGGCTGCGCTCCGCCGCGCTCTTGCCGTTGCGCATCGCCGTGGCCTGGAGCGCGGCGATGCCGAGCATGCCGAAGGCCAGGATGGCGACGGCGACCATGACCTCGACGAGGCCGACACCGGCGATGCCACGGGGCGACGTAGGGCTGCGCATGCGGTGGCCTAGCTGCATACCGCGTTGTTGGACGTCGGCGACTGCACCGACACGCCGCCGGCGCGCACCGCGACGCAGCGCACGTTCTGGACGGGATGGCGGGTGTCGATCGCGATGCGGATGTTGCCGTCCATCAGCTCGCCCGCCGCATCCCGCGCGAGGCCGTCGGACCGGTACACGACGACGCTGGCGCCGCCGATGCCCGGCGGGCCGTCGAGGGTGGAGCTGCGCAGCAGCACGTCGCCGGTGCCGAAGCTGCCGTTCCGGTCGTTGTCGACGAACACCAGCCAGCCGTCGGGGGTGGCGGCGCTGCAGGTGGCGGATGCGCCGGCATTGGCGTCGGCGCTCGCGCAGACCGCGACCCGGCGGTTGCGCCGGATCGCCTCCATCCGCGCCGTCTGCAGGGCGGCGACGGTCTCGTTGGCGGCGGCGGCCAGGCGGTTTCCGTTGACCACGGACTCGAAGCCGGGCACGCCGGCCACGACGACGATCGCCAGGACGGCGAGCGTCACCAGCAGTTCGATCAACGTAAACCCGCGCGGCGGCGCCTTCACGTGCGTCTCCGGAATCCCCCAGGGCACACTTTGCCGCTCATCGCCGACGGATGGCAAGCGGCTTCTGGCCGGAGCGTGTGACTTTCGTCACACATCCTGAACAGGGTCAGGCGACGATCTCGTAGCAGGGCCGGTA
>DASTXN010000001.1:0-3142 GCA_035765515.1 Jatrophihabitantaceae bacterium | reverse complement strand
CGCTCAGGGCGATGGATCGCCAGCCACAGCGCGGTGATCCCGCCGAGCGACAGGCCCGCGATGTGCGCGCGTTCGACGCCGAGTTCGTCCAGCACGCCGAGGACGTCGCGTCCCAGGTCGGGGAGGGAGCAGGACGTCCCGGGCGGGCTGGGCGGTGACTCCCCGTGGCCGCGCGTATCGATGCGGAGCACGCGGAACTGCTCGGCCAGCGGGCCCACGCACGGCGTCCACATCTCGCCTGAGGTGCCGATCGAGTTGAGCAGCACGAGCACCGGCGCTCCCGCCGGCCCGTCCGCGCGCCAGTGCAGCAGGGTCATTCGCGCCCGCCGGAGTTGCGTGCGGCGAGATAGCGGTCGACGAAATCGCCCGCGTGGCCCGTCCCGACCTCATCACCCAGCGCGGCGAGGTTCGCGGACATCGCGGCCGCGTCCACCTGCAGCCCCGTCAACGAGGCACGCAGCCGGGACGCGCCGCCACCCGTGGCACGCAGCAGGCCGGTCAGCGCCGGCCACTCCGCGTGCCACGGGCCCGCGCCGCGCTGCAGCTCGGGCGCAGCGGCCGCGAACAGTGTCGCGACCAGCCCTGGTGCCTGCGCCGCTGCCGCGCGGGCGGTGATCGCAGCGATCGGGTTCTGCTTGTGTGCCATGGCGGACGATCCGCCGGGCTGGGCCTCCTGTACCTCGCCGACCTCGTTCTGCGCGAGCAGCACGACGTCAACGGCCACCTTCGCGACGGCGGAGGCGGACGTGCCCAGCGCGCCGGCCAGTTCGGTGATCGTCGTCCGGTCGGCGTGCCAGGGGGCGACGGGCTGGGCGAGGCCGAGCTCGTCGGCGAAGGCGGCGAGGACGTCCGGGCCCGACGGGTGCAGGACGGACAGCGTGCCGACGGCGCCACCGAGCTGCACGGGCAGCGTTCCGCGCAGGTGGCCCAAGCGCGCGTGCGCGCGGTCCAGGGCGGAGCCCCAGGTCGCGGCCAGCGCGCCGAACGTGGTCGGCGCCGCGAGCTGCAGCAGGGTCCGCGCAGCCATCGGTGTGTCCCGGTGGGCCCGGGCCAGGGAGGCACATGCTTCCGCGCAGCCAGCGAGGTCCGCGAGCAGGACGTCCAGTGCGCGCCTGGTGATCAGCATGCTCGCGGTGTCCAGTACGTCCTGGCTGGTCGCGCCCAGGTGCACCGCCGCGGCGACGTCGTCACCGGCGCGCTTGGCCACCTGTTCCCGCAGTTCGGCCACCAGGGGGATCACCGGGTTGCCGCCCGCGACGGCACGCCGGCCCAGCTCCGCCGGGTCACCTGCCGCCACCTGCTCGCACGCGGCCGCGATCTCCAGCGCGGCGGACTGTGCGACAAGTCCCGTCCGCGCGCACGCGCGCGCCAGCGCCGCCTCCGTCTCGCACAGCGCGCTCAGCCAGGCACGGTCGCCGGTCGCCACGGCGACCGCGTCCATGCCGAATAGCGGATCGAACAACGCACCCATGCCTGTCAATCTGTCAGAGCCGGAAGAACGGTGTCTCGGGTTCGCCCTGCAACCGGACGTCGAAGCGCAGCGTGCCGTCGGCCTGGGGCTGCAGCAGCAGCAACGACCGTTGCTCGGGCGCGAGCGTGCGCAACACCGGGTCCGCGTCGTTCGCCTCCTGCTCGTCCGGGAAGTAGATCCGCGTGACCAGCCGGTTGAGCAGTCCGCGCGCGAACACGGACACGTCGATGTGCGGGGCCTCGACAGCGCCGTCCTCGGCCGGCAGCGGGCCGGGCTTGAGCGTGCGGAACCAGAACCGCCCGTCCGCGTCGGTAGGGCAGCGGCCGAAGCCGCGAAAGCCGGGCGCCACCGCGCCCCGCGGATCGTCCGGGTGCGCGAAGCGTCCCTGAGGATCGGCCTGCCAGGTCTCGATCAGCCCGTCCGGCACCGGCTCGCCCGCGCCGTCGACCAGCCGACCGGTGATCGTGATGGCGCCGGGCGTTCCGTCCGGGACGACGTCCGGCCCGTCCGGCCACGGCAGCACGATCGACAGGAACGGCCCGACGGTCTGCGACGGCGTGCAACCCAACTCAGTCATCGTCCGGCTCGCTTTCGAACGGCGTCTGCTCACGGCCGCGCAGGACGACGTCGAACCTGAAACCGAGTGCCCAGTGGTCGCTGGTCACGTCGTGGTCATAACTGGAGATCATCCGCGCCCGCGCCTTCTCGTCGGGCACCGAGTTGAAGATCGGATCCTGGAAGAACAGCGGGTCGTCCGGGAAGTACATCTGCGTGACCAGGCGCTGCGTGAATGCCTGCCCGAACAAGGAGAAGTGGATGTGCGCCGGGCGCCAGGCGTTGAGGTGGTTCCGCCAGGGGTACGCGCCCGGCTTGACGGTCGTGAACGAGTAGTGCCCGTCGCCATCGGTCACCGTGCGCCCGAGACCGGCGAAGTGGGGGTCGAGCGGAGACGGCCACTGGTCCACGATGTGCCGGTACCGACCGCCCGCGTTGGCCTGCCACACCTCGAGGAGCGCGTTCGGAACGGGCCGGCCGTCGCCGTCCAGCACGCGCCCGTGGACCACGATCCGCTGGCCGACCGCCTCGCCGCCGTCGTACTGGGTGAGGTCGTTGTCGCCGGGCTGCAGGCGGTCCTCGCCGAACAGCGGACCGGTCACCTCGGTCAGCCGCTGTGGCAGCAGGTGCAGCGGCTGATTCGGGTGCCGCAGTGCGGTGCTGCGGTACCCCTCGAAGTCGTACGCCGGATGCGTCCCCTCCGGTTCGGTCCGGTATCCCGGCGGCAGGACGAACGTCATGAGGTTCTCCCAATCGACTGTGCGGATGCCGGTTGCAGGGTGGCGACTAGGTCGCGCAGCACGCCGAGCTCGTGCTCGCTCGGAGCTTCGGTGGTCGCGAGCTCGGCGTGGACGCGCAGCGGCCAGCCGGTCGCGTCCTGCACGTCCTCGACGGTGACGCCGGGATGCAGCGCGGTGAGCGTGAGCTCGCACGTTTCCGGGTCGGGTTCGAGGATGCCCAGGTCGGTGATCACCTTGACCGGGCCGCGTCCGCGCAGCCCGAGCCGTTCGCGTTCGCCGGCGCCGCGGCCGAAGCCGAAGGAGGTCACGAAGTCGACGCGGTCTACGAACGAGCGCCGGCTCTGTCGCATGACGATCAGCACCTCGCCGCAGGACG